>CAMEEZ010000001.1 GCA_945915275.1 uncultured Mycoplasma sp.
AACTTACTAAAAAATTTCGAAAAATCATTAAAAAAGGATTTTAGATACCTTTTTAAATAACTTCTGAGAGATTTTTTAAGAAATTTGTTGAAAAACTTACAAATTATTAGCATAAAATACAAGTTATCCACAAGTTATTGCCAGAAAATAGTAACACTCAGTCCATGTGGATCGGGGCGTAAATATAAGCAGTGTTGTGGAAAGTAAGCAATTACAAGGACTTGTGAGATTTTGAAATTAAATTATAGGGAAGAATAGGGAATTAGATACCTTTTAGATACCCTGAAATAAAATAATATTTTAAAAGTCGAATTAAATTTCGGCTTTTTTATTGACAATAAATATAAATTAAAATACAATACTATTGTATTAAGTAAATAATACAGTAGAGGTGCGAAATGGATTTTACATTTGATAATAATATACCAATTTATATACAATTATTAGATTACTTAAAAATTTATCTCATATCAGGAGTTTTTAAAGCTGGAGATAAGTTACCATCTGTTAGGGATTTTGCAACTACTTTTAAAGTGAATCCAAACACAATGCAAAAAGCTTTAACAGAGCTTGAGGATATGAATTTAATTTATACTGAAAGAACTAATGGAAAATACGTTACAAATGATGCTAAATTAATTGAAAGTTTAAAAGATGAATATGCAATTACACTAGCAAAAAGTTATTTTCAGGGAATGAGGAGAATTGGTTTAGGCAAAGCGGATTCTATAAAATATTTAGAAGGGATAGATGAATAATATGGAATTAGTTGAGATTAAAAACTTGAGTAAGTCTTATGATGATAAAGAAGTTTTAAAAGAAGTTAATTTAAAAATATCAAGTGGTAAAATAATTGGATTACTTGGTAAAAATGGAGCAGGAAAAACAACTTTAATAAAACTTATTAATGATTTGTTAATTCCAACAAATGGTGAGATTAAAATAAAAGGTAATTCAGTAGGTGTAGAATCTAAAAAAATTATTGCATATCTTCCAGAAAGAACATACTTAAACAAACAAATGAAAGTATCAGAAGTAATAGAATTTTTTAATGATTTTTATGATAACTTTGATGCAGATAAAGCAAAGAAGTTATTAAAAGACTTAGACTTAGATATTAATAAAAATCTTTCTAAAATGAGTAAAGGAATGCAAGAAAAAGTACAATTAGTACTTGTAATGTCAAGGAGTGCAGATCTTTATATATTAGATGAACCATTGGGTGGAGTTGATCCAGCAACAAGAGATTACATTTTAGATACAATTCTTTCCAATTTTAATGAGAATGCTAGTGTAATAATTTCTACTCATTTAATATCTGATATTGAAAGAATTTTGGATGAAGTGATTTTTATTGATAAAGGTAGAGTTATATTACATGAAGATTCAGACAAATTAAGAAATAAAGAAAAATCATCAATAGATGAAGTGTTTAGGAGGATGTTCAAATGTTAGTAAAACTATTAAAATATGATTTGAAATATATGTTAAAAAATATGATTATTTTCTATATATTAACTATATTTTTTTCAATATCTACAAGAATATTATTTGCAATTGACGATTCTGTTATCTTGAAAATAATTTCACAAATTAGTGTTGGATGTATGTTTTCAATGATGGCTAGTATATTAATTAATACACTAATGAGAAGTTGGGTAAGGTTCAGAGATTCTATTTATAAAGATGAAGCGTATTTAACTCATACATTGCCAGTAACTAAAAATGACATATATAATTCTAAGCTTTTTCAAACATTAATATTTTTTGTTATAAGTTTTTCTGTAATTGTTATTGGTTTGTTTATTGCATACTACACAAAAGATAGGTGGATATTATTAAAAGATTTTATAAATAATTTTACTACAAGTATAAATTTTAGCACTTCATTTTTTATAGTAAGTGTTTTATCAATACTATTTTTAGAAATATTTAACGCGTTGCAATGTGGTTATTTAGGATTACTTTTAGGTTATAGAAGAAATAATGAAAAAATAGGGTTTTCGGTTTTATTTGGATTTATAGCTTATATTTTATCTCAAAGTATGGTATTATTTTTAACGTTTATATTGGGTATATTTAATAGTAATATAATGGATTTATTTAAAAATAATATTCAACTGGATCCAAATTCATTTAAGTTATTAGCAGTAATTGCAATTATAATTTATCTAACAATTATAGTAGTAATGAGTTTTATTTGTAAAAAAGTATTTAATAGTGGTGTTAATATAGAATAAAAAAATAATTATAATGGATAATAATTATGAAAAATTTAGATACCTTTTAGATACCCTGAAACTTAAATTTTAGACACATTATATTTGAATATGATGTGTCTTTTTTATAAATTAATATGCTATAATAGAGATGCTAGGAGGTAATATTATGAGTAAGAAAATTGTAGCAATTGGTGGAGGAAAAAACGGGAGGGTATTAAGTGATGGAACAAGAGATCCATATGAAACTGCACCAATGGATAAAGAAATAATTAGATTAACAAAAAAAGAAAAACCTCATTTTTTATTTATTGCACATTCAGTTCCGTTAGAAGGACAAGAATTTTATTTTGGAACAATGAGACATATTTATGCTGATATGTATGGATGTGAGTGTAAAGATATAAAAAGTAATGAGTTAGAAAATCAAGAAATAATTAATGAACTTATTGAATGGGCAGATATTATTTATGAAGGTGGAGGAAATACTCTTGATATGATTAAACTTTGGAAAGAGACAGGTTTTGATGAAAAACTAAGAGATGCTTGGAAAAATGGAAAAGTTATGTGCGGTGTTTCAGCAGGAGCAAATTGTTGGTTTAAAGAATGCTCATCAGACTCTTTGCAAATAAAATATGGTCAAAATCAACCATTAATCGGTGTTGAATGCATAGGATTAGTTGATGGGTTATTTGTTCCACATTGTGATGCACCAGGTAGATTAGATAATGTTAAAGACCTTCTTAAAACGAGTTCACAAATAGGACTGTCTATGTCTAATTGTACAGCATTAGAAATAGTAGACGATAAGTATAGACTAATCACAAGTGATGCATCAGATTATAATATTAACCCTTATGGAATAAAATCATATTGGGATAATGATGAATATTTTGAAGAGCAAATAGATGATTCCTTAGAATTTAAACCACTTAGTGATTTATTAAGTAAAAATATTTCCAAAGAAATAAAAAATAACAAATAAAATTCTCTATGTTTTGGATACCTTATTAGATACCTTCTTCCCTATAAATCCCTATTTATACAGTTTTCTTCACAGTAATTAAAGTGAATTATAGGTAAAATAAGTGATTAAACATAAAGAAATAAAGATAATTTGAAATTTATAGGGACTTAAATAGGAAAAGACACATGTCCATAGTGATAGAGGTAAAAGTATGGTATAATTGATTTGGTGTCGATGAAATGAATAATAAAGAGATGTATATAAAAAATATAGAAGAAAAGTTTAATGGAAGAGCAAAAGATATATTATTAAATCAGATTAATTTGTTTTATGATGATACAAAATACATAGAAAAAAATAAATATAGCGTAGGAATGGAAGTTAAATTAAAAAAAGGTACATTTATACATGGTATTTTTGGTGAACTTGAAAATTTTGATTTTACAATAAAAAACGGATTTATATCGACTGATTTTACGTCTGAAGTTAGATCTAATAAAATAAATAATAGTGTTGGAATGTGGAATATACAAGAAGATATGTTGTTAAAAGAATATGTTTATCAATATAGTGGATTTACAATTTCATACTCTATTGGTAGATGTCCTGGGTCAAAAACAGTAAGTAAATTGGTTCCATATCATGAATTTGATAAAATCACTGAAGAAATAAATAATAATGATGAAATATGGTCTTATTGGGGAGAACAAACTAAAGAAGTTAGGTTTATTCCTAGTTTGGTATCTAATAAGAGGCAAATTGCTTTTATTTTAAATATGAGTTCAGAATATGCACAAAAATTAGCATATAATAATGTTTGGAATTTAGACTTTGATGAGGAAACAATAAAACCATTTTTAGATTATAGATATATTGATAAATTTATAAATCAAGATAGGATAAATAGGAATGCCTCCACTACTGATAGAGAAAGTGCAATAATGTTTGGATTACCAACATCATTAATTGAAGGTGTATTTGTGGGAAGAAAGTTAGAACAAGATAAACAATCTTTAGAATACATTAAAAAAAATTTACCAGATTGTTATATATGTAATTTAGATGGTAAAGTAATAATTGGAAATGAATAAAAATATTTTTAGTGAAAATAATAACAATAAACATATTTAGAAAGAAAATTAGATAATAAAACATAGTATTTTTCGAATCGTTGGTATTGAAAAAAATATGATATGATAAGGATGAAGGTTAGGTGAAAAATGGAAACTCGTAGATTTATAATTGGAGATGAAAAAGATATTTGTGAAGTTATTAAAAAAGATGTTTTAGAAGAGAATATTTATGATTATTCTGTTGAGGCTATTAACCATTTAATTAAACAACAAAATGAAGAAACAATTAGAAAAAGAGCAGAAAGTTTTCATTGTTATACATTTTTAGATAATGATAAAATTGTTGGAGTAGGAATGATTGGTCCATATTGGGGTAGTTTAACAGAGAGTTCTTTTTTTACAATATTTAGAGATCCGGAATATAAAGGAAAGGGCTTAGGCAGACTTATTATAGAAACTTTAGAAAAAGATGAATATTTTTTAAGAGCAGATAGAGTTGAAATACCAGCCAGTATTACAGCAGTAGAATTTTACAAACATTTTGGATGGGATTTTAAAAAGCTTGGTAATATTGTTGATAATGAAGGAATATATCGTATGGAAAAATTTCCGAAATTGAATAAAAAAGTTGATAGTATGAAGTATAATATGCGACCATATATAGATAATGAATATCATAATTTTAAAGAGTTTGTATATCAAACAAAAAAACAAGCATATAAAAAATATGTTGAAGAAAATTGGGGCGAATGGGATGAACAGGTTCAAAGGGATTTATTTGATAAATTTATAAATAATGTATCAAATGATGTTTGGATAATTCAATTGAATGGTAAAAACATAGGATTTTATAATGGTCAAGAACTAGAAGATGGTAGCTATGAAATAGAGAATATATGCATTATTCCTGAGTATCAAGATAAAGGCATAGGAATACAAGTATTAAAAGATATTCTTGAATTACATAAAGAACAAGATATTCATCTTCAATATTTTAAATCTAACCCAGTTAAAAAGTTATATGAAAAATTAGGATTTATATTAAATGGGGAAACAGAATATCATTATCAAATGATAAAAGAAAGCAACAATATTAAAACAAAAAATTTTAGATAAATTTTGCTAATTAGTAAAGTAGAATCAATTTGGGAGTGATACTTGTATGAGCAAAAAAGAAATAATAATTTTAATAATAGTTTTTTTATTGGTTATAGTAATATCGGCATTATCAATATATTATATTTTTAATAAAAGTTATGATGAAGGATCTAAAAATAGCAACATATTAAAAGTTGGAGAATATACTTTACGATACGGAAAATATAAAGGTGTTGAAGAAGAATATAATGTTGATACAGCAGCCATAGAAAAAAGAGATAATATTAAATTTATCAAAGAATAAGATTAATGAAGAAGTTTATGAAGTAAAGGGAATGTCTTTGTATATAAATGGTTATGAAATGTATAAAGTAATTGCTAATAATAAAATTAAATTGTTGGCAGGAGAGTGAGTTGATTTTGAATATGAAAAGAAATAAAAAACAAGATTCTAAAGTTACAACAAATACGCAAGAAAAAGTGCATATTATGAAGATAGTAGAATATGAAGAAAAGTATTTAGAAGATGTAAGAGATTTGTTAGTAGAATTAGAAGAATATATTCTTTCTATTGATAAAGATCATTTAGATCAACTTCATCCAGAGTATAGAGAAAAGATGGCTTTATTAGATTTAGAAGAAGTTAATAATTATGAAGGTAAATGTTATTTAGCTGTTGAAAATGATAAAGCTGTTGGTCTTATTATGGGATGTATTCCGCCATATGATGAATATGATTATTTAGATTATAAGTGTCCTAGAAGAGGGGAAATAACTGAGCTTATAGTTACAAATAAAACAAGAAGTAAAGGTGTAGGACAAAGTCTTATAAACAAAATGGAAGATTATTTTAAGAGTGTAGGATGTGAATATATAATAGTAGATGTCTTTGCATATAATGAAATAGGTAAAAACTTTTATTCTAAAAATAATTATCATTCAAGAGGAGAAATAAGAATTAAAAAAATTGATTAAAAAAATCAAGACAAATGTCCTTGGTATGAGTGAAAAATTTAGAATAATTACAGAGCTTATTATTTCTTAAAAACCTAGAAGTAATATAATTAGATAAGAACAAATGTATTATATAGAAAACTATTAACGAAATGACACAGAGTTTTATGAAAGAAACCTTAAAAATAAAATTGTGTATTTTGTAATATTAAGAATGTTATAATAATTTTAGGAGTTAATGATGATGAATAATAGAAATTTAGATACTATATTGAATTCATATTATAAAGATATGTATATAGAAGATGAGCGTTTAACAAGAGATAAAATGCATTATGTAGAGTTTATTACTACAACAAAATATATTGATAAATATTTAAACCCTGGAGATAGAATATTAGAAATAGGTGCAGGAACAGGTGCGTATTCTTTATATTATGCGAAAAAAGGTTTTCAAGGTGATGCTATAGATTTAGTTCAGGCAAACGTTGATGTTATGAAGTCAAAAATAACAGATGATATGAAAATAAATGCAATACAAGGGAATGCTTTAGACTTATCAATGTATGAAGATAATACATTCGATATTACGCTATCCTTAGGTCCACTTTATCATTTATTTAACCATGAGAAAATAAAAAAAGCTATAGAAGAAGCAATAAGAGTTACAAAACCAAGTGGGAAAATTTATTTTGCATTTATATTATTTGATTTAACTATGTTAACTTGGGGATTCCAACAAAAAAACATATATGATAATTTGGGAACAAATAAACAAGTATTAGATAATTTTGCACCAAATAATGATGAAAGTTTAATATTTAATATGAGATATTTTAGCGAAGTTAAAGAATTAATGAATTCGTTTGATGTAAAAAAATTACATTATGTAGCTACAGATGGTGTTGGTAGAGCAATTAGAAAAGATATTGATGAAATGACTGATGAAGAATACAAATTATATATAAAATATCATTTATCAATTTGTGAACGAGAAGATTTAATTGGATATAGTGGCCACATATTATCAATAGTAGAAAAATAGTAATATATGCCAAAAGGTCAGAATTTTTCCGGCAATTAAGGAACAGGTATTTAGTATCTGTTTCTTTTGTTATATAATAAGATAAATAGTAAATTGAAAGTGAGTTGCCAAAATGGCCAGTTTATTGAAGAGATAGATGATTTTGGTATTGTAGAATTGGACAATTCTTATAAAATATTTGTGAAAACATTGAAAAGAGCCAATTATTAGATATAAATAGAAGTTAGAAAGTTGGTGGACACATTGAAATATAATACAAATGTAAATGAAGTATTTACGTTTTTGGAGTTTTATAATGGAATATTAAAAATATATGATGAAATCGAAAAAATGGAAATTGCTAATGGAGGATGGGCTTTTCATAATTTTGAACATGTAAAAAATGTAATGAATAATGCAACGAAAATATTATTTGATTTAAATTATGAAAATGATATTATAGTAAGTTGTAAAATTGCTTGTTTATTACATGATGTTGGGGCTTTAAATGGAAAAGATGGCCATGCTGAAAGAAGTTATGAGTTTGCTAAAAAATACTTTGAAGAACACGGATGGCTTTTTGAAAATTCAGATGATATTTTGGATGCTATAAAGAATCATAGTTCAGGTTTTGATAGTAAGAACATAATAACATTAGCTATAATTTTAGCAGATAAACTTGATGTTAAAAAAAATAGAATATCGGAAGAAGGAAAAAAAATTAAAGGTAATAGGCAATATTCACATATTGAAGATGTTATTGTTAGTATAAATGATAACAAGTTGACAATCAATTTTATTACTGACGGAAATATAGATTTAAAAGAAGTTAATGAATATTATTTTACCTCAAAAATATTTAATGCAATAAAGTCATTTGCACATAATTTAGATTTAGAATATAGTATTTTATTGGATAATAATATATGGATTTTATAAAAATAGGTTATTTATAAATTATCAAAGTATATAAAAGTGATGATTTAAACAAAAATGATAAATGACACATAATTTATGTTTGATTTTCAAAATTTTAGGTAATTTGATAAAATTATGAAAATATGCTATAATTTGATTGTTATGAAAAGGAGAGATTGTTATGTTTAAAATAATAATTAAAAATTTACATCACCATAATAGTCTGCACTTGAACCAGCGACATTAAAAAATGTTTTCGGTACAAGTGCTATTTGTGGTGCTTGTATCTAAATTTATATATAATTAATTAGCTATACAAGGACCATTGTATAGCTTTTTTAGACAAAAATAGAAAGAAGGATTTTTATGAAAGTGCAAAATGTTAAAGGAAGTTATGATTTCTTACCTAAGGAGCAAAAAATTAGAAATTATATAAATAATATAATTGTAGATAACTTTAAAAAATATGGATTTGTAAATATTGAAACTTCAATATTATGCTATTATGATATTCTTAGTGATAAATATGATGAAAATAATGATATATTAAAGGAAATATATAGATTATCAGATCAAGGTAATAGAGATTTAGGGTTAAGATACGATTTAACGGTTCCATTCGCTAAATTTATTGCTTTAAATAAAAATAATATTACTTTTCCATTTAGAAGATATGAAATTTCAAAAGTATTTAGAGATGGTCCAGTTAAAGTTGGTAGGGACAGAGAATTTACTCAATGTGATGCTGATGTGGTTGGAATTAAAGGACAATATATAGAAGCAGAGTTGATATCTTTATTTGCTAAAACTTTTAAAGATTTAGATATTGATATTATAATAAAATTCAATAATAGAAAGTTAATGACAGGATTAATTATTGAATCCGGAATATCTGAGGAATTAATTCCTAAAGTGACTACAATTATAGACAAAAAAGATAAATTAAATATTGAAGAAATTAATCAATTAATGAAGGAAATTGGATTGTCAAAACTTGAAATAGAAAAGTTGAATCAATATTTTCAAATGAATTTAATTGAATTAAATAAAATGTTTAAAAATACAAATAATGAAAAAATAATAATAGGATTATTAGAAGTAAATAACTTAAATGATTATTTAAATGAACTTGAAATTGAATGTTGTTCTTTTGATGTAACATTAGCAAGAGGACAAAATTATTATACTGGAAATGTATTTGAAGTTTATGATAAGAAAAAAAGAATAAAAGGAAGTATTGCAGCAGGTGGAAGATATGATGAAATGATAAAAAACTATATTGGAGATAAAGAAGAATATCCTACGGTAGGGATAAGTTTTGGATTATCTGCGATATATGAATTATTAAAAGGAAATTTTGAAATAATAAATTCTGATATAGATATTTTTATAATTCCTATGGGAACCGAAGTAGAATCACTAAAAATAGCCAACAAACTAAGAAATTGTGGCTATAATGTTAAAATAGAAATGAAGAAAAGAAAATTAAAAAAATCTTTGGATTATGCTAATAGAGAAAAAATTAAATATGTCATAGTCTTAGGTCTAGATGAATTATCAAATAAAACACTTAAAATCAAAAAAATGGATGAAGGAACAGAAATTTTAGTGGATATTAATAAGATTAGCGAATTAAAAATATAAATGGAAAGATTTCATTATTTATGGTGGAATATTATAGATAGAATGTTATTAAAAATCATAATTAATAAGATAAAAATTTTCTTTTTGTGTTAAAATTAAGAAAAGCAACCTATATTCTACAAAAAACAACCAAAAAGTGGTAGTTCGCAACTGGCATAAAATATACAATTGTTTTAGAAAGGAAAAGAATTATGAATAACAATTTATCAGATAATTTAAAAAAAATAAGAAAAGATAATAATCTTTCACAAGAACAATTGGCAGAAGAACTAGGAGTGTCAAGACAGGCTATCTCAAAATGGGAGTCAGGTGTTGCATATCCAGAAATGGATAAAATAATTCAATTATGCAATAAATTTGAGTTAAATATTGATGATTTATTAAACAAAGATATTAAGGAGATAAAAGGCGAGGAAATATCTAAGAATAATATTAATAAAGCAATTGATAGTTTTCTTAACTTTATAATAGATACTATTAATTTGTTTTATAACATGAGTTTTAAAAGTAAGATCAAGTGTTTATTTGAACAAGCTGTTGTTATTTTAATTTTATTAATTCTATGCTCTGTATTAGGATTAGTATTAGGTGATGTATTTGGAGGAATATTAAGACATCTTCCAGATGATGGATATTATTTTATAAGTGATATATTTAAAGCAATTTATATTTTATTTTGTGTTATAGTATCTAGTGGGATAGTGATTCATATATTTAAAACTAGATATTTAGATTACTATTCTAAAATAAAAAATGCTTCAACATTGGAAATAGAAGATAATTCTTTAAATGTACAAGATACTGATTTAAAAGAAAATATTTCTGATGAAAATAAAAATGATAAAAAAAATAAAATATTATTTAAAAGAAATGAAGATAAAATAATTATAAGAGATCCTAAACATTCGGAATATAAATTTGTTCATGCAATTTTTAAATTCTTTGTTTTAGGGATTAAATTTTTTGCCTTAATTATTATGGGATTTTTATGCTTAGTATTAATTACTTTATTAGCATGTTTTGTTTCATCTTTTATCATTAGTAAAACAGGTATATTTTTCATTGGACTATTATTGGCGTTTTTATCGGCTGGCATACTGGATATTGTTGTAATATTATTATTTTTAAATTTTATTTTTAATAGAAAAAATGATAAGAAAAAAATGATCTGGTTATTTATTATTTCCTTAATTATATTAGGAATAAGTATTGGATTATTGTTTATTGGAAGTTTAAAATTTGACTACATTACATTAGATAACAATAATGAATTTATTTCAACAAACAAAATAGAAATAGATATGAGTGATGATTTATTTATTAGTGATATACCTTATAGCTATGAGATTGAATATATTGAAAAAAATATCAGTAATGTTGAAGTTGAAATAAGAACTAATAAATTATTTAATGTAAAGCATGAGGTTTATTCAAATGGTGAAGTATATTTTTATATTTATAGTCCTAATGCTAAAAAGATATTTGATAGTATTATTTCAAATTTAAATAATTATAAAATAGTTGAAATAACTAATGAAATTTATGATTTTAAAGTATATGCTTCAAAAGAGAATATTGCTAAATTAAAGGAGAATTCTAGTAACTATATAAATAATAATAAAGAAATTGAAAAGCAATTTGAAGAGTACGAAAGAACAATATCAGAATTAGAAAATAAAGAATGTGAATGTGAATAATAAGAAAAAATTATGTTTTGAAAGTGAGATGTTTAAAGTGAATGAGTATATTAATTTAACAAAAGATAATATAGAAGAAGAACATATATGTTGTGCTATCGGTGATCCAAAACATCAAAAAGGAGTAGATAAGAAAAAAGAATGGATTAAGAACAAATTAAATGATGGCTTGGTATTTAGAAAGTTAAATGCAAGAGGTAAAATATTTATTCAGTATGAACCAATCGAAACAGCATGGGTACCTATAAATGGTAAAAACTATGAGTATATTTATTGTTTATGGGTAGCAGGCTCATTTAAAGGAAAAGGAATAGGTAAAGAATTGTTAGAATATGCTATAGAAGATTCTAAAGCAAAAGGTAAAAGTGGTATATGTACTTTAGTATCTAAAAAGAAAAAACCATTTTTGGGAGAAAAAAACTTTTTTAAACATTATGGATTTGAAGTGGTTGATAGTATTGAAGAATATGAATTATTGGCATTAAAATTTAATGCTGATAATACGCCAAAATTTAATGATAATGCTAGAACTATGAAAATAAAAAATGAAGAGTTTACTATTTATTATAGTAATGAATGTCCATATGTAGAGCATGAAGTAGAAGAATTAACAGAATACGCAAAAGATAATAATATTAAAATCAATTTTATAAAAGTAGATTCATTGGAAAAAGCTAAAAATGTACCATGTATATTTAATAATTGGGCAAACTTTTATAAAGGTGAATTTATTTCAAATACTATTTTAAATGCTAATTCCTTTGAGAAATTAATAAATAGTAAGTAATATTTTAAAAATGTTAAATTATTAGATAATTTTAAAATCATTATAGAACTATTAACTAAAAAAGAAGAAATCATGAATAATTTCTTCTTTTTTCTGTCTTTATATTATCATAAATTTGATTTTTTTCAAGACTAGTAATTATATCATAAAAAGTGTATTAAGTATTTGGAGGGATTAATTATGAATAATAAAATGACTGCGCTAGTTAGTTGCTTTGCTAGATACTATCACACTAAAAATAGTAACATAAAGATTTATAATGATATATATGCCGGAAAAATCTTGAATCAATTTGAGATAGATAACATTTCTAAAAACATGGAAAATGGAATTAATTTTTTTAATCCGGAATATAAAGGGGATAATCCGTTACTTTGGATTATAAATAATAATTTAGCACCATCAGTATTAGCTAGATCAAGATTTAATGAAAATTATTTATTTAATGAAATTAATCTTGGATTGAAGCAATATGTAATTTTAGGAAGTGGTTATGATACTTCAGTTTTTAAAGTAAATGATAAACTAAATATATTTGAATTAGATAAGACTGAAATGATTGTAGATAAAATTAATAGAGCAAAGATGTCACGTTTAAATACAAATAATATTACATATATTAAAACTGATTTTAACAATGACTGGATAAATCATTTATTACAAACAAATTTTAATGATACTAAAAAGACTCTATGTTCTCTTTTGGGAATCAGTTATTATTTAGATAAACAAGTGTTTGAAAATACAATTAAAGTGTTATCAAATACTATTCCTAAAGGAAGCATTATTATCTTTGATTATCCAAATGATAAAGCATCAGAAAAGGAATTATTAAATCAAAAATTAGCTGCTGGAGCAAACGAACCAATGAAATCAACCTATTCTTATAAAGAAATTGAGATTATGGCTGAAAGGTATAATATGATTATTTGTGAACATTTAAATTATGAAGATGTTAATAAATTGTATTTTTATGATTATAATACTCTAAATCCAAATAATAAAATAATAGCTCCTATAGGAGTAAGTTATTGTGCTATAATTAAACAGTAAATATGTTTTTATTAATATGATTAAGGGAGGTATAAAATGTTTTTAATAAAGGAAAACGTTAATAATGTTGATGAATTTAATTTTTTGTATGATGCAGTTGGATGGGGAAGCTATGAAAAAAAGATATCGGAAAAAGCGCTAGCAAATAGTATGTATTCTGTATCAATATATGATGAAAATAAAATTATAGGGTTTGGAAGGTTGATTGGTGATGAAATTTGTTTTGTGTATATCCATGATGTAATGGTATTACCAGAATATCAAAACAAAAAAGTGGGTACCCAAATAATGAATAAATTGCTATCTAAAATTTCTGAAATAAAATCAGAAAATCCATCTGTAAGAGTTTATTTAGGGGCATCAAAAGGTAAAGAAAAATTTTATGAAAAGTTTGGATTTATTACAAGACAGAGAGCTAATCTTGGAAGTGGTATGATTTTAGATGAATATGAAGAGTAAATATCTTTTGAGTGATACCTAACGTTAAATTGTATAATTTATTATTTGCAACACCTGATATTTTTTTGACACATAAATAAATTCATGATATATTCTTGCTTGTAGTAAATCAATTGGTCATTCGCGTTTTACTACCGGATAAACTTTAGTTTAAAGGAATAATGAAGAGCCTTAAGAATCTCCTCATGAATGACAAAAAATATACACATTAATTTTGTGGTTGTTTTTTGTTGTATATTCATGAAAGGAGGTTCTTTTTATATACAATCACATTTTTGAAAGAGAGGCTGATATAAATGAAAACAAATGAACATGATTATTATAGTGATTTAGGTAATTGGTCATTCGATGATATCAATCGCACAAGTGAAATATTTACGAATTGGATTTATGAGGAAGAAATAAAAAAACGAATAAATAAGGGTTCAAAAATATTAGATTTAGGTACTGCCGCAGGTGAAAAAGTTTTAAAATATTTTCCTGAATGTGCTGAAATATTGGGGACAGATTTTTCTAGTGAAATGATTAAATCTGCTAACCAAAATTTAACAAATAGTGGAAAAAAGAATATTTCTTTTAGAGTGATGAATAATTTAAAAATGGATACACCTGATAATTATTTTGATTTAGTTACAGCTCGTCATACAATAATTGATCCTGTCCAAATATATAAAACTTTAAAAGTTGATGGTCAATTAATAATAAGGGGTGTTGATAAATTAGATTGTTGGTCATTAAAAAGAATGTTTGAAAGAGGACAGGCGTATCTTGATACGAAACCTATAAGTTTAATAGATTATGAAGCAATAATGGATGCGGGGTTTAAAGATGTAGAACTTATACCGATACATATCATTGAATATTATAAAACAAAAGAAGATTTGTATGCTTTACTTGTAAGAACTCCAATACTAGATGATTTTTCTGAAGAAACATATCGAGAATATGAAAGAAAAACAATAGAAACGGATATTTTTGAAAAGTATGTAAATGAAAACACGAGTGATAAAGGAATAAAATTAATAAGAAGATATTATGGAATTGTTGCTAAAAAGAAATAGCTATAAATAAATGAGTTGATAAGTATATTTACATACGTTATAATTACAAAAAATAGTTAAGTATTAACTATGAAAGAGTTGAGGTTTATATGAAGAAAAGACAAGAAGTTTATGATTTATATTGGTATTTTGCTTGTGAAAGACAAAATATATTTTGGAAGAAATTAAAGGGAGAACCATCTCCTTGGACAAAAGACGAAATATTACAAACATATAAATTTTGTAATAGTTATAGAGTGAATGATAGAGTTAGCCAATATTTGCTAAAAAATGTAATATATAATGGAAAACAATACAACGATGAAGATATGATTTTTAGAATAATTTTATTTAAACTATTTAATAAAGAATCGACTTGGGAATTATTATTAGATAATTTTGACGATATTACTTTAAAAACATTTAATGTAAAAAGATATTCAGAAGTTTTAGAAAATGCTATTTCAAATGGAGTTAAAATTTATAATGATGCCTATATTAGTTGTGCTAATAAAGCCTTTGGTTATGATAGAAAACATGATAATCACTTGGCATTATTAGATAAAATATTTAATGTTGATAAGGCATATATAAAAATATTAAATGCTAGGACAATGGAAGAAGGATTTAATATAATTAAAAGTTATCCGTTAATTGGGAACTTTATGGCTTATCAATTAGTAACAGATATTAATTATAGTGATGCTGTGAATTGGAGAGAAGATGAATTTACAATTGCTGGTCCTGGTTCTCTAAGAGGTATTAAAAAATGTTTTACTTCTAGAGGAAAAATGAGTAATGAAGATATTATAAGATATATGTATGATCATCAAGATGAGGAGTTTGAAAGATTAGGGTTAAAATTTAAAAGAATAGGAAATAGACCATTACAATTAATAGATTGTCAAAATATATTTTGTGAATTAGATAAATATTGTAGACAAGCTTTGCCTGATTTGAAATCTAATAGAACAAAAATAAAGAAGAAATATAAACCGAAAACAGAAAAAATAAAATATATATATCCGTTAAAATGGAAAATTAATTAATGATTTCTATTATAGATAAACTATTAAAAACTTATAATGGTTGTTGCGTAATTTGTAATTTTTTAGCAATCGGTGTTGACAAGTGCTAACAAAAGTGTTATATTTAAAATGTAGTAAGAAAATAGCTTACTATGGTGTAATATTATATAATGTGCTCCACCTGAAATGGCGTCAACACATTGTGAGGAAAGGATGTAGATATATATGATGTTAGTACCTAGAAAGAATTTCGATATTTTTGATAATTTATTTAATGATCCATTTTTTGATTCTCATGAAAGTAAAATTATGAAAACTGATATAAAAGAACATGATGACAAGTATGAATTGTTAGTTGATTTGCCAGGTTTTGAAAAATCAGATATTAAAATGCATATTGAAGATGGTTATCTTATTATAAATGCAAAAACAAATTCAGAAAATGATGAAAAAGACCAAAACGGAAAATATGTTCGTAAAGAAAGATATTATGGTGAATGTTCTAGAAGTTATTATATTGGAGATCAAATAAATGAAGAAGACATTAAAGCTAATTTTAGAAATGGTACATTAAATATTGAGATTCCTAAAAAGGAAGAAATTAGTAAATTAAATGAAAAAAAATATATCGAAATTGGAGAGTAATTATAAAAAGACATTTTAATGTCTTTTTTTAATTGTCGTGATTAGTAAATAGAAGTATAATATTAAATGATAAGATATATAAACTTGAATAGCGTCTATATAAAGGAGATATTAAATGAAAAAATGTATTCTTGAAATTCAGAATTTAACAAAATATTATGGAAAAATATTGGGTGTAGAAGATTTATCTTTAAAATTAGAAGAGGGAGAAATATTTGGCTTTATTGGACCTAATGGAGCAGGTAAATCAACAACAATTCGCTGTATTATGAATTTAATAAATAAAACAAGTGGCAAAGTTTTAATAGAAAATGAAGAATTTAATAAAGATGACTTAGAAATAAAAGAAAAAATAGGGTATTTACCAAGTGAAATTCATTTATATGATGATTTAACAGTTAAAGAAATGCTAGATTATCATGAAAGTTTTTATCATAAAAATATTCATAAAAGAAGAATAGAATTAGTAAAAAGATTTGAATTAGATGAAAAAAAGAAAATAGAAGATTTATCATTGGGAAACTTAAAAAAATTAGGAATTATTTTAGCATTTATGCATGAACCTAAAATAATAATTTTAGATGAACCAACAAGTGGACTTGATCCAATTATGCAAAATATATTTTATGATTTATTAAAAGAAGAAAAGATAAAAGGAAATACAATATTTTACTCAACACATATTTTAAATGAAGTATCTAAAATTTGTGATAGAGTAGGAATTATTAGAAATGGACGACTAATAAAAGTTGAGAAAATAGAGAAACTATCTAAAAAGAGTCTAACATTTGTTACGATAACATCAAAACAATCAAAAGAAATTATAAAAGATTTAAAAATAAATACTATATCAGAAGATGAAAATACTATTAAATTTGGAAATAATTTACCACATAACGAACTAATAAAGAAACTTTCAAAATATAATATTGATAGAATTTTAATAGAAGAAGCAACACTTGAAGATATGTTTTTACATTACTATAAATAGGAGGAATAAAGTATGTTTAAAAGAGAATTAAAAATAAACTTAAAAACTTTTGTTATATGGACATCTATTTTAATAGGATTATTTTTAGTAGTATTTCTAGTATATCCTTCTATTGTAAATAGCGATAACATGAAAATGATGGATGAAATGATGAAAATGTTTCCAGAAGAAATGTTAAAAGCGTTTAATATGGATATTTCTAGTTTAGATTCAGCCTTTGGATGGTTAAAAACAGAAGGCTTTGTTTTTGTGCTTTTAATAACTGGAATTTATAGTGGAATTTTAGGATCAAATATTATATTAAAAGAAGAAAATGATAAAACAATCGAATACTTAAATAGTGTACCAGTAACTAGGAAAAATATAGTATTAAATAAAATATTTTGTGGAATTTTTTATATTGTTTTAATGATAGCGATAATTGGAATATTTAATTTTATAGGACTAAGTTTAAGTGGAGAATTTGATAAAATATCTTATATATTGTTAAGCATAACACCATTATTTTCTTCAATATTTATTTTCGCAATATGCCTATTCTTATCAACATTTACACATAAGACAAAGAAAACTCTTGGAATAAGTTTGGGAATAGTATTTGCAAGTTATTTTTTAAATATTATATCAGAAATAGGAGAGAGTACTGAGTTTCTAAAATACATATCAATCTTTACTCTAGCAGATATTCGCAATGTAATTATTAATTCAGCCATAAATCCTTTAATGATATTAATAGCATTAGCAATAACTATATTGTTTTTGACTTTGACTATTTTTCACTATGAAAAGAAGGAACTTATTTAATATGATGTGTCTATATTTAAAGAAATAATATACACTAATTATGATATAATAAATAAGTAATAAAATTTATTTAAAAAGGATTTGATTTATTATGAGAAAAAAACCATATAAAATTCAAAAGTTAGTAAAAATGGCTTATAAAGAAACTAAAAGAAGTTCATTAGCAATTTATTTGATAATGCGTTTTTTAGTAATAGTATGTATGATTTTGCAAATAATAAGAGGAGATCTAAATAATGCGTTATTATGTTTACTTTCATTAGTGCTATTATTTGCACCTTTATTTATTCAAAATAAATTTGAAATAACTCTTCCTGATGGTTTAGAGATAGCTATATACTTATTTATTTTTTCAGCTGAGATACTTGGAGAAATTAATAATTTTTATGGAACTATTCCTCACTGGGATACTATGTTACATACTATAAATGGTTTTTTAGCGACAGCAGTAGGATTTTCACTTATTGATTTATTAAATAAAAATAGTAAGGGATTAAATCTTTCACCATTTTATTTATGTTTAGTTGCTTTTTGCTTTTCTATGACAATAGGAGTTTTATGGGAATTTTTTGAATATGGAGCTGATAAGTTTTTTTCTTTTGATATGCAAAAAGATACGATTATTAACACTATATCTTCTGTTAAGTTTAATCCAAGTGGTGAAAATAAGGTTGTTATATTAGATGATATTGGAAGCACTATTATATATGATACAGATGGAAATATTTTACAAACTATTAATGGAGGATATCTAGATATAGGAATAAATGATACTATTAAGGATTTATTTGTTAATTTTATTGGAGCATTAGTTTTCTGTGTTTTCGGATTTTTTTCATTAAAGAATAAAGAATCTAATGTATTTATTAATCAATTTGTTCCTAAAAAAGGGAAAAGAGAATTAGCAAAGTCAGTTAGTGATACATTAAATAATTAATAGGTTTATTTTTGTTAATAAAGTATTTAGGAGTAAAGCAGTATGAAGCAGTATTTTGGTTTAGTTAGTGATTTTTCACTAACTTTATTTGGTCCAATTCATTTATCATTAATAATGATAACAATAATAATTATTATACTTATATATAAATATAAAGATAAATTAAAAAAGAAAAAAATAATAAAAAATATAATTCCAATAATTCTATTTAGTAATATGGTTATTTATATTACGGGAGCTTTAGTATCGGGAATATTTGATATAAATATTCATTTACCATTACATTATTGCTATATAACTGGTTTTCTTTTTATGTATATGATTTTAAAAGAAAAAAAGGAATGGTTTAATACATTATATTATGCAATATTTTTTTGTACAATAGTTGTGATTATTTTTCAGGATCCTAATATTACTTATGATAGATATGAATTTTTATTGTTGATTATCAGTCATCACTTTTTATTGATAAGTAGTTTTTATACGTTCTATGTTTTAGATTACCCTGTGGATAAATCAGGATATAAATCATTTTTTAGATATTCATTAATTGTATATATATTGGTATTTATAATTAATAGAATATTAGGGACAGATTATATATTTAATTCTTCGTTTCCTTTATTTATATATGATTATTTACCATTCGTTAAAATATTTCCTCCAATTGTATGGCTTATATTATTAGCTATTCCATTACTTTTGCTGGCATATTTACCAATAGTACTTAAGAATAAAAAGTCTAATGATATGGATTAAATGGCTTTTAATGAATAAATGTGTTATAATACTATTCATGTATGAGGGATGATTATGGATTTAAATACATTAATAAAAGAATTAGAAAGTAAAAAAGTATCGTTTGAAAGTTTAAGGAGGTCTCTTTGACTTAGATCAAAAGCAAAAAAAATTAATTGAGTTAACAAAAAAAACTGAAGATATTGATTTTTGGAATGATCCAAATAGTGCAAACGAAATTAATCAAGAAATATCAAATTTAAAAAAAGACATTAATACTTATAATGAAATATTAGATAGGATAAACTTATCTTTAAGTTTATGTGAAGAGACTTTAGATGAGAATACTTTAGATGAACTAAATAAGGAGTATGATAATTTAAAAAACGACATAGAAAAGTTTGAACTTAAAGCTTTAATGAATGGACCATATGATAAAAATGATTGTTATGTTGAAATACATCCTGGAGCTGGTGGGACTGAATCTTGCGACTGGGCAAGTATGTTATATAGAATGTATACTAGGTATTGTGAATTACAAGACTATTCATATGAAGTATTAGATTTGCAAAAAGGTGAAGAAGCTGGAATAAAGAGTTTAACTATGTTAATCAAAGGTTATATGGCCTATGCTAAATTTAAGGGAGAAAATGGTGTTCATAGATTAGTAAGGATATCACCATTTGATTCTAATAAAAGACGGCATACTTCTTTTGCATCGGTTACGGTAACACCTGTTTTCGATAATACAATTGCAGTAGAAATTAAAGAAAGTGATTTAAAAATTGATGTTTATCATAGTAGTGGAGCAGGTGGTCAATCAGTTAATACCTCAAATAGTGCTGTAAGGATAACCCATTTACCAAGTAAAATAGTTGTTACGTGTCAAACTGAGCGTAGTCAACTAAAAAATAAAGAGCAAGCATTAAAGCTTTTAAGAAGTAAATTATATAAGCTAGAGGAAGAAAAGAAAAATAGCACAATTAATAATATTAAAGATACAAGTTCTGATATTAATTTTGGAAGTCAAATTAGAAGCTATATATTAGAACCTTATAAATTAGTTAAGGACAATCGTAGCGGATATGAGTCAACTAATCCAACAAAAATATTAGATGGCTATTTAGATGAATTAATAAATTCGGTTCTAAGGGCAAGTAGAGGTTAATTATGTTTAAAAGTATTGAATTTTTAAATAATAATATAAGAGATAATAGCACGTTAGTTGTTGCTTGTTCTGGTGGTCCTGATTCAATGTGTTTGCTTTATCTAGTTAATTTATTAAAAACCAAAAAAAATCTTAAAGTTATTGTGGCTCATGTAAATCATAATCTTAGAGATGAGTCTCTTGATGAATTAGAGTTTGTAAAAAAATACTCACTTGAAAATAATAATTTGTTTGAAGAATATACAATTAGAAAAGATAGTAGTTATAGTGAATCTGACTTTAGGAATTTTAGGTATGATTTTTTTCGCGATATAATAAAAAAATATAATGGAAATTATTTATTAACCGCTCATCATGGTGATGATTTAATAGAAACTGTTATGATGAGAATAGTTAGAGGAAGTAACTTAAATGGTTATAGTGGGATTAAAATGATAATAGATAAAGATAATTATCAAGTTCTAAGGCCTTTACTTTTTTATTCTAAAGAGGATATTTTATTATTTAATAAAGAAAATAATTTGAAATATGTGATAGATTATACTAATGATTTAGATTTGTACACAAGAAATCGTTATCGACATAAGATATTACCCTTTTTAAAAGAGGAAGATAAAGATGTTCATTTAAAATTTTTAAAGTATAGTAATGAATTACAAGAATCAGAAAATTTTATTGAATCAACTATAGATAAATATAGAGCAAGTATTTTAAAGAATAATAAAATTAATATTGATAAATTTAAAAAAGTTGATTTATTTATTCAAAAAAGAATTATTATTGGATTAATTAAAGATTGTTATGGAATAAAATTATATTATGTAAATGACAAAAATATAAAGGAAATTATTAGAGTAATTTGTAATAATAATGGTAAGAATATAATATTTGATTTACCATTAGAATATATTGGAATTATAGATTATGGTTGGTTTTCAATAAAGAAAAAAGAACATTTAAATTCTTATAAATTTGAATTAAAAAATGAATTAAAAGTGCCTAATGGTGGCATTATTAAATTAGTTGATGAAAGTAATGAAAAAAGTAATTATGTTATTCGATTAGATAAATCTGAAATATCTTTACCACTATATATTAGAAACCGAGAAGCAGGAGACTTTTTGGAAGTAAAAGGGCTTAATGGTAAGAAAAAAATAAAAGATATTTTTATTGATGAAAAGATTAGTATAGCAAAAAGGGATAAGTATCCTGTACTTGTTGATGCTAATAATACTGTACTTTGGATACCGGGAATAAAAAAATCAAAATTTGATAAGGAAAAAAATGAAATATATGATATAATAATAAAGTACGAAAAGGAGAAGATGTATGAATAGAAAAAATAATAATGTAACCAAAAATGTATTTCCTTACGCTATTTTGTTAGTTGTTATTGTTGGAACATTATTTTTATTAAATCTTAATGGGGTTAAAGTTAACGAATTAACAGCCGGTGAATTAATTAAAGAGTTAAATAGTAATAATGTTACTGAAATTACAATTACACCAAAGAGTGATGAAAGCATTTATTATGTTGAAGGAAAATTAAAAAATTATGGTGATAATGAATCATTTAAAGCAAAATTAATTGAAAAAGAGATTTCAAATGTT
Source organism: uncultured Mycoplasma sp. (assembly GCA_945915275.1). Classification (GTDB taxonomy): domain Bacteria; phylum Bacillota_I; class Bacilli_A; order RF39; family UBA660; genus RGIG1752. The sequence continues at coordinate 22,856 of CAMEEZ010000001.1, forward strand.
ACAGAATATGTGGCAGAAAATGAAATTGAAGAATACGTTAATGAAAGTGATCCAGGTAGTAGTTCATTTATGTATATTTTAGTTAATGTTGCTCCATTTGTTATTATCTTAATTTTGTGTTATGTATTCTTTACTAAAGTGTCTAATGGTAACAAGAGTTCTATGGATTTTGGACGTAGTAGAGCCAAACTTAGTGATGGGAATTATGGCGCAAAATTTAAAGATGTTGCTGGATTAAAAGAAGAAAAAGAAGAAGTCGAAGAACTAATTGATTTCTTGAAAAATCCAAAAAAATTCCAAAAAATGGGTGCAAGAATCCCTAAAGGAGTTTTATTGGTAGGTCCTCCAGGAACTGGTAAAACGTTACTTGCAAAGGCTGTAGCTGGTGAAGCTAATGTTCCGTTCTTTTACATAAGTGGTTCTGATTTTGTTGAATTATTTGTAGGAGTTGGAGCAAGTCGTGTAAGAGATATGTTTAAAGAAGCAAAAAGAAGTGCTCCATGCTTAATATTTATAGATGAAATTGATGCAGTTGGGCGTCAAAGAGGTACTGGTTTAGGTGGAGGACATGATGAAAGAGAGCAAACATTAAATCAGTTACTAACAGAGATGGATGGATTTGGAGCAAATGAAGGTATTATCATTATTGCTGCAACAAATAGACCTGATGTATTAGATCCAGCATTATTAAGACCTGGACGTTTTGATAGACAAGTAACCGTAAGTCTTCCTGATTCAAAAGAAAGAGAAGCAATTTTAAAGGTTCATGCTAGAAATAAAATTTTAGCAAAAGACGTAAATTTAAAAAATGTTAGTCAAAGAACCCCTGGATTTAGTGGGGCGGATTTAGAGAATCTTCTTAATGAATCTGCTTTGTTGGCAGTAAGAAGAAATAAAAATGCTATTACGATGGATGAAATTGATGAGGCTACTGATAGAGTATTAATGGGACCTGCTAAGACAAGTCGTAAAATAACTGAAAAAGAAAAGAAATTGGTTAGTATTCATGAAGCTGGACATGCAGTAATTGGCTTAAAATTAGAACATGCGAATGAAGTTCATAAAATAACAATAATTCCTCGTGGAGTTGCTGGTGGGTATACCATGATGCTTCCAAAAGAAGAAAAAATTGGCATAATGACTAAAAATGAGTTGGAAGCTTCAATTGTAGGTTTATTAGGTGGTCGTGTAAGTGAAGAAATATTTTTAAACGAAATGACTACTGGAGCTAGTGATGATTTCAAAAGGGCTACAAATATTGCTCGTAGTATGGTAACTAAATATGGTATGAGTGAACTTGGCCCAACGCAATACGAACAGGAAAGTGAAGGAGTATTTTTGGGTAGAGATTATACTAAATCAAAGAACTTTTCTGATCAAGTTGCATTAGAAATAGACCAACAAACACGTAAAATAATTGAAGAATGTTATGATAAGGCTAAAAAAATTATTACAGAAAACAAAAAATTAGTAGAATTATTAAGTGATGCGTTGATGGAAAGAGAAACTTTGACAAAAGAACAAATAGAGTCATTAGTTAAAAATGGTAAAATTGAGGATGAAGAAGAAGTATCTGAATCATTAACTTCTTTAAGAGCAAAAGCTAAAGAAGCCAAAATAAAAGGTTATAGCACAATGTCTAAAGAAGAACTTGAAAAAGCATTAAATAATAAAGAATAACACAAAAAATGTTATTCTTTTTTTTCATAAAAAAACTATCACTTTTTGTGATAGTTTTATTCATTATTTGTTTCATCTAATAATGTTTTTATTGTTTTACAATAATCTGCTAATAATTTATCAACACATTCTTCTTCTAGTTTTGAAAGTGTTCCTTCTTTTAATGTAATACCTTTTTGTTTAGCAGATATTTCGATGCTTCCTCCTGAAACTTTATAATAATCTTTAACCATACATTGTAATAATTTAATATGTGTTTCAGTTAAAACACCAGGTTCTTCAACTTCGTTGGTTTTCTTTAAAATTTCTTCCATTGAAGGTAATTTTAATTTTGCTAAATAATCACTAATCATTCTTTGAAGCATATAGTTAGTTTGTTTTTCATCTGTCATTGTTGCAATGCTTTCAATAGTTTTATCACTATTTAAAATATCATTATTCATATTTCTTCTCCCTTTTTATATATTAATTGATTACTTTGATCCAAGAAGACTATTTACAAAACTAGTACCTATACTTCCAAAACTTCCGTTTCCTAGTGAATTAAATAGTGTACTAATAGTTCCGACAGCTGCTTGTCCAAAATCTTTTACTGAAGTTAATACTGTTTTACCAGTTGCACTAGTATATAAATCTCCAGTTTTTTGAATCATACCACCAACTTCTTTGACGATATTTCTTGTAGATTGAGACATATCAGAAACATATTGAGTTGTAGTATAACTTCCTTGAGATACTGTAGAATTTAATCCGGATTTAACATTATTAACAACTCCAGTAATAGTTTCGCTCCATGCGTCAAATTCTTTTTTCATTTCTTCATCACTAAATTCATATGTGCTTACTACAAATGATAAGAATGTTCCTAAATCACTAACAACTGTTTGAAATTCACCAAGTTTTGGAGATATATAATTAAATACTTTTTGAATGGCATCTCCAGCAACACTTTGTAATGCTTGATCATTTTCTAAAGAACTAATATCTTGTTTGGCACCTTCAAGTTCTTCATTTAAACTTGCTGCAGCATCTTGCATATTTTTTTCTTCTTCTGTCAATGCACTAGTATCAACTGATGTTGCATCACTAAATAATTGAATATCTAATTCTAACATAATTATCCTCCTATAGTTTATTTCCTGCGTTAATAATATCTTGTTGATTTTGACTCATTCTACTAGCATATTTATCTAATAAATCTGCTAATTCTTTAAAACCAGTAACAACTTTTGCGATGTCATTTCGTTTTTCAACTACTTTACTTACGTAAGTTTGGCTATCAGAACCAGTCCATATATTTTGGATATTATTACAAGAATTATCTAATTTTTTTAAATTACTTTCCATTCTTTCAACTCTATTTCTTAAACTAGCTGCAACACTAGAAATTTTAGTTGTGTTGAATGTAATATTTGCCATATATATACCCACTCGCTTTCTATTATATATAAAATATTATCATTTATTTTGAAAAAAAGCAATATGTACAATTTAATTTTAAATGAAAAATTTGAATAAAATTTATAAAGACAAATGAAAGTTCTTATGTTAAAATAACATTAGTGTTTAGATAAGTATTAAGAGGTGGCAAAATGGCAAAAGTAATTTCTTTAGTAAATCAAAAGGGTGGAGTTGGTAAAACAACAACCAGTATAAATTTGGCTGCTGCTTTGGGTAAAGAGGGAAAAAAGGTTTTATTGGTTGATTTAGATCCTCAAAAGAATGCTACAACTGGTTTAGGATTTAATAATGGTGATTTTAGTAGTGATGTTTATGAGGTTATGACTGGGAAATGTCCTATTGAACAGGCAATAGTTAGAACTCGCTTTGAAAATTTAGCAATATTACCTTCAACGATAAATTTAGCTGGAGTAGATGTAGAATTTGTAAAAAACATGTTAGAAAATAATGAGTTTAAGCAAAATGAACAATTAAAAATAGCATTAGATCAGGTTAGACCTAAGTATGATTATATAATAATTGATTGTCAGCCAGCGTTGGGGTTAGCAACTATGAATGCTTTAGTAGCAAGTGATTCTGTAATTATTCCTGTTCAGTGTGAATTTTTTGCGTTAGAAGGTATTACGCAACTTTTAAACTCAATTATTATGGTTCAATCAAGTATGAATCCTAATTTAAGAATTGAAGGTGTTCTTTTAACCATGCTAGATGGAAGAACTAACATTGGTTTGGAAGTAATTGAGGAAGTAAGAAAATATTTTAAAAATAAAGTGTTTAACACTATTATTCCAAGGCTTGTCAGATTAGTTGAAGCTCCAAGTCATGGGAAACCTATTAATGAATATGATCCGACATGCAGAGCTACGGAAGCTTATGCAAATTTAGCAAAGGAAGTGATTAGTCGTGACGGAGAATAATAATAAAAAGAAGGCTTTAGGTAAGGGATTAGAACAATTATTTTCAAATTCGGTGATTAATTTTGATAATTTTGAAAGTGATATAGTTGAAAAAGCTACGACCGAGGGGGATATTATTGAAATTAATTTAGATGAGATTAGAAGTAATCCTTATCAACCAAGAAAAGTTTTTGACGAAGCATCATTGAATGAATTGGCTGCTTCCATAAAAGAATATGGTGTTGTTCAACCTATAATTGTTAAAAAAAGTATTAAAGGATATGAATTAGTTGCTGGTGAAAGAAGAACTAAAGCTTCACGTATTGCTGGTTTAAAGACAATCCCTGCAATTATTAAAGATTTTAATGATCAAGATATGATGGAAATTGCTTTAATAGAAAATATTCAAAGAGAAAATTTGAATCCTATTGAAGAGGCAGAGAGTTATGCAAATATTATTAAATTAAGAGGATTAACTCAGGAAGAATTTGCTAATAAATTTGGTAAAAGCAGAAGTTATGTAACAAATATTTTAGGATTGTTAAAATTACCAGACAAAGTAAAAAATTTAGTTTCTCAAAAAGAATTATCCATGGGTCATGCAAGAGTTTTAAGTAAAATAAATGATGAAACTAAAGTTTTAGAATTAGCAGAAAAAATTATTAAAGAAAATCTTAGTGTTAGGGATATTGAAAAAATTGTATCTGTACAAGATTTACCTAAGAAAGTTAAGATTAATAGAGGAAATGATTTTCATTATACTATTTATGAAAATGTAATGAGAGATAAAATAGGAACAAAAGTAAAAATAGGGAAGAATAAAATTGAGATTCCTTTTGATTCAATGAAAGATTTAGAGAGAATTTTAGAGATTATTAATATTAAGATAGATGGTGAATAGATGAAATTAATAAAGTCAATAATAGCATTTTTATTAAAAAAACAAGTTTGTGGAACTGCAATTACAATTGCAATTGCAATACTAGTTAATAAATTATGTCGTGATTTTATTTCTAAAATTTTAAAGAAAAAAGCAAGAAGTCCTGAAGAAAAGAAAACCAAAACCTTAGTATTATTATTTCAAAATATTGTTAAATATGTAATAATTATTATTTCTTTAATAATTATTTTGGAATTATTTGATGTTGATACTCAGAGTTTTGTTGCTGGGCTAGGAATTATTGGAATTGTAATTGGATTAGCATTACAAGATATACTTAAAGATATTATTATTGGAATAACTATTTTAGCAGAGAATTATTTTGTTGTTGGAGATATTGTTACTATTAATAATTTTACAGGGAAGGTAGTCGAACTAGGGTTAAGAACCACAAAAATTCAAAATGAAGATGGAGATGTATTATATTTGGCAAATCGTAATATATCAACGTTAATTAATGTTTGTCCTAAAGAGAGAAGAATTGTTATAGATATTCCAACTGCATATACAGAGAAAACAGATAAAGTTGAAAATGCTATTAAAGAGATTATAAATAATATAGTAGAAAATACAACTGCGGATGAAAATAGTGAATATGTAGGAATAACATCGTATACAGACAATTATATTAATTATACTATAAGTATACATTGTCCTAAAGATGATCAAGTCAAAGTAAAAAGTTATGCTCTTAAAGTAATAAAAGAGATTTATGAGAAAAATTCAATTAGGACTAGGGGGATATAATGGAAAAAGCATATAAACTTAATGATAAAGTTATAATGAAGAAACCTCATGCATGTCAAACAAATTTATGGACAATTATTAGATGTGGGGTTGATATAAAATTAAGATGTGATAATTGTAAACGTGAGGTTATGTTAGATCGTTTAGTTTTTGAAAAAAAATTAAAAAAAATAGTTGGTGATTAATATGAAAAAAAGTATAAGAGAACGAATGACTCTTCATCCACTTATGACAATGTTGATTCTTATTTTTGCGACAATATTGTTAAGTGGTTTTTTGTCTCTTTTAGGAGTTCAGGTAACATATGATAAAATAAATGCTGATATGCTTGAGTATTCTCCCGAAACAGTAACAATTAAGAATTTGCTTAGTTTAGGTGGTTTAAAATATATATTTACTACTACTTTATCAAACTTTGCTTCATTTACTCCCTTAAGTAGTTTAATTATAATGCTAATCGGAATAGGTGTAATGGAAAAAAGTGGTTTTCTAAGAACAGCGTTCACATTACTTACAAAAAAAGCAAAAAAAACAAGTGTTACTTTTGTTATAGTGTTAATATCAATATTAGCAAGTTTGATTGGTGATTTATCGTTTGTTATCTTAATTCCCTTAAGTGCTTTATTGTTTCAATATGGAAAAAGAAATCCAAATATAGGAATTATTGCATCTTTTGCTGGTTTAACCTGTGGTCAAGGAATAAGTTTGTTTTTAACTAGTAATGATAGTACAATGTTATCAACATCTTTACTTGGTGCTCATATGCTAGATAAGAGTTATTCCATTGGAACATTTGGATTTATTTTAATAATGTTTGTTGCAATTATAATTCTATCTTTTTTAATTACAAAGATAACTGAAGATAAAATTGCTAAGATTCTTCCTAAATATGAATTTCCTGAAACGGAAATAGAAGAAGATTTATCTATTGGAAGAAAAGAATTAAAGGGGCTTATATTTGGACTTGGTGCTGGTATTTTATATTTATTGATTTTTATATATAATATAATTCCAGGGTTACCATTTTCAGGAAAATTTTTAGATAATAGTCAAATATTTTATATTGATAAATTATTTAGTTATGATTCGTTTTTTAGTAATGGATTTGTATTTATAGTAACAATGTTATTTATAATTTTAGGATTCTTTTATGGCTTGGGAGCTAAGACAATTAGAAATAATAAAGATTTATGTGATGATTTAGGACATTCATTAGATGGTATAGGTAATACTATGGTATTAATATTTTTTGCTTCAATATTAATTAATATTTTTAAGTATTCAAATATTGGCGCTGTGATTGTTGCTGGATTAACCAACTTAATTGGAAGTGTTAATTTCTCGGCTATGCCTTTAATTTTATTATTATTTGTAATTGCAATTATTTCAACTTTAGTTATGCCATCATCTATAGCGAGATGGTCAATTATTGGAGGAGTTGCTGTACCAGTGTTAATGAATGCTGGAGTGAATCCTGAGTTTACCCAAGTTATTTATCGTTTTGGAGAATCAATGGCTTTTGGATTAACTCCTCTATTTGCTTATTTCGTTATTTATTTAGCATATTTAGAAAAGTATAATCAGAATAAAAAGCCTATAAGCTTATTTAGAACGATTAAATATCAATTACCATACTCTTTAACAACAGGGGGAGTATTACTATCATTAATAATAATTTGGTATATAATTGGATTACCTGTTGGATTTTAGAAAGAGTGATTTAAATGACTTTAAAAGCGGGAATAGTTGGATTACCAAACGTAGGAAAGAGTACGCTTTTCAATGCAATAACTAAACAAAATATCTTGGCGGCAAATTATCCTTTTGCAACAATAGATCCAAATGTCGGGATGGTAACAGTGCCCGATTCAAGATTGGAATTTTTAGAAAAATTATATATTCCGGATAGTACAGTCCCTACGACTTTTGAATATACTGATATTGCTGGATTAGTTAAAGGAGCTTCTTCAGGAGAAGGATTAGGTAATAAGTTTTTATCTCATATAAGAGAAGTAGATGCAATTGTTGAAGTAGTTAGATGTTTTGATGATGAAAATATTACGCATGTTGAAGGAAGAACAGATCCAATTAGGGATATTGAAATTATTAATGTAGAGTTAATATTATCGGATTTAGAAATTGTTGAAAACAGGTTAATAAAAATAATAAAAAAAGCTGAAACTACTAAAGATAAAGAAGCTGTTTTAGAAGTTGAATCTTTAACTAAAGCTAAAGAAGCTTTGGAGAAAAGTATTCCTTTAAGACAAGTAGAATTTTCTGAAGAGGAATTATTAGCTATTAAAGCTTTTAATTTTATTACTTTAAAACCATTAATATATGCAGCTAATGTGGATGAACAAAGCTTGATAGATAAAGATAATGCGTACACATTAAAAGTAAAAGAATATGCCGAAAAAGAAAAATCTGGCGTAGTTGTAATGTGTGCTAAAATGGAAAGTGAATTAACAGAGTTAAGTGAAGAAGATAAAAAAGTCTTTTTGGAAGATTTAGGCATAAATCATAGTGGTTTAGATAGATTAATTTTTGCAACATATGAATTGTTAGGATTATCAACATTTTTTACTGCCGGTCCAAAAGAGGTCAGAGCTTGGACTTTTAAAAAAGGAATGACTGCAAAAGAACGTGCTGGTTTAATTCATAGTGATATTGCACGAGGGTTTATTAAAGCTGAAGTAATGAGTTTTCAAGATTTAGAAGAGTATAAGGACGAAAAGAAAGTTCAAGAAAATGGGAAACTTAGATTAGAAGGAAAAGACTATATTATGAAAGATGGCGATATTTGCTATTTTAGATTTAATGTTTAAGTAGTATAATATAATTAGGAGGCGAAATATGAATAATAAGATATTATCAAAATCATTTTTATGGATGGCTATCGGTTTGTTAGTCACATTTGCAACTGGATTTTTTGTATATAATAGCGAAAGAATATTATTAAGTATTTTTTCTGGTGGATTATATTGGGTATTTATTGTCGCAGAATTTATTTTAGTAATAGTTTTATCTGCGAGAGTATTTAAGATGAAGGAAAGTACTGCTAAAATAATGTTTTTACTTTATGCATTTGTATCTGGACTAACATTTTCATCAATATTTCTAGCGTATGAAATAGCTTCTATCTTTTATGTGTTTTTGATAGCTTCGGCTGTATATGCATTAGTTGGATTTATTGGGTATACAACAAAATTAGATTTAACTAAATTTGGTACTTATTTAATAATGGCATTGTTTGGGATTATCATAGCTTCAATAATTAACTTATTCATATTAAATGATACATTTAGTTTAATAATAATAATTATCGGTTTATTAGTATTTTTGGGAATTACAGCTTATGATGTCCAAAAAATTAGTAAAATGCCTGATTTACCTAATGCTAGCATATATGGAGCATTAGATTTATATTTAGATTTTATTAATATATTCTTAAAATTATTAAGTCTATTCGGAAAGAGTCGTGATTAAGACTCTTTTTTTATAAAATATTTCTTTGAACTTATGAAAGAAAAAATTATCTCTATAAATAATATTCAAGATATTTTTATATAGATAAAGAAAGTGAATTTATTAGTAAAGAAGAAGATATTATTAGAATAGAAATAGCTGTAGTAGCTTTATTTTACTATAGTATAATTATTCTATTTTTTTATTAAATGAATATAAATATAAAAATAAACATTTACAGTTTTATTTTTTTTTGTTATACTACTAAGCGAGTAAAGAGATTACTCCTTGCTTCTTAGGAAGCCAAAATGACCATAAGGAGGTGGAAAACAATGAAAAAATACGAAATTATGTTTATTGTTAAAGCTACAATGGAGGCTGATGCTATTAAGGCATCTGCAGCTGAAATGCAAAAGCTTATAACAGATAATAAAGGTAAAGTAGTTGAATTTAAAGAAATGGGTGAAAAGAAACTTGCTTATCCAATCAAAAAAGAATTAAATGGGTATTATTTTGTAATGCAAGTTGAAGCATCCCATGAAGCTATTTCTGAATTTGATCGTAAAGCTTTAATTAATGAAACTATTTTAAGACATTTAATAATTAGAATTGATGAGGAATAATTATGAATAAAGTAATATTAATTGGAAGATTAACTAAGGATCCTGAGATGAGAACTACAAATACTGGTGTTCCAGTTACATCATTTACTTTAGCGGTAAATAGACCATTCTCTGATGCAAATGGAGAAAGAACTGCTGATTTTATAAATTGTATTTCTTGGAGAAAACAAGCAGAGAATATAGCAAAATATTGTGTTAAAGGAACTCAAGTTGCTGCTGAAGGTAGAATTCAAACACGTAGTTATGATCATACAGATGGTACTAAAAGATACGTTACAGAAGTTATTTGTGATAATGTTACATTCTTATCAACAAAATCTGATATGAATAGAGCAAATAATTCTTATGCAACATCAAATACAAATAGTTATTCTTCTAATGATATTGAAACAACAGATATCTCTGAAGATCCTTTTAAAGATTTCGGGGATGAAATTGCTTTAAGTGAAGACGATTTACCATTTTAAAAAGGAGGAATAAACTATGGCAGAATTTCATCGCAAAAAGAAAAAAATATGTCAAATGTGTGCTGGAAAAAGCGTTGATTATAAAGATGTAATGATTATTAATAAATATATAACTGAAAAGGGAAAAATCATGCCTCGTCGTATGACAGGTGCATGCGCTAAACATCAAAGACATATTGCAGAACAAATTAAATATGCAAGATTTATGGCATTAGTTCCATATGTAAAATAAGCTTTTAAAAAGCTTTTTTTATTTTGTAATTTTAGTGTACTTTCTTTTTTATAAAAAATACTATATAATTTAATATGTGAGATGAAATTTAATAATAGTAATATGCATTTCTAAATAATGGAGTATATATAAAATAGTATATTTTTTTAATAAATTTTGATATAATATCTTATAACATTTTATGGAGGTTTTTATGAAAGTTATTTTATTGCAAGATGTAAAAAAACAAGGAAAAAAAGATCAAATAATTGAAGTGTCTGATGGCTATGCAAATAATTTTTTAATAAAGAATAATTTAGCAGTACCATATACAAAACGTAGTAAAGAAATACTAGATACAGAAATAAACAAAAGAAATAATGAAGAACAAGCATACATTGATAAATGTAATGAAATAAGAAAAAAAATTGAAAATAAAGAGTTCCCTTTTAAAGTTAAAACTGGTAAAGAAGATAGAGTTTTTGGGACGATTTCAACAAAACAAATAGCAGATGAATTAAATAAACAAGGATATTCTATTGATAAAAAAATGATCGAGTTAACTACTCCAATGGATTCGTTGGGTAGTCATATAGTAAAATTAAAGTTACATAAAAAAGTGGTATTCAATATTAGAGTAGTACTTAAAAAGTAGGTGATATTATGGCAACAAGAGTTATGCCAAATAATTTAGAAGCTGAAATGAATATTTTAGGAATTGCTTTTTTAGATAGGGCATCTTTAAACAAAATCTGTGAAGAAATTAATAGAGATGTTTTTTATGATGAAAAAAACAAATTAATTTATGATGCAATTTCAGATATGTATAAAAAAGATGTGCCAATTGATATTATGACTATTAAAGATGAATTGGACAAGAAAAAGAAGTTAAATTCAGTCGGAGGGATTGATTATTTAACGGAAGTAATTGATTCAGTTGTATCCGCAGCAAATTTGGATTATTATATTCAAATAGTAAAAGAAAATGCAGTGAGAAGAAATTTAATTTCTACTGCAACAGATATAATAACAGATAGTTATGATGAAGAAGATGTTACAACTCTTTTGGATAATGCAGAGAGAAATATTTTAAATGCAATTAAAACTAGACAAACTAGTGAATTTGTTCCGATTCATGAAGTTTTACGTAGAGCACAAGAAAAATTAGAAGAATTGGCTAAAAATAAAAATACGATTACTGGTCTTCGAACAGGATTTTATGATTTGGATCGAATAACAGCAGGGCTACATGGTGGCGAAATGATTATTTTGGCTGCTCGCCCAGGTATGGGTAAAACAGCGTTTTCTTTAAATATTGCTACTAATGCTGCAATGAGTACAGATAAAGCTGTTGCAATATTTAACTTAGAAATGCCTGCGGAACAATTAGTTAACAGAATGATTTCTTCTGTGGGACAAATCGATTCTCATAAGTTGCAAACTGGACAGTTGCAACATAATGATTGGAAAAGGTATAATGAAGCGTTAAGTCAATTGGCAGAAACAAATATATATATTGAGGACACTGCTGGTATTACAGTTTCAGAAATTAGAGCAAAATGCCGTAGACTTGCAAATATGGAAAAAGGACTTGGTTTAGTAGTAATTGATTATTTGCAGTTAGTTACAACGGGCAACAGAAGAATTGAGTCAAGACAGGTTGAAGTATCTGAGATTTCACGTTCATTAAAAACAATGGCTTTAGAATTAGATGTTCCAGTTATAGCATTAGCACAACTTTCTCGTAGTGCAGAAAAGCGTGAAAATTCACAACCTATGTTAGCAGATTTAAGAGAATCGGGATCATTGGAACAAGATGCAGATATGGTATTATTCATTAATCGGAAAGATTACTATGAAGCTAAGAGTGATAAGCACGAAACTATTGTTCCGGCAGAATTAATTATAGCTAAACATCGTAAGGGTTCAACGGGAGTAATTAATTTAGTGTTTGAACTTAGCATGAGTAATTTTAAAAATTATATGAAAACTACTGAAGAAGAATATTAAGGAGGAATAATGCAAAAAGAAAATGTCATATCCATATTAATAGGAGTGGTAACAGCTGTTATCATATTTTCTTTGAATGGAATAACACAAAAAAATGAAGAAGCACAATCACTTTATCAAGTCTATCTTAATGGCCAAACTATTGGGGTTATTCAAGATAAAGAAGGTTTATATGATTTAATAAATGATAAACAAAAAGAAATAAAAGATAAATATGGTGTAGAAAATGTATATCCTCCGAATGATTTTAAAATTACTAAATTATATACTTACGATAATGAGGTAAACAATATTAGTTATATTTATAATAAAATTGAGGAAGTTGATAACTTTACAATAAGAGGATATGTTGTAACTATAAAACCTGAAGAAGGCGAAGAGAAGTCTTTTAATATATTAGATAAGAAAGTATTTAATGATGCAATTAATTCATTTATTTTAGCTTTTGTTGATGAAGAAGATTATAATAACTATTTAAATAATGAGCAAAGTGAAATATCTGAAGTTGGAAAATTAATTGAGAGTATGTATTTTGATGAAAAAATAACAATTAAAGAAGCTTATATAAGTGTTAAAGATAAGATATACACGGATTCAAATGAATTATCACAGTATTTGCTTTTTGGAAATAATTCAGAGAAGAAGATGTATACAATAAAAGAAGGAGACACTATAGCTTCAGTTTCTGAGGAAAATAAACTTAATCCTCAAGAATTTTTGATTGCTAACCCCAAATATGCTAGTGAAGATAGTTTACTTGCAATAAATGATACTGTTAATATTACATTGATTGATCCTGTATTAACATTAACTTATCAATTATACAGTATTGAGGATGTTGAGCAATATTTTGAAAAGACTACAATTTATGATAACTCCAAGGCATATAATTATTCTGAAATTACACAGCCAGGAATTAATGGTATAACTAGGGTTACCTCAAGGTATGCCGTTGTCAATGGAGAAAAAAGCCAAGGTATTATTAAAATTTCCGAGGAAGTTATTCGTGAAAAAGTAGACCAGGTTACTACTAAAGGAAGAAAGACATATAATTATGGAACTTATGTAAATCTTGATGGTGACTGGGCATGGCCAACTAATAGTGGTTATATTATTACAAGTCAATATGGATGGCGTTGGGGTAAATATCATGAAGGAGTAGATATTGCACTTGGTTATGGAATAGGTTCTCCAATATATTCTATAGCTGATGGTGTAGTAGTTGATGTTTTATATCAAAATACAGGAGGAAAAATGATTATAATCGATCATGGTAATAATATATTCTCTATGTACGCACATTTAAATTCTCAGTTAGTTAAAATAGGTCAAACAGTTTCAAGAGCACAAAAGATAGGAACAATGGGTAATACAGGATATACAACTGGGCCACACTTACATTTAAGTGTTTCTCAGGGAATGCCTTATACGTCTAGTTATAAATTTATTAACCCATTATCATTATATAGATAATGAAAGTATGTGTATTAGCATCTGGTTCAAAAGGTAATTCAACTTTTATTGAAACAGATAATATAAAATTGTTGATAGACGTGGGAATGAATTGTAAATATATTAATGGAAAATTAAATGAATTAGGATATTCTATAAAAGATATAAATTATATATTAATAAGTCATTTACATGATGATCATATTTCCGCATTGAAAACTGTTTTGAATAAATCTCATGCTACTTTATTATTGACTAAAACAATGTTTAGTGAATTAGAGATTATAAAAAATTATGATAATATACTTATTTATGAAGATGATTTATACATTGATAATTTAAAAATTACTTCTATTAAATCATCTCATGATTCGCCAGATTCAAGAAACTTTATTCTTGAGTCTGGTTCTTCTTCTGTTGTATATATTACTGATACAGGATATGTTAAAGCAAAGGATTTTAATGTTCTCAAAAATAAGAATGTATACTTAATGGAGAGTAATCATGATATAGAAATGCTTAATAATGGACCATATCCTAAATGGCTAAAAAAAAGAGTATTAGGGGATTATGGACATTTATCTAATAACGCTTCAAGTTTTTATTTAACGAAGTTAATTGGTAATGATACAAAAAAAATAGTATTAATGCACTTGAGTGAAGTTAATAATACTAAGGAAAAATCATTAAAGACTTTAAAAACCACATTTTCAGAGTATAATATTTTATTTGATAAAGTAGAGGTTAGCGAACAAAATGAAAAAAGTGAGTTGATTGAACTATGATTAAAGTATTATGTGTTGGAAAGATTAAAGAAAAATATTTAGTAGATTTAATAGATGATTATATAACTCGAATTAAAAAATACCATAGAATAGAAATTTTAGAAATAAAGGATAATGTGAATCATGCAAAAGAATTATCTGATTTAAAGTCTAAAATTAATAAAAAAGATTATAATATAGCTTTGGATTTAAGGGGAAAAATGATAACTAGTACAGAGCTGGCATTAAAAATTGATAAAACTTTTCTTCGGAATAGTAATATAACTTTTATTGTTGGTGGTTCTTTGGGATTAGATGGTGAAATACTGAATTTAGCTGATGAAGTGATTAGTTTTTCTAATTTTACCTTTCCTCATGGATTATTTAGGGGAATATTACTAGAACAAATATATCGTTCTTTTAAAATTATCCATAATGAAAGTTATCATAAATAGAAAATTTTATATAAGTTTAAGAAAAGAGGTATAATTTAAATATGATTGGAAACGATTGGGATGAAAAACTATCTATTATCTGGAATAGTGAAGGCTTTAAAAAATTTTATAGTATTATTGAAGATGAATATAGTAATAAAATAATATATCCTCCGAAGGAAGATATTTTTAGGGCACTAAAACTTACTCCTTATAGCAAGGTTAAAGTGGTGGTTGTGGGACAAGATCCATACCCTGGGATAAATCAGGCTAATGGTCTTTCTTTTAGTGTTTATCCTGATGTACCGATTCCAAGATCTTTAAAAAACATTTATCAAGAATTACATGATGATTTAGGATGTGCTATTCCTGAAAATGGTGATTTAACCAAATGGGCTGAAGAAGGCGTTTTGATGCTTAATGCTGTTTTAACTGTAGAAAAAGATAAAATAGCAAGTCATAGGGATATAGGATGGCAAAGGTTTACTGATTATATTATCAAATTAATAAATTTGAAAGAAGAACCTGTAGTTTTTATCTTATGGGGAAATTATGCCAAAGAAAAAAGGGATTTGATTACAAATCCTAAACATCTTATTGTAACTAGTGCTCATCCTTCTCCAATGTCTGCTAATAAAGGATTTTTTGGTAGTAAGCCATTTTCAAAAACAAACGAATTTTTATCTAGAAGTAGAATAAAACCTATTGATTGGCAATTATAATTTGAAATCGTCAATGATTTCATCTTCCATATTCTTGCCATCAAAATATGGTTTTGTTTTTAATTTATGTATTTTGGCAATTATTATGGAAGGAAAAGTTCTTATTAGTTGATTAGATTCTGTAGTGTTTTTATTATAATAAGTTTTAGCTGCACTAAGCTTTTCATCAATATTTCTAATTTCATACATAATATCTTGAATATCATGATTATTTTCTAATTTTTCATAATCATTTATTAGTGTTTCAATAGTATTCATTGCTTCAACTAATTCACGATCTAATTCGAAATTAGATATTTTTTTGTCTTTTAAATCGATATATTCTTTTAGATAGTCTTTCTTACTCTTTAAAATTTTTTTAATAATATTATTTATTTTTACAATTTTATCGTACTTAGAGCGAAGAGATTCATCAGCAATATTTTCGGCTTGTTCTATTTTTGTTTTTAAAAATTGAAGTTTATTAAATGAATTAATATAAATAATACTCATTATTCCTAAAATAATAATAATAATTAAAATAACTGTTGCTATTTGCATAATATCACCTATTACTATTATATCATTTAATTACTTTTTTTTTAATAAAAAGTATTAGTTATTTGCTAATATGTAAAACAAGTGATATAATATTTATTTGAAGAGAGGTATGTTATGAAAAAAATCATGTTAAGTATATTAACAATCTTACTTTCTGTTTGTATTGGGTTGAATGTTGATGCAAAAGAAAAGGAAGAGAGTAAAGCAATTGAATGTGCTAAAGAAATAACAATTCATTTATTCTGGGGAAATGGTTGTCCACATTGTGAAGCCGCAATTGAATATTTTGACAGTATTGAAGAAACTTATGGTGATTGTTTTAAACTTGAGAAGCATGAAACATGGTATGATGCTGATAATAAAGAATTATTAGAAAAAGTTGCTGATTATTTTGGAGAAGATGTTTCTGGTGTTCCTTATATTGTTATTGGTGAAAATACATTTTCAGGTTATAGTTCAAGTTTAAATGAGAAACTAGAAAGTTCAATTATTAGTAATGCAAATGATGAAAATTATATTGATGTTGTTGAAAAAGTAAAAAATGGTGATGTAACTAAATCAAAAAAGAGTGATACCGTAGTGACAGTTACTATACTTTTAGTTGCAGCTATAGGAATTTTTGCATTAATTAAAACATCACGCGCTTAATAAAAAGGTTATTTTAAATAATCTTTTTTTATGTTATAATTATTTCAGAATAAAGAGGGATGTTTATGGAGATATTAGAAAAAGCTTTAAATTTAACATCAAGGTATGGTATATCTTTGCATAGATTTGGCCCTTTTTTAAGTTTTGTAGATAATAAAATTGGCATTTGTTTAGATATAAAAGATGATAATTATGGTTTTTTAACAAGAAACTATAGTTTTGAAAATTTGGATGATTTTGAGGAATTTATAAAGAAGTATTCTTATTATAAAAATACTATTAAAGGAAATACTAAGGTAACTTTGGATGATTATAAAATTTTATCGCCAAAAATAAAGTATGGATTTGAAGAAAAAAAATTAATTGAAAAAGAAAATGAACAAAAAGAAATATTTGCTATAAAAAATGCTAGTGATAGTTTATATTTATACTTAGAGACACTTTATAATAAAAGGATTGAAGAATTAGAAAAACGTTATGATATTTTTAAAATGATGAATAATAATCTTAGTCAATATAAAAGAAGTTTGTATGAATTTTATAATAAAGATTATCAAGAAGGACCTGAACAGAATGATGATTTTTTAAATAATTATACAATTAAAGGAAAAAGATATTTAAATTCTTTCAAAGCTAATATTTATAAATTGAAAGAAAAAAAAGATTTGAAGCAAGTTAAAGAAGAAATTAGAAATTTAGTTCAATTGGCTAAAGCGTTTGAATTGGATCAAGATTATTATGGTGCTATATATGAATTATATTTATTTAAAAATAAATCATATATATTAGAGCAAATGAACAATCATATTTTAAAAATTTTGAATAGTGAAATTCAAATAACCCCTCAAGAATTAAAATCAGAATTAGAAGAAATAAAAAATAGAGTAAAATTTTCAAATAGTAAAGATATTTTTGTAAAAGATAAATTAGACGCGTTAGAAGAAAAGTATAGTGGCATTTCAAATTTAAAAGAGTATAATATTGGAAATTATTTAAAAAATGAAGAATTTATCGAATTAGATTTTATTAAATATGATGATACACGTATAGATGATAAGTTTTTAGATGTTTTGAATAATGATTATAATGGTTTAAGAGATATTGAAAAAAATTATTTGTTAATTTTATTTTCACCTTTTGGAAAAATAATTAATCAAATGGTTTCCAATCAATTAGATGATTATGAAATTTATAAAGATTTTTACTTAGATATATTAGAGTATTTAAATATTCCTGAAAATCTTATCTTTAAGAGAAAACACTTTAATTTAATAGATTTTAACAATTTTGAATCATTTATAAATTCATTGCGAGAAATATCTAAAAATATTCATGGTATTACTCTTAAAGCTAGTTATGACAGTTTAGTATGGGCATATCCTTCTAAGATGGACTTGATATATGCAAATTTAAATGTTTTAAAATCTTATGATAATATTGTTGATTGTTTTCAATTAAAGATTGGAACAAATATTTTTTATTCTGCCAAAAAGATAAGATTAGTTAATGATAAATTTATAATTGATGATAATAAAAACATTTATATTAGAAAAGACAATAATATTATTAATGTAATAGACCAAGTTGATGAAATAAATAATTATAAAGCTAGTGTTAAAAATATTAATATAAATGATAAAATTATTCCTGTCGCAGAGAGTGTAGAGAAAATTGGGGTATATAAATATAAAAATTACAATGTTGAGGCGAACGTTAATGAATGAAATAAAGATTAGTTTAAAAAAACTTCTAGAAGTATATAAATCAAAAGATAGTAAAAAGATTTTTATAGCAACTAAGGATTTAATTATATTTATAT
Source organism: uncultured Mycoplasma sp. (assembly GCA_945915275.1). Classification (GTDB taxonomy): domain Bacteria; phylum Bacillota_I; class Bacilli_A; order RF39; family UBA660; genus RGIG1752. The sequence goes on from CAMEEZ010000001.1 coordinate 41,735, forward strand.
TGGTTTTATGTTTTTTGAAGATTCCTTTTATCTTTTTTAGGGATATGGTTGTTGATTATTTTAATAAAATGAATATGGAAAATATTTTAAGTTCTCTTTTCTATTGGTTGTTTGAAGTTTTATATTTATTATTTGTTATTTTAATCTTAAAAAAATGGTTAATAAAGAAATATGGTACTAAGGCTAAAGATTAGTGCTTTTTTTCTTGATAAATTTAGATTTTTGGTGTATTCTTTTAAAGTGTAATTAAGGGATGTGAGTTTATGGATAAAATAATTAATATTGCTGTTGTAGCACATGTTGATGCTGGTAAAAGTACACTTGTTGATGCTCTATTAAGTCAAAGTGGAGCATTTGATGAAAGAAAACAAGCTGAAGAAAGAGTAATGGATAGTAATGAATTAGAGAAGGAAAGAGGAATTACAATTTATTCTAAAAATTGTGCTATCAGATATAAAGATTATAAAATTAATATTGTTGATACACCTGGTCATGCAGATTTTTCTAGTGAAGTTGAACGTGTTATTAAAACTGTTGACACAGTAGTTCTTTTAGTGGATTCTGCTGAAGGACCTATGCCTCAAACTAGATTTGTTTTAAAAAAAGCTTTAGAACAAAATCTAAATCCAATTTTATTTATTAATAAAATTGATAAAGCTGATGCTAGAGTACAAGAAGTTGTAGATATGACATTTGAACTATTTATGGATTTAGATGCCACAGATGAACAATTAGATTTTCCAATTATTTATGGTATTGCAAGAGATGGAGTTGCTAAATATGATTTGAATGATAATAATAATGATATAACTCCATTATTAGATACTATTTTAAAACAATGTGATCCTTTCCCAGGTAATGAAAATGATGATTTACAATTACAAATATCTAATTTAGGATATGATGAATATATTGGAAGACTTGGGATTGGAAGAATTAATAAAGGGAAAATAAAAAATGGAGAAACTGTGACATTAATAAATAATAATGGTGAAAAATCAAGTTTTAAGGTATCAAAACTGTTTGTTAATGAAGGTCTAAATAAAGTAGAAAAAAATGAGGCCTATTATGGAGATATTGTTACTGTTGCTGGTTGTAGTTCTATTTCTATAGGAGATACTATTTGTAAATATGGTACGGATAATCCATTACCTCCAATTCATATTGAAACACCAACGTTATCTATGAATTTCTTGGTTAATAATAGTCCTTTTGCTGGTAAGAGTGGTAAGTATTTAACTACAAGACATTTGAGAGAAAGATTAAATAAAGAACTTGAAACAAATGTTGGATTAACAGTGGAAGAATTAGAGAATAGTGATGGTTATAAGGTTAGTGGACGTGGAGAACTGCATTTATCAATACTAATTGAAAACATGCGTCGTGAAGGTTATGAACTTTCTGTTTCAAAACCAGAAGTTTTAATAAAAGAAATAGATGGAGTTAAATGTGAACCATTTGAAAAAGTTGTTGTAAATGTACCAAATGATTACGCTGGTACTGTTATAAATGATTTACAAGAAAGAAAGGCTTTGCTAGAACAAGTTATTAATGATGATAAAAATACTCATTTAGAATTTTCGGCTCCAACACGTGGACTTATTGGATATCGTAGCTCATTTATTACAAATACCAAAGGTGAAGGAATAATGCTTCGTAGTTTTGATAGTTTTAAACCATATGTAGGAAATATTACTCATCGAAAAAATGGAGTATTAGTTTCCATGGAAAATGGTAAAGCTTTAGGCTATTCATTATGGAATTTAGAAGATAGAGGAGTTTTAATGATTAATCCAGCTACTGAAGTATATGCCGGTATGATTGTTGGTATTCATAATAGAGAAAATGATTTGGATGTAAATCCTTGCAAAAACAAAAACTTAACTAATACAAGAAGCTCAGGTGCTGACGAGGCAATTAATTTGACTAGACCTAAGATTATGAATTTAGAAGAAGCATTAGAATTTATTGAAGATGATGAATTAGTTGAAGTTACTCCAACTGATATAAGACTTAGAAAGAAAATTTTAGATTCAAAAGATAGATTTAGAAGTAATCGTTAAAAAAAGTTATTTCAATTAATGAAATAACTTTTTTTTAGTAAAAATCACATGTATTTTTAGATGAACAATGTAATTCGTATATATGTTCATTAGAACCACCGCAAGATACGGAAACAGTTAATTTATAACCTATGATTTTGTTATTATTTGTTCTTTTTACGGAAACATTTCCAAATGCTCTTATTCCGCCATCTCCATTACAAAAATATCCGTTTAAATAATAATCGCTATAATCTTGTTTAATTTCAGAATAGTATTTTTCCATTAATTTTTTTGCACTATCCTCATAATCTGTAGTAGTCATACAATCATTTGAACTTCCATTAGTAAATTGATAATTATATATTGAGACATCTTCATATACATCGGAATATTTTATACATTGATTAGGTGTATTTCCTCCACCACTTGAGGAACCTCCTCCAGAAGAACTTCCGCCACCAGATGATGTTCCACCTCCTGAAGTCGTTTGTTTTTTAGTCCATTTAGCTGTTAAGGTTATATTTGAATTTATTGGTGTGTCTATGTCAAACTCTTTGTTATTATAGTACCATCCTTCAAAAGTATATCCATCTTTTGTAGGGGTTTTAGGGTAACTAATTTTTTCTCCTTCGCGAATAGTTTGTGATTCAACACTAGTTCCACCATTAGAATTAAAATCTACTTGATAATATATGATTTTTTTAATTATTAAGTTTACTGTAACTGGTTCAGATTTATTATCGCTATAATCATAGGCTATTAATTTTATCGCATATGTTCCAGGCTCTTTATATTTACTATAATCAATTAAACTTGTATTTAAAAACTCAATTTTACAATCTTTTTGACTATTATCAGTACATGTCTCTACAAAGTCATTAACAGAGTAATTTTCGTTTTCATATATTTCAAAATCTTTAGCAATCAATTGAGGCTTTTCATCATCTATAACATTTAATGTAGTTGAAAACTCTTCGTCTTTAACATTGATTTTAATTGTATAGCTACCAGCTAAGTTGGTTTTATATGTCATGCATGAGAATGCTTCTTCAATATTAGCATCGGTAATTTCACCTGTTTTAATACCATTTATAATTGTTATTTGTTCTTCTGTACAATTAGTGGTATCTTCAAGATAGCTAAAATTATCAGGATAAGTTATTTTTATGTCTGATATTTTAGTGTTTTCTAAAATTTGAAAATATGAAAGTGCATAAGGTAACCTATCAAATAATTTAATATTTATTTTTTCATATGTTTTTATAACGTGGTTATTTTTATTATTACTACTATTATAAAATTGGCTAGTTATAAAAAATGTAGTTAATATTAATGATGCTACGACTAAAATAATTACAATTGTAAATGTTCTATTCTTTTTTATATAGGTAGTATTAAAGAAAAATTTTTTTCCAAATTTAACCATTTGAATCACCTCTATTATGTACATTACAATAATAACATAAAAAGTTGAAATAACGAATAAAAACCTATAGTTTTTCGTAAAAAAATCTTCCACTATTGTGGAAGATTAATTGTATTTAATGAAAAATGTCTTTTTCCGCTTGTATCTAATCTATATATAGCAACAATTGAATTATCTGATTCTTTCATGATATAAACGGTGATTTGGTACCCAACTAATCCAGTTCCAGATGTATTGAATATACCTTCAACTTCAGAACCATAACTATAAGGAATATTTTGACCTGAGAATGAACTCTTTAAACGATTGAAATCTTTCGCAATAAAGTTATTTGTTAAAGGTCCATCTCTTAATGTTTGAAATTCACTTTTTGATGTTGCACAATTTGAATTTGAGTTTGCGTAAACTGATAAGATGTATTTGTTGCTATTATAATTCTTATTTCCATATGTACATCCAGGTGTGCTAGGTTTTGGATTAGGATTAGGGTTAGGACTTACTTCTTTCTTTGTCCATACTGCAACTAAGGTTATATCACTAGTAATCGGTGTTGCAAAATCATATGTTGAACCATTTAATGTCCATTCTTTGAAAGTATATCCATTTCTTGTTGGGTTTGATGGTTTTGTTACAACATTTCCCTCTTCAATATATTCGCCATTAATTGATGAACCACCAGTTGTATCAAATGTAACCAAATATTTATTTGGAGCTTTTGGTAATATGACAATAGTAGCTGTTAAAGGTAATGATAAATTACCACTTTTATCTCCAGCTGCAATTTTTACATCATAACTTCCTTCAGTAGTATATGAACCATAATCTAGAGTCGCATCTGAATCTTCATAACTATTATAATAGAAGTTAACGATACATTGCTCATCATAATTGTCGCTACAACTTTCAACAAAATCGTCTACTGAATATGAATCTCCAGCAGTTATTTCGATATTTTTTAGAACCAATGATGGTGCTGTTAAATCCTGAACATTTAATTTAACGGTATAATCTTTTTTATCATAATTAATATTTATATCGTATGTTCCTATTTTAGATGGAACATATTTTATACATTTATAATCCTCTATATTACCCTCACTAGTACCATCCAATATACTATTTATTGTGTCAAGCTCTTCAATAGGACATTCGTCAGCATTCAATTTTATTTCCATGTCATCTGGATAAGTGATTTTTATTTCATCTAAATTAGTATTAGCAAGCTTTTCAAAGTAAGTCGTTTTATCAGGTAATTCTTTGTTTACTTCTGTACTTACTTCTGTTCTCAATAGTATATTATCATTTATTTTAGGATTATCTTTTTTATCATTTTTCTTATTATGAGTTATCACTAAAATAACGATTATAATTAATATTATTGCTAAAAATATACTTCCAATAACTATTTTTCTTTTAGTTTTCTTTTCATATTTGGCGTCGAAGAAAAATTTTTTTCCGAACTTTACCATCTAAACCAACTCCCTAACATTAACTATATAATATCACATATTTCATTAAAATCAAAAGAAACATAAGTGATTTTTACGATTTTTTACTATATTGCTTGTTTTTCTTAATATTTTGTGATATTATCTTAAACGCAGTTATATATTTTTATAACTAGTTATGTGGAAGGGAAGAGAAGCGGACTTGCCCATACCACTAACGCGAAAAAATTTTATAGGAGGTGTTTTCGTGGCAAAAGAAGTCGTAAAAAGAATTAAATTAGAAATTGGCGCTGGAAAAGCAACACCAGCTCCACCAGTAGGAACTGTACTTGGACCTGCAGGAGTTAATCTACAAGAATTCTGTACAAAATTTAATGATGCAACTAGAGACAAGATGGGAGATATTATTCCATGTGAAATCTCTGTATATGATGATCGTTCTTTTGATTTTGTATTAAAGACTCCACCAGCTGGTTTCTTGATAAAAAAAGCTGCTAAAATCCAAAAAGGAAGTCCTAAAGGAGCTAATCAAATTGTTGCAACAATTTCACAAGCTGATTTAAAGGCTATTGCTGAAACTAAATTGCCAGACTTAAATGCTTATGATGTTGAGGCTGCAATGAAGATTGTTGAAGGAACTGCTCGTAATATGGGTGTGGCTGTTGAAGGATTAAATGATGTTGAATTAGCTGAACAAGCTAAAGAGGCTCAAAAAGAAGAAGCAGCTATGGCAAAACGTGATCAAGAACTTGCACAAATGGAAGAAGAAGCTAAAGAAATGGCTGAACATTCTGCTGAAGTACCAGTTATTGGTGACGAAGAAAATACAGAAGAATAATTATATTAAAATTAAACAATAATCCGCTAATAAACCACAGTTAGGAGGAAAATATGAAAAAACATAGTAAGAAATATGTGGAAGCATCTAGTAAAGTTGAAAAGACTAGTCTTTACAATTTGAATGATGCAATCAATTTAGTAAAAGAAACAACAACTACTAAATTTGATAGTACTATTGAAGTTGCTATAAAACTTAATATTGATTCAAAGAAATCTGATCAACAATTAAGAGGCTCTCTTTTATTACCTCATGGTACTGGTAAAACTAAAAGAATTTTAGTTATTGCTAAGGGAGATGCTGCAAAAGAAGCAACTGAAGCTGGTGCTGATTATGTTGGAGACGTAGATATGATTACTAAAATCGAAAAAGAAAATTGGTTCGATTATGATGTTATTGTAGCTACTCCAGATATGATGCCAATATTAGGTAAAATTGGTAAACTTTTAGGACCTAAAGGTTTAATGCCAAATCCTAAAACTGGAACTGTAACACCAAATGTTGGAAAAGCAATTTCAGATATTAAAAAAGGTATGGTTGAATACAAAAATGATCAATATGGAAATATTCATACTGTAATTGGAAAGGCTTCTTTTGATAATTCTAAATTAGAAGAAAACTTACAATATGTTGTAGCAACTATAGTTAAAGCAAAACCAGCTACTGTAAAAGGAACTTTTATCCAAAATATTTCAATTTCTAGTACAATGGGTCCTGGAATTAAAGTTGATAAAAATTCTTTTGACATTTAATCAAAACTAAAATATAATACTTGTTAGAAAAAGCGTTCACCGAAGACAGTAGGGACTTGATAGTTTAATAATCCTACCGAGGGAAAACTTAAAACTTTGTTTTTTAAGCTTCCCTATTGTGGAAGCTTTTCTATATAGTAAAGGAGGATAAAATGGCAAGCGAGAAAATCATTAATATGAAAAAAGAAGTTGTAAGCGAGATTGTTGATAAAATAAAGAATAGTGAATCTGTTATTATTTTTCAATATCAAGGATTAACAGTTGCGGATGTTAGTGAGCTAAGAAAACTTCTTAAACCTGTTGAAGCTGAAGTAAAAGTATATAAAAATACTTTATTAAAAAGAGCTTTAGATGAAGTGAATGTTGATTTAGCTGAATTTTTAGAAGGACCTAATGCAGTTTTATTCGGAAAGAATTTATTAGAACCAATTAAGGTTATTTCTGAATTTGCTAAAAAACATGATAAATTAGATATTCGTGTTGGAATAATCAGTGGAGAAAAAGCTGAATTAGAAACAATAAAAGAATATGCCGAAATTCCATCAAGAGAAGGATTGTTAACAATGTTAGCAGGTGGAATGATTCAATATGTAAGAGATTTAGCAATTGGTTTAAACCTTTATGCTGAGCAATTAGAAAAATAAGAAAGGAATGAATATAAATGGCAAAATTAAATAAAGAAAATTTTATAAGTGCTTTAAAAGAAATGACTATTCTTGAAGTAAAAGAATTAGTTGATGCAATGAAAGAAGAATTTGGTGTTGATCCAAGTGCTGTTGCAGTATCTGCTGCTCCAGCTGCTCAAGAAGAAGCAGGAGCAAGCAACAAGACAGTTGTATTGAAATCAGCTGGAGGAAACAAAATTGCTGTTATCAAAATAATTAAGGAAATCACTGGATTAGGTTTAGTTGAAGCTAAAGCTTTAGCTGATAATGGTGGAAACTTAAAAGAAAACGTTCCTGCTGAAGAAGCTGAACAATTAAAAGCACAATTAACTGAAGCTGGCGCTGAAGTTGAATTAGTTTAATTTAATTTTAAGAACACATTGTGTTCTTTTTTTTATCAAAAATTTAAAATATATAATAAAGATAAGGTAACAATTATTGCTTTTTTTATAAAAAATAGATATACTATTAATATAATATTTTGATAAAGAGGGATCAAATGAAAAGGATTATTGAAAATGTTGTTAAAGTTTTAATAATATTATTAGTGATAGCATGGATTGTTATTATTTTTATTGATTTTTTTAGAACTAGAGCTGGGAAAGATCCTGTATATTGTATAAGTGAAGATGTTATCAAACATGAAGATGGAGAAACTTATAAGTGCGTTGGATTGGGTTATAAAATGTACAGATATAATAGAACTTGTAGTGGTGTACAGTTTGGTCCTTTCTTTATAAAAGAATTAACAAGTCAAGAAATATGTGAACTTAGTGGCAATTCTTTTTAATGGAGTGAACAATATGAAAAATAAAAATGGTTGGGGAATGACAGAAATGTTAATGCTATTAAGTATTTTAGCCTTTTTCTTTTTGGTTGCGATAATTTTAATTGTGAAGTTTTATTCAGCTGTAGATATAGATTTATCTAATACAAACGAAATTTCAGAAAAATCTTATTATGAATTAGAAAAAGAATTAGAGTATGCCGCCAATAGATATTTAGATAATAAGTATGAAAATATAAGTGATTTAAATTCCATTACTATTACTATCGAAAAATTAAAAAATATGGGATACTTAGAGAATATTGATTTTAAAGGATGTAAAGGTTATGTTATATCCAGTATAATTAATGGTGATTTTATAAGCGATTCATATATTTCGTGTGATGGTTATAAAACAATTGGGTTTGAAAGTGGGATTGTTAATGAATAAATTAAAGGTTTCTTGGATTATTTGGGGGATAATTGTTGTAGCTATTGTGGTTTTATTATTTTGTTTAGGAAATTTACTTTCTAAAAAAAACAAACCCTACAAAGAGAAAGAGAAAGAGTTAGTTGAAATTGCTAAAATGTATGTAGAAAGTAGTGCATGGTACCCTGAAAAAGGAAGACATTTAAAAATTGATATTGAAGAACTAATTGAGAATAAAATTATTAATGAAGTTGTTGTTGAAGATGATACATGTAATGGTTATATTGATGTTACTAATAATGGTGTTATTGAATATAAAACTTATTTAAAATGTTCTAATTATATAACTCATGGTTATGAATAAAAATTGTTGACACGAATATAATAAAATGATATATTATTCATGATTTTAAATTTAGGTTCTGCTTCGGTAGAATCTAATTTAATAGAAGATGTGATACACCAGGATGTGTGTACATGAGAGGAGGAAAAATATGCCAACAATAAATCAATTGGTAAAGAACAAGAGAAAAGACAAGAAGAGAAAAAGTAAAAGTCCAGTATTAAATATTGGTTTTAACACATTAGAAAGAAAGCAAACTAATACTACAAGTCCTCAAAAGAGAGGGGTTTGTACAAGAGTTGGAACAAAAACTCCAAAAAAACCAAACTCAGCATTACGTAAATATTGTAGAGTTAGATTATCTAATGGAAAAGAAATCGATGCTTATATACCAGGTGAAGGACACAATTTACAAGAGCATAGTGTTGTTTTAGTCCGTGGTGGACGTGTAAAAGACTTAATCGGTGTTCGTTATCATGTAATTCGTGGAACATTAGATACTCAAGGCGTTAATAACAGATGCCAAGGTCGTAGTAAATATGGTACTAAAAGGCCAAAAAAATAGGAAAGGTGGATAAAAATGCGTAAGAGAAGAGCAATAAAAAGAGATGTACTACCTGATCCAATTTACAATTCAAAGGTTGTTACTAAATTAATTAACCAAATAATGCAAGATGGAAAAAAGGGTACTGCTCAAAAAATATTATATGAAGCATTCGAAATTGTTGAAAAAGAAACTGGTAAGCCAGCTTTAGATGTTTACAATGAGGCTTTAGAAAATATTAAACCAGCATTAGAAGTTAAATCTCGTCGAGTTGGTGGTTCCAACTATCAAGTTCCAGTTGAAGTTGATAATGAAAGAAGTCAAGCTTTAGCTCTAAGATGGTTAGTAAATTATGCTAAATTAAGAAATGGAAAGGGAATGGCCATCAATTTAGCAAATGAAATTATTGATGCTGCAAATGGATCTGGCGGAGCTTGTAAGAAACGTGAAGATACTCATAAAATGGCAGAAGCAAATAAAGCATTTGCTCATTACAGATGGTAGGTTGTTAATATGGCAAGAGATGTGAGTTTAGATAAAATTCGTAATATTGGTATCATGGCACATATTGATGCTGGTAAAACAACAACAACAGAGAGAATCTTATTCCATACTGGAATTACTCATAAAATTGGAGAAACTCATGATGGTGAGTCTCAAATGGATTGGATGGAACAAGAAAAAGAACGTGGAATTACAATTACAAGTGCTGCAACTACAGCACATTGGAAAGGATATAGATTAAATATTATTGATACTCCTGGTCACGTAGATTTCACAATTGAAGTACAAAGAAGTTTAAGAGTATTAGATGGAGCAGTTGCATTAATAGATGCACAAGCTGGCGTTGAACCTCAAACTGAAACAGTTTGGAGACAAGCTAATGAATATAAAGTTCCAAGAATGATTTGTGCTAATAAAATGGGTAAATTAGGAGCAGATTTTTATTATAGTTTAAAAACTATTGCTGATAGATTGGGAGCTAAAGCTGCACCAATTGAATTACCTATAGGTGCTGAGAATGAATTCTGTGGTGTCATTAACTTAGTTACTATGAAAGCCTATAAGTTTGATGGTACAGAAGCAGAAAATGCAATTGAAATTGAAATTCCTGAAGATATGAAAGATAAAGCTAGTGAATATAGAACTAAGCTTATAGAAGAAGTTGCTGACTTTGATGAAGAGTTAATGATGAAATATTTAGATGGTGAGGAAATAACTGAAGCTGATCTTAAGAAAGCAATTAGAACAGCTACATTGTCTGTAGAATTCTTCCCTGTTTTATGTGCAGATGCTCTAAGTAATCAAGGTATCAAGCCATTATTGGATGCAATAATTGATTATTTACCATCACCACTTGATGTTGAAGCAATTGAATGTACGGATGAAAATGGAAATGATGTATTACGTCATCCAAGTGATAAGGAACCATTTACAGCTTTAGCATTTAAAATTATGACAGATCCATATGTTGGTAGATTATCATTTTTTAGAGTTTATTCTGGAGTGTTAACAAGTGGATCATATGTACTTAATTCAACAAAAGGTACTAAAGAAAGAATTGGACGTATTTTACAAATGCATGCTAACCAAAGAAAAGAAATTAGTGAGGTTTATGCAGGTGAAATTGCTGCAGCTGTAGGTTTAAAAAACACTACAACAGCAGATACATTGTGTGATGAAAAAAATCCATGTGTTATGAAAGGTATGGAATTCCCAGATCCTGTTATTGATATTGCAATTGAACCAAAGAGTAAAAATGACCAAGATAAAATGGCATTAGCTATTCAAAAATTAGTTGAAGAAGATCCTACATTAAGAGTTAAAACAGATCATGAAACTGGACAAACAGTTTTATCAGGAATGGGAGAACTTCACTTAGATGTTATAATTGACAGAATGAGAAGAGAATTTAACGTTGAATGTAATAGTGGTAAACCACAAGTTGCTTACCGAGAAACTTTAACTCAAGCTGCTGAATGTGAAGGAAAATATATTAAGCAATCAGGTGGACGTGGACAATATGGACATGTTTGGGTTAAGTTTGAACCAAATCCTGAAAAAGGATATGAATTTGTTGACCAAATTGTGGGAGGAGTTGTTCCTCGTGAATATATACCTGTAACTGATAAGGGATTACAAGAAGCTATGGCTGGTGGTATCCTTGCTGGTTATCCAATGGTTGATGTTAAAGCTACATTATTTGATGGTTCTTATCATGATGTCGATTCATCAGAAATGGCATTTAAAATTGCTGCTTCAATGGCTTTAAAAGAAGCTAAAAATAAATGTAAACCTGTTCTTCTTGAACCAATAATGAAGGTTGATGTTGTTGTTCCTGAAGAATATATGGGTAATGTTATGGGAGATTTAACTAGTAGACGTGGTCGTCCACTAGGACAAGAAAGTCGTGGTAATGCATTACAAATTTCTGCAATGGTGCCATTAGCTGAAATGTTTGGTTATGCTACTACATTACGTTCAAACTCTCAAGGTCGTGGTACATTTACAATGGTATTAGACCATTATGAAGAAGTGCCAAAATCAATCGCTGAAGAAATCATTAAGAAAAACAGCGCTAATTAAAAATAATACTTGAAAATTATTCAAGCATTAGATAAAATAAAAGAGATATAGGAAAGGAGAAAATAAAAATGGCAAGAGAAAAATTTGATCGTTCTAAAGAACACGTTAATATAGGTACTATTGGACACGTTGACCATGGTAAAACTACATTAACAGCTGCTATTACAAAATATTTTGGAAAATTTGTTGATTATGCTGATATCGACAAAGCTCCAGAAGAAAGGGAAAGAGGTATTACAATAAATACTGCTCACGTTGAGTATGAAACTGAAAAACGTCATTATGCTCACGTTGATTGCCCAGGACATGCTGACTATGTAAAGAATATGATTACTGGTGCTGCTCAAATGGATGGTGCTATTCTTGTAGTTTCTGCTGCAGATGGTCCTATGCCTCAAACTAGAGAACATATTTTATTATCTAGACAAGTAGGAGTACCAAAGATTGTAGTATTCATGAACAAATGTGACCAAGTTGATGATCCAGAATTATTAGACTTAGTTGAAATGGAAATTAGAGAATTATTAGGAGAATATAATTTTGACACTGAATGTCCAATCATTCGTGGTAGTGCATTAAAAGCTCTTGAAGGTGATGAAGCTAGCGCTCAAGCTATTCGTGATTTAATGGCTGCAGTTGATGATTATATTGATGCTCCAGTTCGTGATAACGATAAACCATTCTTAATGAGTATTGAAGACGTTTTCACTATTTCAGGACGTGGAACAGTTGTTACTGGTCGTGTTGAAAGAGGAGTATTAAATCTTAATGACGAAGTTGAAATTGTTGGATTAAGAGATACTAAGAAAACAGTTGTTACTGGAATTGAAATGTTTAGAAAATCACTTGACTTTGCTCAAGCTGGTGATAATGCTGGTGCATTACTTCGTGGAGTTTCAAGAGATGAAGTTGAACGTGGACAAGTTTTAGCTAAACCTGGAAGTGTTACACCTCATAAGAAATTCAAAGCTAGTGTATACGTATTATCTAAAGAAGAAGGCGGACGTCATACTCCATTCTTCTCAAATTATAGACCTCAATTCTATTTCAGAACTACTGATGTTACTGGTGTAATTGAATTACCACAAGGTACTGATATGGTTATGCCAGGTGATAACGTTGATATGACTGTAGAATTAATTTCTAAAGTAGCACTTGAAAACGGAACTAAATTCTCTATTCGTGAGGGTGGACGTACTGTAGGTGCTGGTGTAGTATCTGAAATTATTGAATAATACTAATTAAGTCCTTTTATAGGACTTTTTTAATTGAAATTTAATTTTATATAATCTATAATTATTTTAGAGGTGAAATGATGTCTGAAAGAAATGAGGCTGCTTGGTTAGCAAAAAAAGAAAGATTAAATACTTTAAATAAAATAATGAACGATTTAATAAAAAGTGTTTAGATACTTATAAAATAATTCAACAGGCTTTAAATTCGATTATATTTTAGAAAATAAATCAAGATAATTATAATAGAAAGGAAGTATAATTATGTATTATGTGGATTCAATTAATACTATTGGAACTGGTTTAAATACTTGGCCAATTGTGGCTTTGATATTATCAATTGTTGGAGGAGTTTTGATTTATATCTTCTTTTTAACTCCCAAAAAAGAAGATAAGTTATCACCATTTTTAAAATGGTTAAAGGACTTTTTAAATTTTGATAAAATGATGATAGAAACAATTTTAAAAGTAGTGTATTTAATATCTACTATATTTGTTATATTAACTTCATTTAGTTTTATTGCTTATGATTTTGGATTGTTTTTCTTGTGTTTAATCTTAGGTCCAATATTTATAAGATTAGTTTATGAATTGATATTAATAATTATTTGTATTTGGAAAAATACGACTGCTATTAATAAAAAAATGAAATAGCCGTAAGGCTTTTTTATTTTATATATAAGGGTGACATATAATGAAAAAGTTTTTAAAAACGTTTACTGTTATTCTAATTATCCTTGTAGGATTTTATTGCTTTTTGAACGAATATGGCGAAATAAACATATCAAAAGAAAAGCAAAAAGTTGAAGAACAGGAAAAATTAGAGTTGAAGAAAGAAAAAGATTTAGAAGCTAAATATAAAGCTTGTATGAATGATTCTATGGATAGTTCTTTATTAAATGATGAGTTTAAAGATAAAGTAGTTGAGGTTGATAATTTTCTAAAAAACTATCATGCCTATGTTTCTTATTCGGAATTAGATGACAATTATTATTATGGGTATAATGATGAAGTTGTGATATATGGAGCAAGTTTAATCAAATTGGTTGATGCATTATATATTTTAGATAATGGCATAGATATAAATTCAACTTTAAAATATTCTTCAAATTATTATAGTAAATATAATAAAGGACTTATAAAACATAATGTGGGAGATAATTTAACGATTGATACAATAATAAAGTATGCTTTATCATTAAGTGATAATGGTGCACATAAAATGCTTGTTGATTATATTGGCTTTTCTAGTCTCAAGAATTATGGAAAATCTTTAGGAGCTACGGCCATATTAACTGGTGGAGATAATTTCGGAATGCAGACAGCCAAAGATACTAATATTTATTTAAAAAGATTATATGATTTGACTAATGAAAATGAAAATGCAATTAAGTTTAAAGATTACATGATTAATGATTTTCATAGTTATTTAAATGTTGATAACTTAACTGTTGCTCACAAATATGGATATTATCAAGATAATTTTCATGATATAGGTATTGTGTATGATGAACATCCTTATACTATTTCTGTTTTAACAAAATATGGAAATAATGATTATAAACTTAAAATTAATGAAATTAGTTTAAAGATAAAAGAACTTCATAATGAATTTTGGAAATTTAAAGAAATATATTGTCACAATTTAAAATAAAAACCACAATCTATATGTGGTTTTAATCATTTTTTTTATTGAATTCTTTAGCAAGAGTTCCCGTTTCTTTTAAATATGAGTAATCGTTTTCATTTATAATTAAATCATATTCACCAATGTATTCGTATACTTCAGGATTAAATCCTATTTTAAATTGATTTAATCCATAATATAAATTATTACTATTTAAATCTCCGGTCATACCATTTAAATCAACGTATTCATATTTATCTTTGTAATATTCCATGATTTTGTAATATAAAAAATAATTTGCGTTATGCCTTGAATATGTTCTGTCAAAAGAACTAGCAACAATAGTTGCAGTATTTTCATATTTAACAACCATTGCCGCAGCAATATAAATATCTTTTTCATCTTTAAGACCTTTAGTGCCTTCTAAAATATCATTTTTATAGGCTAGTAAAACAAGGTCAGAATTCATTTTTGCATTTATATTATCTTCCGTAGGATTATCAATTATTTTAGAATTATAATAAGTATTTTTTTCTATTTCTTTATCATAACTAATACGAGTATTAATTAAAAATTTTTCATAATCAATTTTTACTAAGAAAATATCAATAGAATCATTTCTATTAAAAACATTATAATAATCATTTAAATTTATATCAGAATAATTTTTACTTTTTTTAATTAATTTTTCTAGAATACTAATGCTATTAATATTTCCCTTTTCTAAGACAAGTCCTTTTCGATAACTTTTATTAATTTTATTACGGGTATTTTTTCTTAATTTTTCATAAGAAAAGTTTTTTAAATTAACTAATGCATTAAATCTAGGAAGACTTGATTCAAAATATAAATTATTTTTTAGTTTCACATAATTATTTGAGCTTAGTATATATTTAATTTCTTCGGTTTGAAAGTTGTGTTCAAAAGAATAATTATTTAATTTACCTATAATTATATCGGGATTAATTTTAATGAATGCAACATTTTTTTTAGAATAATAATCTTTAAGCAAATTAGTAAATGTTCTTACTAAATCCTTATCTTTATAATCCATTAAAAAACCTTTAGGAGCATAACCATAGCAAATATTTTTTTTGATTTTTTTAATTAAAATTAGTGAAGCTGCTACTAAGGTATTCATTTCATTAAATAGACCAATGTATTCATAATCAAAATTTTTTTCACCCATAATTAAAGCATAACTTGAGCTTTGATAAAAACTCTTAAGTGAATGATTCTTAGCAAATTCATCAAATTCTATAAAAGAAATCTCTTGTAATTTCATATCAATCCCTCTTTTTAAGATAGTATTATATCATTTAAGAGAGTAATTGTCCATTTAAAAATTTATATTATTGACAGTGAATATAAAAAAAGTTAATATAATATATAGGAGGATAGGAAATGAAAAAGAAGACTAGTGAAGGAAGTACCAAAATTACTAAAAATATTGAAAGGATATTAAATATCTTTATAATTCGTTCCGTTGTATTTGATCTTTTAATTATTTTATTAGGTGCATTCTTTATATTAAAACCATATTCTGGGTTAAGGGGATGTGAGATAGTTTTTAGTATTGTTTTGTTACTGTCAGGTTTTATATCAATTTTTGACTGTAGTGCAAAAAAAATAATAAAATTATTTAATTTGAGCTTAATTTATGGAGTTTTATCAATTATTTTTGGTCTATTAATAATTCTTAATCCTTTAGCTTTAGCAAATATAGTTTCAATATGTTTTGGTATATGGATGACTTTATCAGGAATCATAAAAATCACAAATTCTATAAATCTAAAAAAAATGCAAGAAGAATCATGGGGTGTAATATTTGGAATTGGATTATTAATGGCTTTAACTGGAGTTTTATTAATATTTAATCCATTTGTTGAATTATACATTACTCAAGTCGTAGGAATATTTGTAATAATATATGCTGTATTAGATATTGCTAATAGTTTGTTATATCGAAAAAGAAAAAAGGATATAATAAAAATTTTAAAATAGTTATAGGAGAATAATATGAAATTGCAAAAATTTGATTATCAAATCAAAGATAATAAAAAAAATAGATCTTTTGTAGTTGTTTCAGTTTTAATAGTTGCATTAGTAGTTGGTGTTGTTTTATATAAATCTTTTGCTGCGTACAAAGTAACAGAATCTTATAATATTATTAAGGGAAGTGTTGGTGAATTTACCAACGATTCTCTAGAAATAACATATAATCTAGTAAGTGAAGATGGTGGTATAATGACTACGAGTGTAATACCTTCATCTACGGAATATGAATATGATGAGGCGAAGAGTAGTTGTGTAAATGGGAATACAATAGTTTATGATGAAAATAATAATACTATTAATATAGGAGATAATTCTGAAGGTATTGAAGATACTTGTAATATTTATTTTGATTATATTCCTTTATCTTTGCGTACATTATATGCTTTAAATCTAACAGATGATGATATTTTAACTGGAGTTCCTTATGGACCAGATGGTACTGGTGTGGATGGATATTATGCTGCAGAAGATGATTATGGAACTAGTTATTATTATTATAGTAACGAAAATAGTAAACCTATAATTAATGTTGCTGGAACAAATTGGTTTTTACTTAGAATTAACGGGAATGGAACTATAAGATTAATAGCTAGCCAAACAACATTGAATAGTGTTTATAATCAAAATAATAATGATAATGCATATTTAGGTTATATGTATGGTGAGGTAGGTTCTTCAAGTATTTTAAATACGCAAAATAATACTACTAATAGTAGTATAAAAGTTAGTATAGGTAATTATTATACACAAAATATT
Source organism: uncultured Mycoplasma sp. (assembly GCA_945915275.1). Classification (GTDB taxonomy): domain Bacteria; phylum Bacillota_I; class Bacilli_A; order RF39; family UBA660; genus RGIG1752. The sequence goes on from CAMEEZ010000001.1 coordinate 59,251, forward strand.
GGGAATTCAGAATATTTTGCTGATACTTTATTTTGCAATGATCGTAGTGTTTATAAAGAAGATTATGGTCAAAAGGAGACTGATGATACTGCATTAGGTTATGGAAATAATACAACGTACTATGGTTCATATTACAGAATTAGAAACAATACTCCAAGTTTAAAATGTGGACAGAAAAGTGATTCATTTACAGTTGAAGAAAGTGATATAGGAAATGGTCTATTAGATATTCCAGTAGCTTTACCAACTGCTGATGAGCTTTATATGACTAATGCAAGTTGGTATACTAATAATGCTCTTGGAACTCCAATAACTATGAGTCCTGTAAAATTTAAAGATAATATTGCATATATTTATCAAGGGAATAATGCTTTAAATGCCATTGATGTTAACACAGAGTCTAATACATATTTAGTAGTCAATTTAAAAGCCGGACTTAAATTTAGTGGCGACTTTATTAATGGCTATACTATTGTAAACGAGTAGTAATAACTACTTGTTTTTATATAATTAAATATTATAATTAAAATGAGGTGTTGATTGGTGAGGATAAAAAAAATAATAGGAAGAGAAATATTAGATAGTAGAGGTGAACCTACTATTGAAGTTGAATTATTCTTAGATAACGGAGTAAGTTCTAGAGCTTCTGTTCCCAGTGGCACATCAACGGGAAGTCGGGAAGCTCTAGAACTTAGGGATAATGATGAAAATCGTTTTTATGGTAAAGGCGTAACTAAAGCTGTCAATAATATTAATACAATTATAAAGAATAACTTGGAAGGCATAGAGCTAAATCAAGTTGAGTTAGATAAAATGTTAACTACTTTAGATAGCACTTCAAATAAGAGCTTTTTAGGAGCTAATGCTATATTAGCTGTCTCATTAGCTTCTTTAAAGGCACTCGCTAAAAGTGAAAACAAAGAATTATATGAATTTTTATCCACAGGAAAAGTTAGTTTACCAGTTCCTATGATGAATATTTTAAATGGCGGAAAGCATGCTGATAATTCCTTAGAAATACAAGAATTTATGATTGTTCCTGTTGTACATAGCTTCAAAGAAAGATTGAGAGTTGGTTCAGAGATATATCATAATTTAAAAAAAATATTAAAAAGAAATAATCTTAATACTAATGTTGGAGATGAAGGAGGCTTTGCTCCAAACCTAAAAAGTAATGAAGATGCTTTAAAACTTCTTGTTGATGCTATTAGGAGTTCAGGATATATTCCAGGGAAAGACGTATATTTAGCAATAGATGTAGCTGCAAGTGAATTATATGATAAAGAAAATAAACTTTATAATATTGAAACCAAACAATTAACTGCCGATGAATTAATGCAGTATTATATTGAATTAATTAGAAAGTACCCAATTATTAGTATTGAAGATCCTTTTTATGAAGATGATTTTGAAAGTTTAGCTGTATTTACAAAATTAGTGGGAAGTAAAATTATGGTAGTAGGTGATGACTATTTTGTAACAAGCGAAAAATACTTACAAGAAGGTATTGATATGCAAGCGGGAAATTCAATTTTATTAAAAGCTAATCAAGTTGGTAGTGTTACGGAAATGATTAAGACTATTTTGCTTGCTAGAAAAAATAATTATAAAATGATTATTTCTCATAGAAGTGGAGAAACTGAAGACACTTTTATTGCAGATTTCGCTGTAGGATTTAATATTCCTTTTATAAAAACAGGTTCTTTGGCTCGAGGTGAAAGAATAGCTAAATATAATAGATTAATCAGAATAGAAGAAAAATTAAATAATAAAGAACTTTGAAAAGATGACTTGTTAGTGTTTAATTGTTATGTTAAATAATAGGATGGTAATAATATGAAAAATATTAATTTTAATGAAATAAAAGGTTTTATTTGCGATATGGATGGGGTAATTTACAAGGGTAATACTGTTTTACCAGGAGTGAAAGAATTTATTAGTTGGTTACAAGAAGAAAATAAAGAATTTTTGTTTTTAACAAATAATAGTAATTTAACTCCGAGAGAGCTTCAACAAAAACTTGCACGTATGGGTCTTGATGTTTCTGAAGAGCATTTTTATACAAGTGCATTAGCAACTGCTACATTTTTAAAAGATCAAGCTCCAGATTGTTCTGTTTATGCTCTTGGAGAAGCTGGACTTTTTAAGGCTTTATATGATGCAGGTATTACAATGAATAATATTAATCCTGATTATGTTGTAGTAGGTGAGGGAAAAACTTATACTTTAGATACACTGATTAAAGCAACAAATATGGTTTTAAATGGATCAAAGCTTATTGGGTGTAATTCTGATGTTTCTGGTCCATGTGATGAAGGCATGATGCCAGCGTGTGGTGCATTAGTTTCTCCAATTGAAATTGCTACTGGCACTCATGCATATTTTTGTGGTAAACCAAATCCTTTAATGATGCGCTCTGCTTTAAAAAAACTTAATTGTCATTCAGCAGAAGCAGTTATGATTGGTGATAGAATGGATACAGATGTTATTTCAGGTTTAGAAAGTGGTATGTCCACAGTATTAGTATTATCTGGAGTGTCTACTCCAGAGATAGTAAAAACATATGCATATCGTCCAACAATTGTTCTAAATGGCGTTGGAGATATTGTTTCTTTAGCTAAAGATAATAAATAATTTGCATTTTATTTAAAAACATAGTAAAATAACTTAGTGATTGGATGTGTTATCATGTTAGAAACAATTTTATTAATAGTATCAATTTTAATAATTGCATTAGTATTATTACAAGGTAATAAAGCAAGTGATGCTGGACAAATAATTACTGGGGGAAATGAAACTTTATTTCAAAATATGAAAGAAAGAGGATTAGAACTTATTGTAAGTCGTTTAACATTAACTCTTGGAATTATATTCTTTGTTATATCACTAATATTATTCTTAAAATAAGGAGTAGGAGACTACTTCTTTTTTAGTAAATTAATGTAAATAAAATAGTATATTTTTTAACAATATAAAACATTAGTGCTATAATTTAATTAGACTAGGAGGTAGTATGAAAAAGGGGTTTACCTTAATTGAAATGCTTGTTGTTGTTGCAATTCTAGCTACAGCTTCAGTTTTAATTGGAACAAATTTTTTTGGACTAATTGGTAATGCAGATGAGTATGAAAAAGAAAATTTATATAAATATTTAAATGAAGCAGCATGTGTTTATGTTGATTCAAATGATTATAAAGATAAAGCAGGAAAAACTATTGATGGAACAGTTTATCCTGATTGTAATGATGAATGTTATTTAAAATCGGCATGGTTATATTTTGATGGATATATTGATGAGAATGCTGGTTTATTAAAAAGTTATACTGAAGAAGAAATAAAAAATTATGAAATTAAAGTAACTTGGAATGAAGGCGAAAAAAAATGTTGTGTTGTTGGAGGTGATTGTTAATGAAAAATAAAATATTAGAAGTTTTAGATGATAAAAAAGATGCAATATCTTTAATTGAAATAAATGATTTAATTGGTCTTAAAACTGCAGAAGAACTTAAAGAATTATCCGATGAATTAATAAAATTAGAAGAAGAGAATATTTTATATATTACTAAAAAAGAGAAATATATTCTTTATAAGAATTGTCCTTTCTTTAAAATAGGTAAATTATCTGTTAATAAAAAAGGGTTTGGTTTTGTTTTACTTGATAAAGAAGAAGATTTATACATTGATAAAGAAAATATGAATGGTGCTGTTCATGATGATTATGTTTTAGCGGAAATTACAAAATCAGGGATAAAAAGAGAAGGTCGAATTCTAAAAATATTAAATAGACAATTAGATGCTTTAGTAGGAGAAATCTTAATTAAAGATAATAAAAAAATAGTTGATTTGGATGATGATAAAGTAAATCTTGTTTTAGAGTTAGAGCAGGAGAGTGCTAAAGATTGTGTTGAGGGATCTAAAGTTCATTTGAAAATCCTTAAAGAACTTGGAAAACGTAAATACTTAGTTTCGGTAGATAAAATACTTGGACACAAAAATGATCCGGGTGTGGATATTTTAAGTATTGCATATAAATATAATATTCATCCAGATTTTTCAGAGGAAGTTTTAAAAGAATTAGAACAAATTCCAACGGAGGTAAAGCCAGAAGAAAAAATTGGACGTAAAGATTTAACTGGAGAAGTTATATTTACTATAGATGGTGCTGATACAAAAGATATAGATGATGCTATTAGTTTGGAACTTAAAGGTAATAATTATTTACTTGGTGTTCATATAGCTGATGTAAGTCACTACGTTAAAGAAAATACAGCTTTGGGAGATGCTGCTTTAATGAGGGGAACAAGTTCATATTTAGCAGATACTGTAATACCAATGTTACCTCATAAATTATCTAATGGTATTTGTTCATTAAATGAAGGAGTAGAGAGGCTTACTATAAGCTGTGTGATGGAAATTGACACTAAAGGAAATGTGGTAGATTATGATATATTTCCGAGTGTTATAAAAAGTCGTAAGAAAATGACTTATTCTAAAGTAAATGATATTATTGTTAGAAATATTATTGATCCTGAATACGAAGTTTATGCTGATACTTTAAAAGAAATGAATGTTTTAGCTAAAATATTACGTAAGAAGAAGAATGATAGAGGGTATATTAATTTTGATTTAGATGAAGCAAAAATTGTTCAAGATGAAAATGGAAAAGCTATAGATGTTACAAGACGGGTAAGAGAAGATGGCGAATGTTTAATTGAAGATTTCATGATTGTGGCAAATGAAACTGTTGCAGAACATATTAGTAATATGGATTTGCCTTTTATTTATCGAGTTCATGCTTTACCAAATAGTGAAAAGATAGATGATTTTGTTAATCTTGTAAAGATTTTTGGATATAAGATTAATACTAATTTAAATGATTTATCTCCAAAAACAATGCAAAAAATCTTGGATGAATTAGATGATAAGCCTGAATTTACGATTCTTTCCAGTATGCTTTTAAGAAGTATGAAAAAAGCCGAATATAGTAAAGATAATATAGGACATTTTGGTTTGGCTAGTAAAAATTATACACATTTTACAAGTCCAATAAGAAGATTTCCAGATCTTACAGTTCATAGGCTTTTAAGAACGTATTTGTTTAATCATGATTTATCAGTTGATACGATTAAATATTATGATCAAGCTTTAGTTCAAATAGCTCAAATATCAAGTGAAAGAGAAGTGGCATCAATAAATGCTGAACGTGATGTATTTGATATGAAAGCGGCGGAATATATGGAAGGCCATATTGGAGAGGAATATGATGGTATAATTACTTCTGTAACTAATTTTGGCTTTTTTGTAGAGTTGGATAATTTAATTGAAGGATTAGTTCATGTTAATACTTTAAAAGGTGATTATTACAATTATGTAGAAGACCTTCTAGCAATGATTGGAAAAAGTACTAAGAAAATGTATCAAATTGGTCAAAAAGTTCGTATACGTGTGGAAAATGCATCAAAGGCAACAGCTAATATTGATTTTGTTTTAGTAGAGGATAAAGATGGAAGTAGTAAACAAGAAAGCTAGATTTGATTATGTCCTTGAAAAAGAAATCGAAGCTGGAATAGAACTTTGTGGGACAGAAGTAAAATCCATTAGAAAAGGTTCTGTAGATTTAAAAGATACTTTTGTTAATATAAAAAATAATGAAGCTTATATATTAAATATGTATATAGCTCGTTATGAAGAAGGTAATCAATTTAATCATGACGAAAGAAGGACTAGAAAATTACTTCTCCATAAAAAAGAAATTTTAAAATTAAAAAGTGAAATAAAAGAAAATGGGAAAACGATTGTACCAGTTAAGCTATATATGAAAAATGGAAAAGTGAAAATACTTATAGCAATTGCTAAAGGAAAAAAACTTTTTGATAAAAGAGAGGCTTTAAAGAAAAAGGATTTAGAAAGAGAACAAAGAAAATATTAACTTTGTTCTTTTTATTTTGAATGTATAATGTTATAATGAAGAAAATAAAGGTGGTAAAATATGAAGAAGTTAAAACTAAAAAAAATATTCAAGTCTAAAAAATTCTTATTAATTGCAGGAATAATTTTAGTATTATTAATTGCCGGAATATCTGTAACAATGGTTTTATCAAAGGATGAAATTAAAAAACCAAATAATACTTCAAAAAAAGAAGATGGTGAAGTTGAGATAAATGTTATTGAATCTAAAAAAGTCCAAATAGTTGACGAGGAAACAACTTCTAGACCTTATGCTGTAATGATAAATAATATTAATGTTGCTAGACCATTACAAAGTGGATTGCAAGATGCTTATATCATATATGAAATTATTGTTGAAGGTGGAATAACTAGATATATGGCATTATTCTTAGATCAAGAAACTGCTAGAATTGGTTCTGTTAGAAGCGCTAGACATTATTATTTAGATTATGCCTTAGAGAATGATGCAATTTATGTTCATCATGGCCAATCAGAATATGCTCAAAGTGATTTTTCAAAATTAGGAATTGACAGAATCGTTGTTGATAATAGTAAAACTGGATGGAGAGATAAAACATTGAATGTTTCTTCAGAACATACACTATTTACAAGTATTGAAAAATTAAATAAAGGAATTGGTAATAAGAGAACAACAAGAAATAATGATTTATTATTAGATTATAGTGTGGATAGTTTAGATTTAGTCAATATGGAAAATTCCAAGGTTGCTAATAATATTGATATAAAGTATTCTAATTCAACAAAAACATCATATGAATATGATTCAGAAAATAAAGTTTATAAAAGAAGTGTTAATGGTAAAGCTCATACAGATTATGTTACAAAGAAACAATATACATTTAAAAATATAATTACTTATCAAGTAGAAAATACTAAGATAGCTGGAGATAATTATAAAAGACAAAATTTAAATAATATTGGTTCTGGAACGGGATATTATATATCTGAGGGATATGCTGTTCCAATAACTTGGGAAAAAACAAGTCGTAAGTCTCAAACTATTTATAAATTTATGGATGGAACTGAGTTGAAAGTAAATGATGGTAATACATTTATTCAAATTCAACCTAAGGGAGAAACATTAAATATTTCATAAAATTTTTGAAATAGAATATAAATTTACAAGGAGGATAAAATGGAAACTATTATATCTTTTTTAGCAGATAATTATATATGGTTCTTAGTTGTTACTTTAATATTGGTTTTTGCGTTAATTGGTTATTTAGTTGATATTAAACAAGATGAGAGATTTACTAAAGGAATTTCATTAGACTCCGAGTTACTTCATAAAATGGAAGTAGCTAAAGTAGCTAATATTTCATTAAATGATATGGTTGAAGATTCTGTAAAGAAAAACCCTGAAGAAGAAAAAAAGGAGCAGAATGATATGAAAAAAGAATAGAAATATTCTTTTTTATTTTTAATTTATTTTAATGATGAGGACTAGTAATAAATAAAAAAATTTGTTATAATGATGAAGCTAGTAAAGAGGAGTGAAAGATATGACATTAAACGATGTTTGGACAATTTTTACTAAAATAGTTGATATTTTAATAGTATGGCTAGCATTTTATTATATTTTAAAAAATGTGAGAAATAATATTAAAATGGTATTAATTGTAAAAGGTGTATTTTTAGTTTTACTTGTAAAATTTTTGAGTAATGTGATGAATTTACATACTGTAGGTGTTTTAATTGAATATATTCTTCAATGGGGACCTCTTGCAATTATTGTGATTTTTCAACCAGAGATTAGAAGCGTATTAGAATCGATTGGTAGAACACAATTATTAGGTCGTCATAAAGTTTTGACTGTAGATGAAAGAGAAAAAATAGTATTTGAAATAATGAGAGCTATTGAATATTTAAAGAGAAATAGAATAGGTGCTCTTATTGTTATTGAAAGGGAAATATCCTTACAACAATATATTGAACCGGCCACTAAAGTTTATGCTGATTTATCTTATGATTTATTAGAAACTATATTTTTCCCTAATAGTCCAATGCATGATGGAGGGGTAATAATTCAAGGAGATCGAATCACATGTGCAGGTGCAGTATTTAAAACAAGTATGGATTCTAGTATTAATAAAAGATTAGGGACAAGACATCGTGCTGCTTTAGGTATAGCTCAAGAGACAGATGCTATTGCTTTAGTAGTTAGTGAGGAAAATGGTCGTATAAGTATAGCTGTAGATAATGAATTAAATTATAATTTAACTATTGATGAGTTTAGAATTATGTTAATAGATGCATTAAATCCAAAAGCTGAAGTTTTCTATGAGGCTGATGTAAATGCTGATGAAGAAAGTGAGGATAATAAAAATGCGTAAAATTATAAAAGCAACAGGTAATTTTTTCAAAAAAATATATATCTTTTTTGATAAATATTTAGTTACTCCAATTAGTAAATTCGTATTTAGAATTATTAGTAGTTTTAATAAAAAAACCGGTGGCTTAGAAAAATTATTAAATAGACCAAATGTATTATTTTATATATCTTTAGTTTTAGCAGTAGTTGTTTTCTTGTTAATTGATTCTAAAGTAATATCATTAGTAGAAAATGAAGCAGAGGTTATAACCAATGTTCCTTTGAGTGTAAGATATAACGAAGAAGCTTATGTTGTGGAAGGAATACCTGAAGAAGTAGACGTTATTTTAACCGGACGAAAAAGTGATATATATTTAGCTAAACAATTAGGGGATCATGAAGTTATTTTGGATTTAAGTGATTATGAAGCGAGTTCTAATTCTTATAAAGTATATTTAACATATACAAAATCAGTAGAATCATTGTCTTATAAGTTAGACCCTTCGTATGTTACTGTAACTATCAAGGATAGAGTTAGTAAGTTATCAGATGTTACTTATGATTTAATTAATTCAACAAAACTTGATTCGAAATTAAATGTTAAAAATGTAGAATTATCTAAGAATGAATTGGTTGCTAAAGGTAGTGAAGATACTTTAAATAAAATAGCTTCGGTTAAAGCTTTAATAGATTTAGATAATGAAGTATTTACTGAAGCGGGAACGTTCAATGTGGATAATATTCCTGTAGTAGCATATGATGCAAAAGGAGAAATATTAGAGAATATAACAATTGTGCCTGGAAGTTTATCAGCCACTATAACTTTAGATTCTTATTCTGAAAATGTTCCTTTATCAGTTTTAACTACAGGGAAATTAGTGACAGGTAAAGCTATTGCTTCGATTTTAATTAATAATAGTTCGAGTTTCTCTATTGATATTTTTGGAGATAAAGAAAAAATTAGTGAAATTAAAAATGTACCAGTAACAATTAATGTTGATGGTCAAGGTAATTCTGGTACTAAGACATATAATGTGACAATTTCAAAACCAAATGGAGTAAGACATATGACTGCATCGACGGCAACGATTACTGTAACATTTGGAGAAGAAAAGCAAAAAACTATTGAAATTACTGATGTAAAATATCGTAATAAGACAGAGGGATATTCAGCAAATGCTTATGGCACAGATAAAGTATCAGTTCAAGTTAAAGGAGTTCAATCTGTAATAGATTCAATTGATCCTAATAATATTACGGCTTATGTTGATTTATCAGGGTTAACAGCTGGAGAATATGAATTAGATGTTAAATTTGATAATTTGGATCCAAAGGTTAATTTAGTAGCATTAAATAAAATGAATATTAAAGTAACAAAAGATTAACATAAAAAAATGACAATATTGTCATTTTTTTTGAGTTATTAAAAATTTATATATATTTATTGAATTTTCTTTGGTATATCCTAAGTCTATTAATATAAGCCCTAATTTATTTAAATAGTATTATTTGAGTTAAAATAATAAAAGTTGTTACTATAGTAATTAATAGGTATATAATTAGATTAGAAGAAAAACCATTATTATCCATTTTTTTATTTTTTACTAATTTTAGCTGGTTTTCTTGTTCTAATTGCATTTCATTCTTTTTTTCGTTTTGTAATTCATTAATTTTTGAATCTCTAGCAGTTGGATCAGAAATTTTGGGAGAATTATTAAGACTTAATATTTCATCTTGTAACTTATAGGCATAATCTTGTTCAATATTATTTAAACTTACAAAACAATTCTCTTCGGTTTTTATATGAAGGTTTGAACGATAGCCAAATGATGAATCACTTGGTTCTACTGATTGAGTTGCTTGACTAGTTAAAACCATTTCTTGAAGCACTGGTTCAATTAAATCTCTTTTTAATTCATCAGTATAGTAATGAGTAATATTTTTGTGTTCTTTTGATATATTATTATCTATAGTTTTAAGGTTTATATTACATAATGGAACATCACCTATATTAGAACGGACATCGAAAGAAATTACTTTTTTTATGTCTTTTGATTTATTATTCCTAATTATATGTATTAATTCATCTTTTAATTTAATTATTTCAGAATTTTCTTTTTTATTTACATTAAGATATTCACAACTTTTTTCAAATAGAGTATATTTATCTTGTTCTGAAATGTTTAAATTATTTATATATTTTTGAAGTTCTTCATAATTATTAATTTCATTGTTTTCAATCATAGATCTAATAGTATTAAGCATATCATCTAAATTAACTGTTTTTGTTTTATTTGCTATTTTTTGTAATTCTTGGATAACAAACTCTAATTCTTCTTTTGTAGGATCTACAAGTTGTGCACCAACCACTTTTTTACAATTAAAATTTCCGAAATTATTGGTTACAATAAATTCATTGTTATTTTCATCATATATATGGTATTCTTCCATTTATTGCATCTCCTTACTATTATTCATTATAATGATATAACAAATTGTAATGTTAAGCAATAATCTTAAATTAATAGAATTTGGTTTACGTAAATTAAATGTTGACTATATTTATTAATTAGTGGTAAAATTGTTTTTAGAAAAGCGATGAAGATATTAAGTAATTATATATTTTCTAATACAGAGATGGGGTATTATTAGCTGAGAGTACTTCAAGATAAAATATATAATGAATTTCATTATTGGAGCTTTTAATAGTAATAGTGCTATAAACTAAGAAGAGCTAGAATCCTAGAATTTGGGTGGTACCGCGGGTTATTCTCGTCCCAAGTTGGAGGATTTTTTTATTTAAGGAGGAAATTTTATGCAAGAAAAGTTAAAAGGTATAGTAAGTGAATGTATAAAAGAAGTTGATTCTTGTAATAAAGAAGCTGATCTTTTAGTCATCAAGTCTAAGTATTTAGGAAAGAAAAGTGAATTGTTTTCTTTATTATCATCTTTAAAAGATATGAGTATTGAAGATAAAAAGAAATATGGGGGACTTTTAAATAAAATTAAGGGAGATCTTGAAGGCAAGATTAATCAAAAATTAGAAGAAATTAATAGTAAGAGTAATATTTCTTTTGATGACACTTTACCAGTTTCTATAGAGAATGGGTCTTTGCATCCAATTACTTTAGTTGGAAAAGAAGTTACTGATATTTTAAAAAGAATGGGATTTACTATTTTATCCGGTCCAGAAATGGAAAAAGAATATTACAATTTTGTGGCTTTAAATATTCCTGATACTCATCCAGCACGAGATATGCAAGATACTTATTGGTTAAGTAATGGGGATTTGCTTAGAACACATACATCTCCAATGCAAGTTAGAGCTATGGAAAAGTATAAAGCACCATTAAAAATATGTGCTCCTGGAAGAACTTTTAGAAATGAAGATATTGATGCATCACATGAGAATACATTTTTTCAAATTGAAGGTATGGTTATTGATGAAAATGTATCAATTAGTAATTTAATTTATGTTATGAAAGGAATGTTAAAAGAAGTATTTAAAAAGGATGTTAATGTTAGATTACGTCCAGGATTTTTCCCTTTTGTAGAGCCAGGATTTGAGCTTGATTGTAGCTGTTTAATTTGTGATGGTAAAGGTTGTCCAACATGTAAAAATACTGGTTGGATAGAACTTTGTCCTTGTGGAATGATACATCCAGAAGTATTAAGAATGAGTAATATTGATACTGATAAATATACTGGTTTTGCTTTTGGGATGGGTTTAACTCGTCTTGTAATGATGAAATATAAATTTAATGATATAAGAGTATTAAATTCTGGTGATTTAAGAATTCTTAAAAACTTTGATGGAAAGGAAGGATAATATGTTAATTTCCTGTAATAAATTAAAATCATATATTAAAAATAGTGATACAATTGATTGGATGAATATTTGGAATACTTTTACCATTCGTACTGCTGAAGTTGAAAATGTAGTAAAAAAAGGTGAAGATATGAAAGATGTTGTTGTAGCAGAAATTATAGAGTGTGAACAACATCCTAAAAAAAATAATTATCATATTTTAAAGGTATCAGATGGTACTAATTTATATAACATTTTATGTGGTGCTCCTAATGTTAAAGTTGGACTAAAATGTGCTTTAGTTAAAGTTGGTGGTATGGTTTCAGGATTTACTATAGCGGAAAAAAAGATTGCGGGAGTATTAAGTCAAGGTATGCTTTGTGCAACAGATGAACTTGGTATTGGTAGTGATCATTCCGGAATAATGGAACTTCCTGATGATGCAATTTTAGGAACTGATTTAAAGAGTATTTATCCAATTGAAGATATAATAGTAGAAATTGATAATAAATCTTTAACTAATAGACCGGATTTATGGGGTCATTATGGTATTGCTCGTGAAATTGCCGCAATTACGGGTAATGAATTATTACCTTTAGAAATAGAAGAAATAGATAATGATAAAGATGATTTAAATATTACTATAGAAAATCCTGAATTGTGTTATCGTTATACTGGTTTGAGAATTGATAATTTAAAAAACAATAAAACACCTATGGATATGCAAATATTTTTACATTATACAGGGCAAAGAAGTATATCATTAATGGTGGATTTAACAAATTATTTAATGTTAGAATTAGGGCAACCAATGCATGCTTTTGATTCAAAAGTGGTAAAATCTATTACTGTTGGTAATGCTAATGATGGAGATAGATTTACGACTTTAGATGGAACAGAGAGAATTTTATCAAAAGATAATTTAATGATAAAAAATGGCAATGAATATTTTGCAGTTGCTGGGGTTATGGGTGGCCTTGAT
>CAMEEZ010000002.1 GCA_945915275.1 uncultured Mycoplasma sp.
AAATGAAAAACGTGGTGCTTTTGAAGAAAAGATTTTTCTTGAAAAAGTTATTGAAAAAGAATAAAAAAATTATACTATATTATAAAAATCAAGTCTAAAAATTAAATATATTAGTCAATAGGTTAATATCTAGTAATGTATCTAATTAAACAAATGAACTAAAAATAAGGGATAGATGGATTTTTATACAACATTTTTGACGTAGTTTTTAGGACATTTATTACATATTGACTATCGACAATGATGTGATCCAATATAGTGGAATATGAAATAATTGTATTTAAAGTGCTAATCTTAGGTCAGGGATTAGTGCTTTTTTTCATATTCTTATACCCCCTTAAATTTAATTTTTATGGCCGAAAGTTAGGTCATAACTTTGTGTTTTTTGATATAAAATCTTTACTAGTTATTGAAAGGACTTTGTTTAAAGGGGTGATATTATGAATGAAATAAATTTTGTTTTAGATAAGATTAATAATTTGAATTATTTAGAAAGCAATATAAGTTATAATAAAAAAATTAAAGAAATTGTATCTATTTTCTTTCAATTATATTTAATTAATCAATTATATAAAAATCATTTAATTGCTAAAAATGAGTACCATAAATTATATTCTAGTATTAAAAAATCATATTAAATTGATAGAATGTTGAGAAAAAATGTTATTTATGCATTATAATATTTATAATGGTTTAGTAATTTGAAATTCTTATATAAGAGGTGAAGCTGAAAGAAGTTCAAATAATTAAAGCCAGTAAGGATAAGTTATTCGTAGTGGTCCTATCATTAAAAATAAAATTAGGGTTGCACTTTATGCTAGGGTAAGTACAGATTCTGATGAACAAAAGAATAGTTACGAATCACAAAAGAAATATTATCAAGAATTAGTTTCTAATAATTCTGAATGGGAACTAGTAGATATCTATGTTGATGAAGCAATATCTGGTACACAAGTTTATAAAAGAACAGATTTTATGAGAATGATTAATGATGCTATGGAAGGTAAAATTAATATGATTATTACTAAATCTATTTCAATAATTGCTAAAAATACATTAGATACTTTAAGTTATGTTAGGCAGTTAAAAGATAAAGGTGTTGCTGACCCGTTATAAGGACATGTGGAAACAGTTTGCGTTTTAGAAAGGAAGTAAAGTATGAAATATGTAAAAGTAATAGATGGATTAAAATCTAATGCAGGTGATTTTGAATATAAGTTAGGAAAAGTAAATATTGCAAATAATTGGAATCCTAATGCTGATAATCCAAAAGATTTTGGGGGATTTAATTATTGCGATGAAAAATGTATTTTAAGATGGTTACATAGAGGGACATACATTTATGAAGTAGAAATTCCTGAAGATGCAGAAAATGTAAAATTAGAAGGAGCAACTACCATATATAGAACTAATAAACTAGTTATAAAAAATCCTAAAAAAGTAGATGATAATTTAGCATTTCATTTTTATGAAATATCTGATATACCAGAAAAATCTTATTATAAGGCCTTGGGCGTAATGGCTATTATGAATTATGAGAAAACCGCAAAAGCAATATTAAAGGATAAAGTTAATAAAGATAATATAGAAGTTGTATTGGAAGAATGGAATAATTTTATAGAACATGGTGGAAAAAACGATAGAAAACATTTAAATGCTTTAGTAAAGGAAATAGATGATGAATTAAACAAAATTAATGAAAACAAATAATTATATGGCAGACATTCATAGTTACGTACTCTAAGTACCTGTTATAATCCGTCTTTACCGATGTTTGTTATATTAACAAAAAACATAAAAAAATCAAAATTTTAACTTTGAAACCTTTATGTTCATCATTATACGCGATATAATACTCGCAAGAGGTAATTATGTTTAGAAAAATATATATTGAAATAACAAATGTATGTAATTTAAAATGTGAATTTTGCCCAGAAACTAAAAGGGTTAAAAGATTTTTAAACGTTGTGCAATTTGAAGAAATTATTAAAAAAATTCAAAATTATACTAATTTAGTTTGTTTACATGTCAAGGGAGAGCCTTTATTACATCCAGAATTAAAACAAATTTTAAAAATACTTGATAAATATAATTTAAAAGCTAATATTACAACTAATGGAACTTTACTTGAGAAAAAAATTGATTCTTTAAAAAAAGCTACATCTTTAAGACAACTTAATATATCCTTACACAGCATTAATCAAAATAAGATAAGAAATGGATTGAATTTATATAATTTATTTGATTCAGTAAAAAGCCTAGAAGATGTAATAGTATCCTATAGGTTATGGAATTTACATGATCTTACTGAAAATAATATTAATAATAATATAATTGAACAATTAGAAAAATATTATAATTATATCGGGCTAAAAGAAGAATTGAGGCAAAAAAGTTTTATAAAAATAAAAGATGGTATATATATTAATCAAGATCTAGAATTTGTATGGCCTAGTAAAAATGGAAAAGTTATAAATAAAGAGGGAAGATGTTTAGCCTTAAAAAATCAAATTGCCATACTTGTTGATGGTAGTGTTGTTCCTTGCTGTATGGATAATGATGGAGATATAGTTTTAGGTAATATTTTTGAAGAAACCTTAGAAGAAATACTCCAAAAACCAAAAACTTTAGCAATTAAAAGAAATTTTGAAAATAATATTATTACTTGTAATTTATGTAAAACTTGTGGCTTTTTAAAAAAATTAGAGAACAAGAGAGACAATAAAAAATAAAATATATGTTAATTGAAAAAAATTAATGTATAATATAAATAGAATAGGAGTGATTATATGAGTAATTTGAAAGTAGTGCAATATGGATGCGGAAAAATGAGTAAATATACTATGAGGTATGTTTATGAAAAGGGTGGAAGTATAGTTGGAGCTTTTGATATTAATCCTGAGGTAATCGGAAAAGATATTGGAACTATTATAGGTTGTGAGGATAAAGGTGTTGTAATAAATGATGTTAAAAATGCCAAAGAAATATTAAGAGAGTTAAAACCAGATGTATGTATTATTACAACTATGAGTTTATTAAATGATATTAAAGACGCTTGTATGATTTGTGCTGAACTAGGTATCAATGCTATTACAACTTGTGAAGAAGCTTTCTTTCCTTGGAATTCTAATCCAAACTTGACAAAGAGAATAGATGAACTAGCAAAGAAAAACAACTGTACTATTACTGGTAGTGGTTACCAAGATATTTTATGGGGGCAATTAATTACATCACTTTGTGGAGCTACTCAAAACATTAAAAAAATTATTGGAGAGTCTTGGTATAATGTTGAAGATTATGGAGTCGCTCTAGCAGAGGCCCATGGTGCTGGACTTACTCTTCAAGAATTTGATGAAAAAATAGCTAGTGTAGACAGAATAACTGCAGAAGAAAGAGAAAAGCTGATTAATGATGAAGTTTATTCGCCTAGTTATATGTGGAATGTTAATGGATGGCTATGTGATAAGTTAGGGTTAACCGTTAAAAGCCAATCACAAAAATGTGTTCCTGAAGTATATAATAATGATATAGAATCAAGTACTTTAGGAATGACTATTAAAGCAGGGGATGCAACTGGAATGAGTGCAGTTGTTACTACGGAAACTGAAGAAGGGATAATTTTAGAAACAAAATGTGTTGGAAAAGTATACGCTCCAGATGAATTTGATATAAATGAATGGAAAATTATTGGAGAACCTGACACAACTGTAACTATTCAAAGACCTGCTACAGTTGAGCTTACATGTGCAACAATTGTAAATCGCTTGCCAGATTTAATTTCAGCAAAAGCTGGTTTTGTTCCTACTTCATCAATGAAAGATCTTGAATATAAAAAAGAACTATAAAATAGATTATCATTATATGATAATTTTTTTTATAATGATTATTAAAAGTAAAGAGATTATTAAAAATTGTAATTTAAAGAAATAATTGCTAAAATATATTTTATATAGATAATAATTGTATATAATAAGAAAATATGGATATAGGAATAAAAGTAATTATTTGTTTTAGGTCCTTTTATTTATAATTAGTAAAAATTAATATTAATTCGAGAGGTAAAAATGAAAAAAATAATTGAAATAACTTTAAATGATGAAAATGACTTATATGAAAAATATAATAAAAAATTAGCGTCTAGAAATTTGATAAATTATTTCGTTGATGTAATGCCATTTTTTAACAAAAAAGATATTATTAAAATAGTGATTAATGATAATTTGCTTGAAAAAGTTGATTGTGCTTCTCTTATTAAAGAAACGTTAATGTTAGAATATGAAAATCTTAATTATCAGCATAACAAGAATAGCTTAGTACAAGTTATATATTTGTTTTTAGGGATATTTATTTTATTTTTATCTACTTTAATGACTCAAGAGGTATTTAAAGAAGTAGTATTAATAATTGGGTGGATATTTATATGGACAATGATGGAATTAGAAATTTATACTGATAAAAGTATTAAAAAGAGAAGAATAATAATAAAAAAATTATTAAATAGTGAAATTGTTGTAAATAAAATTAACTAAAGGAGGGCTAAAAGATGTACTATAATAAGAGTATTGAGGATATTTATTTAGAATTAGAAACTAGTGAGAAAGGTCTTAATTCTAATCATGTTTCTGAGAGGATTTTAAAATATGGTAAAAATATTATTCCTAAGAAGAAAAAAGCAAGTATTTTTTCAATTTTTGTAAATGAATTTAAAGACCCAATAGTCATTTTATTATTAGTAGCAATATTAGCTTCCTTTATTTCGGGAGAAGTAGTTGATGCTATAGCAATTTTATTTATAGTGTTAGTTGATGCGATTATGGGAACATATCAGGAAAATAAAGCAAATAATACTGCTGAATCTTTGGAAAAATTAGTAATGGTAAAAACAAAAGTAATAAGGAATAATGAATTAATTAGTATTGATGCTGCAGAAGTTGTTATAGGAGATATTGTTGTTTTAGAATCAGGTGATAAAATTAGTGCTGATTTAAGAATTATTGAAGCCCATAATTTGAGAATTGATGAATCTATTTTAACAGGAGAAAGTATTCAAGTTTTTAAAAATAACAATTTAATAAAAAAAGATAATGTAATTTTAGCAGAACAAAAAAATATGGCTTTTGCTGGGACATCTGTAGTGAGTGGTAGAGCAAAAGCAATTGTTGTTGGAGTTGGACTTGACACAGAAATTGGTAAAATTGCTAATAGTATTAATAATACTGAAGATGAGAAATCACCATTAACAATTAGAATAGAAAAACTATCAAAACAAATAAGCCTTTTAGTTTTGATTGTTGCACTTATTACATCTGTATTACTTATTTTCAAAAATGTCCCATATCATGAAATATTTTTGTCTGTTATTGCCTTAACGGTTTCGGCAATGCCAGAAGGTTTGTCGCTAGCTTTAACAATGGCATTAACAATTGCATCTAATAGAATGTCAAAGAAAAATGTTATAGTAAAAAAACTTAACTCAGCAGAGTCATTAGGTAGTTGTACAGTTATTGCTAGTGATAAAACTGGTACATTGACAGTAAATGAGCAAACTGCTAAAAAAATTATTCTGCCTAACAACGAAATTTATAATATTTCGGGAACTGGGTTTGACTTTTTCGGAGAAGTAACTGGATATGATTTAGAACACGCAAAAGAAATAGCACTTTTGGGAATAATTAATAATGAAGCAATTATAAGTGATAATAAAAAAGTAGGAGACTCCATTGATATAGCTTTTTTGGTTTTAGCCAAAAAATTGGGAATAAACACTCACTCAATCAAAACTTTGGAAATAATACCCTATGAGTCTGAAAATAAATATTCCGCAGTTTTTTATGAACAAAATGATGATGTATATTGTACAGTTAAAGGATCTTTAGAAGTAGTAAAAAATTTTTGTAAAGATATTAATTTAATAGATGATAAAATAGATTCTAAAATTCTAGAAGAACAAAATGAAAACTTGGCTCGTGATGGGTATAGAGTAATAGCTTTGGCAAACGGAAAATTAAAAAAGAAAGATAAATATTCTATAGCTGATATTAAAAACTTAACTTTTATGGGAATGGTAGGTTTTATTGATCCAATTAGAAAAGAGGCAATTAGCTCTATTAAAGAATGTCATAAAGCGGGAATCAAAGTTTTAATGATTACTGGTGATCATCCATTAACTGCATATTCTATTGCAAAGGAATTAAATATAGCTTTAGATTTTGAGAATGTTACTACTGGTGAAGAAATTGATGCTATTTTTGAAAAAGGAGAAAACGTTTTTGATACATTTATTTCTGGTAAGACTGTATTTGCTAGAGTAACACCACTTCAAAAATTAAGAATTGTTGAATCGTTAAAAAGACAAGGTGAATTTGTTTCAGTAACTGGAGATGGAGTAAATGATGCTCCGGCATTAAAAAGTGCTAATATAGGTGTTGCAATGGGAAGTGGTACAGATATTGCAAGAGAAACTGCTGATATGATTATTATTGATGATAATTTTAAATCAATTGTTGCCGGAATAAAAGAAGGCAGAATTGCTTATGCTAATATTCGTAAAATTATTTATTTCTTAATTTCTTGTGGTTTAGCTGAAGTTATATTTTTTTGCTTGTCAATAATTATGGATTTACCTATGCCTTTAATAGCTATTCAACTTTTATGGATTAATGTAGTTACGGATGGTATTCAAGATTTTGCGCTATCTTTTGAAAAAGGAGAATCTGATGTATTGCTTGAAAAACCTCGAAGTCCTGGCGAATCAATATTTAACAAAAATTTATTGAAGGAGATTGTTGTATCTGGTTTAGTAATTGGTATTATTGTTTTCTTGGTCTGGAATTATCTAATAAGTTTTCTTAAAATGAACGTTAATGTTGCTCGAGGATATATTATGGCTTTAATGGTATTTATTCAAAATATACATGTATTTAATTGTAGAAGCGAAAATAAGTCTGCCTTTAGTGTTCCTCTTAAAAATAATCCTTTAGTTGTAGTTGGTGTTATTTGTTCAATATTATTACAAATTGTTGTAATGGAGCTAGAAGACTTGGCAAAGTTTTTGCAAACAACTCCAGTTCCATTTATCCATTTAATAATTCTATTTTTAATTGCTGGAATTGTTTTGATTATAATGGAAATATATAAAAAGGTTAGTTCATCATTAAAAAAAGATGATAAATAACTTTAATACTAGAATATCCAAAATTATAGTGTAGTAAACGTCACAAAACGTTTGCTTTTTTATTTGTAAAATTTGTTGCTTTTAATTGACTTATGAACATACGTTTGCTATACTTAACTAGAAGGTAGATGATAAAAATGTTAAATTATATTTATGGTGAAGTAATGGAACTGGGGAGTAATTATATCGTTTTATCT
This sequence comes from uncultured Mycoplasma sp., assembly GCA_945915275.1. Taxonomy (GTDB): domain Bacteria; phylum Bacillota_I; class Bacilli_A; order RF39; family UBA660; genus RGIG1752. The sequence continues at coordinate 7,372 of CAMEEZ010000002.1, forward strand.
TGTAATAATATAGGATTTACAATATTTGTTCCTAACCCTTTTAGCTATGAATTAAATAATTTATATAAAGTTTATTTGTATAACTATGTTAAAGAAGATGAATATTCGTTATATGGATTTAAAAATATTGAGGAAAAGGAAATGTTTTTGAAACTCATTAACGTTAAGGGATTAGGACCTAAAATGGCTATGCCTATGCTTGCAACTGGAAGCATTGAAGGACTTTCTGATGCCATTGAAAGAGAGAATATTTTATATTTGACAAAGTTTCCAAAGATAGGAGAAAAGTTAGCAAAGCAAATAATTTTAGATTTAAAAGGAAAACTAAATATTTCTAGTACTAATATGATTAGTAATAATACTGAAGAACTAATTGAAGTTTTAACTAATTTAGGTTACAAATCTAGTGAAATTAAAAAGGTTATTCCACAGATTGATGATACAAAAACATTAGAAGAACAAATAAAAGAAGCTTTAAAAATAATGTTAAAATAAGGAGGGTTTATGGCAAAATTATATTTCAGATATGGAGCTATGGGTTGTGGTAAAACATCTGCTTTACTTCAAGTTGCTCATAATTATAATGAGAAAAATATGGAAATTTTATTAATTAAGCCTAAAATTGATATTAAAGGTGGTATTAATGTAGAAAGTCGGATAGGTATTTATAGACAAGTCGATTATGTTTTTCCTCCTAAAATTCATATAAAAAATAAGTTAATACTAGATAACATAAGAGCTATAATTGTTGATGAAGCGCAATTCTTAAGCCCTCATCAAGTTGATGAATTATATGAAATTACTAAAGAAAAAAATATTCCTGTAATATGTTATGGCTTGAGAACAGACTTTCAAATGAAAGGATTTCCTGGAGCTAGTAGAATTTTAGAAATTGCTGATGAAATAGAAGAAATAAAAACTATATGCAAATGTGGTCAAAAAGCAACTCAAAATTTGAGAATTATAAATAATATACCGGTTTTTAAAGGAGAACAAGTAGTAATTGATGGGACAAATAAAAATATAACTTATGAAAGTATTTGTGGTAAATGTTATTTAGAATTAAAGAATAAATATTGTAAAAAGGAGAATTTATGAATACTAGATTGATTAGTGCAACTGAATTGAATGAAGATTCTTATGATAAAAATATTAGACCATCAAATTTGGATGAATACGTTGGACAAACAGAAATAAAAAACAATTTAAGAATATTTATTGAGGCTGCCAAAATGCGTAATGAACCATTGGATCATGTATTACTTTATGGACCACCGGGACTTGGAAAAACTACCCTTGCTCATATAATAGCTAACGAACTTGGTTCAAATATTAAAACTGCTTCTGGGCCATCAATTGAAAAAAGTGGAGATTTAGCGGCAATTCTTTCTAATTTAGAACCGGGTGATGTATTATTTATAGATGAAATTCATAGAATGCCTAAATTTATTGAAGAAATTTTATACCCTGCGATGGAAGATTTTGAAATTGATATAATGATTGGATCTGAAGGTAAAAGCAGGAGTGTTAAAATAGATTTGCCTCCCTTTACTTTAGTCGGTGCCACAACTAGAGCTGGTGATATATCAAGTCCTTTACGTGATAGATTTGGAATAGTGTCTAAATTGAATTATTATACAGATGAAGAATTAAAGTCAATTATCTTAAGAACTAGTCGAGTTTTAAATATGGAAATAGATGAAGATGCTGCAATTGAATTAGGAAAAAGATGTAGAAAAACCCCAAGAATTGCTAACCGTTTATTTAAAAGAGTTCGAGATTTTGCTTTAGTTGATGGGCGAGGACATATTGATAAAGATATTACATTAGATTCATTGAATAGGTTGAAAGTAGATCAATATGGCTTAGATGAAATAGATATAGAATATTTAAAATCTCTAATTTTTAAATTTAATGGAGGTCCTGTTGGAGTTGAAACTATTGCTACATCAATTGGAGAAGAAGTCTCGACAATTGAAGATGTAGTTGAACCATTTTTACTTCAAGAAGGGTTTATAAAAAGGACTAGAAGTGGTAGAATAGCTACGGAACTTAGTTATAATCATTTAGAAGTAAGTCATAATGAAGGCTTATTTAATATGGGAGATGATTAAATGATTTTAATGAATGGTAAAACTTTGAGAGATAAAATAATAAACGATATTAAAGAAAAAATTACTAAAGAAAATATTAAAGCTTCTTTAGCAATAATTTTAGTTGGTGAAAACGAAGCAAGTAAAATATATATAAATAATAAAGTAAAAGCTTGTAATGATGTTGGAATTACTCCTAAAACCTTTTTTTTGCCTAATGATGTCGAAGAAAAAGAAGTGCGTGATTTAATAATAAAATTAAATCAAGATGATGAAATTACAGGAATAATTTTGCAAAGTCCTGTTCCTAACCATATAAACTTTAATAATTGTTCTGCATTGATTGCAAGTAATAAAGATGTAGATGGTTTTACAATGTCTAATACATATGATTTGTATTTAAATAATGAAACATTAATGCCATGCACCGTTAAAGCTATTATAGAAATATTAAATGAATATAGGATTGATTTAGAAGGAGCTAATGTTGTTATTATAGGACGAGGAAATATTGTTGGAAAGCCACTTTTCTTGGCGTTATTAAATCGTAATGCAACTGTAACAATTGCTCATTCTAAAACAAAAAATTTAAAAGAGATTACAAAAAATGCTGATATTTTAATTTCTGCAGTTGGAAAACCAAATTTGATTACAGAAGATATGGTTAAAGATGATTCGGTAGTAATTGATGTAGGAATTTCTCGAGTTAATGGTAAAGTTGTTGGAGATGTTGATTTTGAAAACGTTGCTCCTAAATGTAGCTATATAACTCCTGTGCCTGGGGGAGTTGGACCAATGACGGTTGCAATGATAATGAGCAATATTATGAAGGCAAAAGAAATGAGTGATAATAATGGATAAAATTTTAAAAAAAGCATTAGAACAAGAAAAGAAAAGACAAGCTGAAAATATTGAATTAATAGCTAGTGAGAATTATGTATCAAAAGATATATTAGAATTGCAAGGAAGTATTTTAACAAATAAATATGCTGAAGGTTATCCTAATAAAAGATATTATGGTGGCTGCGAATATATAGATATCTTTGAAACTAAGGCTATTGAGTATGCCAAAAAATTATTTAATGTAAAATTTGCTAATGTTCAACCTCATAGTGGTTCCAGTGCTAACATGGCTGTTTATAGAGCATTACTTAATCATGGTGATAAAGTAATGGGAATGAACCTTTCAAACGGAGGTCATTTAACGCATGGACATAAATTATCATTCAGTGGTCAGGATTTTGAAATTGTTGATTATGATGTTAATCCAATAACTGAAGAAATTGATTATCAAGAGTTGAGAAATAAAGCTATTAAAGAGAAGCCAAAAATGATAATTGCTGGAGCTAGTGCCTATTCAAAAGTAATTGATTTTGCAAAATTTAGAGAAATTTGTGATGAAATAGGGGCATTTTTAATGGTTGACATGGCTCATATTGCTGGTCTTGTTGCAACAGGATTACATCCAAGTCCTGTTTTATATGCAGATGTTGTGACAACTACTACACATAAAACTTTAAGAGGTCCACGTGGAGGTTTAATTTTAACTAATAATGAAGATATTGCCAAAAAAATAGACAAAGTTATTTTTCCTGGCATTCAAGGGGGACCATTAATGCATGTTATTGCTGCTAAAGCCGAATGTTTTTATGAAGCTCTTCAACCAGAGTTTAAAATATATCAACAACAAGTATTAAAAAATATTAAATCTTTGGCAAACAGCTTAAAAGAAGAGGGCTTTAGAATTATTGCAAATGGTACTGACAACCATTTAATATTGGTAGATGTTAAAGGCAGTTGTGGAATAACAGGTAAAGAAGCAGAAATACTATTGGACAAGATTCATATTACTGTAAATAAAAACACTATTCCAAATGATAAAGAAAGTCCAATGGTTTCTAGTGGAATTAGAATTGGTAGTCCTGCCATGACTACAAGAGGATTTAAAGAAGCTGAATTCAAAATAGTTGGCAAAATAATAGCTAAGGCTTTAAAAAATTCTCATGATGAAAAAATGTTAAATGAATTATCTAACCAAGTATTAGAACTTACTAAAAAATATCAAATGGAATATTAGGAGTATAGAATGGAAATAGTAAAACCATGGGTTGAAATTGAAAATTATAATCCAATTAAAATTATGAAAAATTTAGAAAGAGCTTGTAGGACATGTTATCGATCAGAGAACGCTATTAATGATGAAAGTTATAAAAAATTATTAATAAATTGTATTAATAAAGGACATGAATCTATATTAGAACATGAAAAAATTACAATAAGGTTATTTTGTGATGTTGGTGCTTATAAAGATTTAACTAGACATCGAGTAGGTACAGCGTTTTCAATTGAATCAACCAGGTATTGTAATTATAGTAAAGATAAATTTACTAATAATATTAAATTTATAGATCCTATTTATATTACTGATTCTAAAAATTATGAGCTTTGGAAAGATGCTATGCAAAAGATAGAAGATTGTTATATTAAAATGGCTCAAAATGGAGCTAAAACTGATGAAATTAGGATGATTCTTCCTCATTCGACAGCTGCTGAGGTTACTATGACATGTAATATAAGAGAATGGAAACATGTATTAAATTTAAGATGCAGTAAATTTGTTCATCCTTCTATTCGTCAATTATTAATTCCAGTACTATTAAGATTTAAAAAAGATATGCCAGAGATATTTGGCGATGTACCATATGATGAAAATTTCCCAAAAGAATGGTATGCAAAAATCAATGAAGTAAGTGAGTAAATTATGAAAAAAGGTAAAATAATTGTAGTTGAAGGAACAGATTGTTCCGGAAAAGAAACTCAAACAAGACTATTGGTAGAAAGATTGAAAAAAGATAACTATAAAGCTGAAAGATTATCATTTCCTATGTATGATTCTCCTACTGGGAAAATTATTGGTGCTTGTTTACTGGGAAAAAAAGAAATGTGTAATGAATTACTTCTAAGTGATCATAGCTTTTTTCCCGAAGGTGGGGGAAATGTTGATCCGTTGACCGCTATTAATTTATATGCCGCAGATAGAAGATATAATTTACCTAAAATAGAAGCTCTATTAAATGATGGATATATTGTTGTTTTGGATAGATATGTATCGAGCAATATGGCACATCGTGGAGGTTTAATTGAAGAAAAAGAAGAAAGACTCATTATGTATGATAAAATCCAAAAATTAGATTACGAAATTAATGGTTTACCCAAACCAGATAAAACATTATTACTATACCTTCCATATGAATATGCTTGTGAATTGAAAAAAAATAGATTAGAATCACCAGATGAAGCAGAGCGAAATTCTAATTATTTGAAAAAAGCTGAAAAAGCATATATAGAACTTGCAGAAATTTATAATTATGATATCATAGAATGCGTTTCTGATAATAAGATTAGAACTATTAATGAAATAAATGATGAATTATATAAAAAAATAGTGGATGTGATTAAGTAATGAATGTTGAAGAATATAATTATGATTTGCCAAAAGAATTAATTGCTCAAACACCTATTTTAAACCGTGATGAATCAAAATTATTGGTGCTTGACAAGGATACAGGGAAAATTAATCATGAAATTTTTAAAAATATAATAAATTATTTAGATAATAATACAATATTGGTCTTAAATGATACTAAAGTAATACCTGCGAGATTAATTGGCGAAAAAGAAGATACTAAAGCAATGATTGAAATTTTATTATTAAAAGATTTAGGAGATAATACATGGGAATGTCTTTCAAAGCCTGCTAAAAGGCTTCATGTTGGTACAGTAATTTGCTTTGGAGATGGTTCTTTAAAAGCTGAGGTTATAAAAAAAATGGATGAAGGAATTATCCATGTTAAACTACTATATGATGGTATATTAATGGAAATATTAGAAAAACTTGGAACAATGCCTCTTCCTCCATATATTAAAGAAAAACTTGAAGATCAATCACGATATCAAACTGTTTATGCTAAAAATATTGGAAGTGCTGCAGCTCCAACTGCAGGGTTACACTTTACTAATGAGTTATTAGAATCTTTAAAAAAGAAAGGCATCACTATTTGTTATGTAACTTTACATGTTGGATTAGGTACATTTAGACCAATTGAAGTTGAAAATATATTAGAACACCATATGCATTCAGAGTATTATCACATGAATAAAGAAACTGCAGATATATTAAATAATGCCAAAAAAGAGAATAAAAAAATTGTTGCTGTTGGTACAACAACTACTAGAGTTTTGGAAACTATTGTTTCAAAATATAATAAATTTGTAGAATGCAGTGGAAATACGGATATTTTTATTTATCCTGGTTATGAATTTAAGGGAATAGATGCTTTAATAACTAATTTTCATTTGCCTAAAAGTACTTTGTTAATGTTAGTTAGTGCATTAGCTGGAAAAGACAAAATATTAAAGGCATATAAAGAAGCTATTTCAAATAATTATCGATTTTTCTCTTTTGGCGATGCTATGTTTATTAATACAAAAAAATAAATGGATAATTGATATTCATTTATTTTTTTAATCCATTTTCAATTTCTTGTTCAGCTAATTTAGTTGAATATGTTAAAAATGATTGTTCATCTAAAATTAATTTTAAATAGAAAAATCCATTATAATATAGTGTCATAATCTTTTTGGCTTTAGAATAATTACTAGCAGAAATTAAGAAAGATGAAGTATCGTTAGTTAATGTCCTGATAATATCATTCCAATATTTGAATAATTTGTTCTCAGGATCAATACTTCTTATAACAAATAATATTTTTTCAGCATCATTATTTAATTGAATAGATTTACTGACTTTTTGTGATTTCATTTTATTATCTTCTTCGACTATAGAATAAGTTACTAATGAAAGAACATTATTTTTACAAGATAATAGTTTTTGAACAGAAGTCTCAAAACGATTTTCAATTGCTTTATCATAATTATCATTTTCATGTATTCCACGATATATATCAGCAAATTCAAAAATTTCTTTACCTCTTTCTGGTGTAATAGTATCTAGTTCGCTACGATCTAAATTTTCATAATATTCTTTACAAATCTCCAAAACTGATTTATTATCATTTGATTTTTCCACACTTTTTCCCTCCTTAAATAGAATGCTATATTAACACATATAGAGTATATTTGTCAATTTTGACTATAACTTTTTAGTTTGCCATGGTATAATTTTTAAGAAATGAGCTGATAAAATGAAGTTTAATTATAAATTAAAGAAGAAAGAAAAAAATACATCTGCAAGATTAGGTGAATTTTTATATAATGGAAAAATTTATGAAACACCAATGTTTATGCCAGTTGGTACAGAAGCTTGTGTTAAAACTTTATCTCCTGAAGAAATTAAGAATGTTAATTCAGGCATTATTTTATCAAACACATATCATTTGTGGTTAAGGCCAGGAGAAGAAATAGTAAATAAAGCGGGAGGACTTCATAAATTTATGAATTATGATGGACCAATTCTTACTGATTCTGGAGGATTTCAAGTATTTTCTTTAGCTAAACCAAAAGATATTTCTGAACAAGGGGTAAAATTTAAAAACCATTTAAATGGTGATGAATTGTTTTTAACTCCAGAAAAATCAATTTATATTCAAAATAAATTAGATAGTGATATTGCTATGAGTTTTGATGAGTGTGTGGCATATCCTGCGGATTATGATTATTTAAAGAGTAGCGTTGATAGAACCCTTAGATGGGCTAAAAGGGGCAAAGATGCTTTTAATAATCCTAATCAAATGCTTTTTGGAATTGTCCAAGGAGGAGAGTATGAGGATTTAAGACATTATTGTGCTAAAAAACTTGTAGAAATGGACTTTGATGGTTACGCAGTCGGAGGAACAAGTGTCGGAGAGCCAAAAGCTTTGATGTATAAAATGGTAGAATATTCAACATCTTATTTACCAGATAATAAATTTAGATATTTAATGGGAGTAGGGGATCCAATTGATTTAATCGAAAATGTTATTAGAGGAATAGATTTATTTGATTGTGTTAGTCCTACAAGGTTAGCTAGACATGGACACGCATATACAAAATATGGAAAAATTAATATTAAAAATAGCAAATACAAAGAAGACTTTACTCCTATTAGTGACTCATGCGATTGTTATACATGTAAGAACTTTACTAAAGCGTACATTAGGCACTTAATTACTTCTAAAGAAACTTTTGGAGCAAGATTATTATCTATTCATAATATTAGATTTTTGACACATTTAATGGAAGAAATCAGAGAATCAATAAAAAATGATACAATTTTAGAACTAAGAGATGAATTTATAAAGAATTATTATGGAGATAATTATGAATATAATAAATAAAAAGCATCTGATTTATTTAACAATTTTAGCTGTATCATCTATTGTCATTATTCCAACAATATATAAAGTAATTACCGATCATCAAGCAAAATTATATGATGTAGTTGAAAAAGAAATCACCGAAGCAGCAGAAAAATGTTGGAATAAAAAAGAATGTACTACTGATGAAATTACTTTAAAAATTTTATATGATTTAAAATATTTAGAAAAACAAAGCAATCCCATTAATAAAAAAGTATATGATGAAGATTCAATTATTAAAAGAAAAAACGGAAAAATAGAACTAAATTTAAAATAATTCTATTTTTTATTTTTTCCAAATATTGCCCCAAAAATACTGACTAAACCAAGAATTAAATAATATATTAAATTAGAAACTTTAAAATCATAATCAAATAATATTAAACTTAGCAAAAATATTATAATAATTAATAATATTCCTACTTTTAATCCTTCAATAAAACCTTTTTTATCGGTTTTTTTCCCATGAATAAAGCCATACATAAAAAATAAGGACACTTGAAATATTAATGTTATGATTGAAGTAATGTTTTTAGATATGCCAATCAAATTAAGTAAGGATGTAATTATGCAAAATATTATAATTATACTTAAAAATATACCTGTTTTTTTTAAATAACTAATAAATGTTTTCAATATGATCACCTAATTAATTATATGTAATGACTAAAATATTATGTTTTTTAACATAATAAATATAGGTGATATAAATGGAACTTCTAATAGTAATGTATAGAACTGCATTCTTTTATTTTTTTGTAATAATCGCTTATCGTATTATGGGTAAAAGAGAAATTGGCCAATTAGGTATTATTGATTTAATTGTTTCAATTATGATTGCTGAACTTGTAGCCATGAGTATTGAAAATAAAAATGAATCTATCTTTTTAACAATAATGCCAATAATTATTTTAGTTGTTTTAGAAATTAGTTTGGCTTTTATATCAATAAAATCCAAAAGTTTTAGAAACTTTTTAGATGGAAAACCATCATTAATAATTAGTAATGGACATATTAATTATCATGAAATGATTAAACAAAGATATAGTTTAGATGATTTATTAATTAATCTTAGACAAAATGAAGTTAGAAATATTGATGAAGTAGAATTTGCTATTTTAGAACCAAATGGCAAATTATCAGTATTTAAATATAAACCTTTTAAAATAAAAGGAAGTTATCCTATGCCACTAATTTTAGATGGCTCATTACAAGAAAAAACTTTAAAACATGTAAAAAAATCTAAAAGTTGGTTATTAAAAGAATTAGAAAACAAAAATTTAGAATTATCGGATATTTTCTATGCTTTTTATAAATCAAATAAGATATATATAATTAAAAAGAGTAATTTGTAGTTTTATTGTATACTTCTTTATATGAAATAAAAGTAACAAATAAGATATTAATAATTTCGGCATAAACTAAGGCTAATACACCACATTTTAAATACGAAAATAAGGACATGGTTGCAAGTTTAATTATTACCCCTAAAGTTGATATTTTTAAAGCAACTTTAGCCTCATTCATTGCTTGAAGAGCGCTATTTAAAGGGCCTTCCAAATAAAATAAAACAAAAAAGGGTGCTAATATTTTAATGTATTCTGAACCATTTGTAGTATGATACAAAATTTTTAATAGATTATTTCTAAAAATATAAATAAATGATGAGAATAAAATTCCAATTACTAGAGATATTATAAGAGCTTGGTTTATTCTTCTTTTAACAAATTTTTTATTGTCTTTGCTATAATATTTACTTATTTCAGGGATTAAGGCGCTAGATATTGCCATTATAAAAAATGAAGGTAAAGTAAGCGTTGCAATAGCATATGCATTATACGCTCCATATTCCGTAATGATGTAGTTACTAGAAAATCCTTTATATAATAAAATATTCGTTAATAAAATAGGTTCAAAGAAAAAGCCAATATTTCCAATTAATCTTGAAGAAACACTTGGAATTGTAATTTTAAGAATATCCTTACATATTTTTTTATCAGGAAAGCATATTTCCTTATTTTTTGTTTTTCCTAAAAACAAACAAAAGACCAATATAGATAATGATTCAGAAAAAACATTTAAAATTATTAATCCTGTAATAGCCAAAATTAGATTTATGGATACTAATTTTGGCATAAATAAAATGATTAAGATGATTCTTAATATCTGTTCAGCAATATTAGATATTGTATTTGGAATCATATTTTGTTTTCCTAAAAAATATCCCTTTAAAATACTTGTTGTACTTATAAAAGGAATTGTTATAACAATAGCCACAAACAAATTTTCAATTCTTGGCTCATTTAATAATTTAGCGCTTACAATATTTTTGACAGCTAATATAATTAGTATTAGGACAATATTAATAGCCATAATAAGAATGAATGCTGAACTTAATATTTTTCTATTGTCATATTTATTTTCTGCTACAAGTTTTGATATAGCTATCGGAAGGGCTAATGTTGCTATTGTTATTATTAATGAATATGATGGTATTATAAGAGAATATAGACTAACTCCTTCAGGGCCAATTTCTCTAGTATATAAAATTTTTATAATAAATCCTAAAATTTTGGTAATACAGCCCCCAATTATTAAGATTAATGTTGATTTAATAAATTTATTATTCAATATATATCACCTTTAAAATATATTCAAAATGTTATATAATAAATATATGTAAAATGAATTATTTTAGGTGATGATAATGGAAGAAATTAAATTTCGTAATTTAAACGAGTTATATAATAGAATCTTTCCCGCTTTAGAATCAAAAAGAAAAGAACTTCATCAAAATGGTATGATATACATTCACGAAGAAGATATTTGGAATTGTTGTAAAGATATAATTTGGAATGATAGTAAAAATTTAGGTTTATATAATATGGTAGATGATATCTTAAATACAGATAATTCTGTTTTTGATAATTATCTAAAAAATATTGTTGCTAATAAGCATAGAGAAATAAATAAGGATGAGTTAGAATGAATGACAAGCAAATTACATATGAAAAATTTATAGAAAAAGTTGAAAAAGTTTATCATGATAGTGAAACTTTAGATAAAATACAAGCAGCTTATCTTTATGCTGAGAAAGAACATAAAGGTAGAAAAAGATTAACAAACGAGGATTATATTACACATCCTTTAAATGTTGCGAATATTCTTCTTGATTTAAATGTAGATGCTACAACAATAATTGGAGCGTTGTTACATGAAACAATTAATAATGGTGAATCAAATGAAGAAGAATTAGAAAAACTATTTGGAAAAGAAGTTAAAAATATTGTTGCATCAATTTCTAAAATAAATAGATTAGAATTACAAGATGAATCAGATTATTCAGCAGTTTATTTAAGAAAAGTTCTAGTTGGATTATCAGAAGATGTAAGAATCTTGTATGTAAAATTAGCAGATCGCCTCCATAATATGCGGACTATTTGGGCTGTTAATGAAAAAAAACAAAAGAGAAAAGCAAACGAAACTATGGCAGTTTTAATTCCAATTGCCCATAGATTAGGAATTAATTCCATTAAAAGTGAGTTAGAAGACATTTGCCTTCGTATTACAAAACCTGATGTATATAAGGATATAGAAGAGAAACTAGCCAATTCTCGTACAGAATTAAATGATTGTTTAGAAGAAATGAAAGATGAAATAACTGATATTTTAGCTGAACATGGTCTTCAGTTTGAAATAAAAGGTCGTGTTAAAAGTGTTTATAGCATTTATAATAAATTAAGTAATGGAAAAAAGTGGAATGATATATATGATTTTTTGGCATTAAGAGTTATTTTAGAAAAAGAAAATGATTGTTATTTAGCAGTAGGTTTAATTCATTCAAAGTTTAGACCAATTCCAAAACGTTTTAAAGATTATATTGCAATGCCAAAACAAAATATGTACCAATCATTGCATACTACTGTTTTTGGTGTTGATGGTAGATTATTTGAAGTTCAATTTAGAACTTTTGAAATGGATGAAATTGCTGAAAAAGGTTTAGCTTCACATTGGTCATACAAAGAAAAAGGAACCAAAAAAGTTCAAGATATAATGGAGCAAAAATTAGAAATGTTTAGAAATATCATTGAAGCTAATGAAAATGAAGAAAATGATACTGCTTTTGCCACAGAAATTTCAAATAGTTTTTTAGGCGAAATGATTTATGTCTTTACCCCAAAAGGTGATGTTGTAGAACTTCCTAAGGGATCTACACCAATTGATTTTGCTTATCGAATTCATTCTGATATTGGTGATAAGACTACAGGAGCAATTGTTAATGATGTTATGGTTCCATTGACATACGAACTTCAAGATAGTGATATTGTTAAAATAAAAACTAATAATAACGCTAAACCAAATAAAGATTGGTTAAATTCGGTTAAAACTAGTCAAGCTAGAAATAAAATAAAAGCGTATTTCAGCAAACAAGATAGAGCAATGTATATTGATAAAGGAAAAGAATTTTTTGAAAAAGAATTACGCAAAAGAAAACTCATATTTAGTGAGGTTTTAAGTGATAAAAATATTGAAAAAATTTGTAAAGATCTAAAACTTAAAGATGTTGAAGATATTTATTTATCAATTGGTTCATTAAGATATACTGCAGGATATATAATTAATTTAACTAATGAAGAAAAAGAAAACGTTTCAGATGCTCTTATTGAAAAGATGACAAATAATACATATTATAAAAAGAAAGAAAATTATAAGAGTGATATTATTGTTTCAGGCACAGATGATATTTTAGTAACTTTAGCGAAATGTTGTCATCCAATAAAAGGAGATAATATTATTGGTTATATAACTAAAGGAGAAGGCATTGTTGTTCATAAAGACAATTGTTCTAATATAAAAAACAAATCTGAGCGACTTGTTGATGTAACTTGGAATGAATCAACTGCAAATACTTATTTTAGTACATTAAATGTTGAGGTAGAGGAAGGTAAAAACTATTTATTAGATATTTTAACTCTTGCTTCAATGAAAAATATTATTATAGATTCAGCTAAAACTATCAATTTAAATAATAAAGTGAAATATGAAATTGTAGTTAAAGTAAAAAATAATGATGAATTAAATAAATTAAAATTAGAGATAGAAAAGCAAAAATTTGTTATAAAGGTGAGTTAATGAAAGTTGTTGTGCAAAAAACTAAAAATGCCTCAGTAATTATCAATAAAAATGTTTACAATGAGATTTCTTCAGGTTTAGTTTTATTAGTTGGCTTTACTGAAGGAGATTCTTCGGAAAAAATTGCTTATATGGCAAAAAAAATAGCAAACTTAAGAATTTTTGAAGATGAAAATAATGTTATGAATAAATCAATTTTAGATGTTGGTGGAGAAGTCCTTTCAATCAGTCAATTTACTCTATATGGTGATGCTTCGAAAGGGAATAGACCATCCTATATAAAAGCTTTAAACGGAAATGTTGCTACAAAGCTATATGATGGTTTTAATAGTGAATTAAGTAAATATGTCAAAGTTAAGACTGGTGTTTTTGGGGCAGATATGCAAGTAAATTTAATAAATGATGGGCCATGTACAATTATCTTAGAAAAATAATTAAATAACCTATCATTGAAATTAAATATATGATTTTAGTTTAAATCAATAAAAATTAAGTTATAATTTAAATTAGGTGATTGTTTTGAAAGTAATTATAATATTAATAATTAGCTTATTTTTGATTGGCTGTGAAAATAATTATAAGGAAAAACCTAATGATAATACAGAATTAAGAAATATTATTTTAGAAAATAATTATATTATTGTTGATGTTAGGAATGAAGAAGAATATAATGAAGGCCATTTAAAAAATGCTTTAAATATTCCTTATAATGAAATAAATGATAAAATAAATTTAGATAAGAATAAAACTATTTTAGTTTATTGCAAAAGTGGTAATCGTAGTAGTATTGCTGACAATAAATTAACGAATCTTGGATATAAAGTTTATGATTTAGGAGCATACGATAATATAAATTTACCTAAAGAATAAGATTTTAAGTCCATATTTATTGACTAAAAGATAAAAATGAATTAAAATACAAATAGAATTAAAATTCTATGTAAAGACCAAGTAATTTATTTAAAATATTGAAGAGAAGGTTAGTTGCTGAAAATACCTATATGAGTGATAAATGAAAGAACATCTTTATAAAAATAGAATCGCAGAAATGCGTTATAATTAAGAGAGTACCTAGTAAAGTAAGGTGGCACCGCGGAAATTTCGTCCTTACATGAACTAGGTTTTTTTATTGAAAGGATGAAAAAAATGATAACTAAACCAAAGGGAACATATGATATTTATGGAAAAAATACAAAGAAATGGCAATTTTTAAACAAAATGATTGATGAATTCTGTTTATGTTATAATTATGAGTATATAAGGACTCCTATATTTGAAAATAGCGAATTATATCATAGAACTGTAGGAGAATCGAGTGATATTGTAACTAAAGAAACTTATGATTTTAATGATCGCTCAAATAGAAAGCTAACTTTAAGACCCGAAGGAACTGCTGGAGTCGTTCGTAGTTTTATAGAAAATAAGATGTACGGGGAAGCACAATTACCAAAAAAATTATATTATAATGGGACAATGTATCGATATGAAAGGCCTCAATCAGGACGAAATAGAGAATTTACACAATTTGGAATAGAGGTTTTAGGAACATATGATGCGATTATGGATGCAGAAGTTATTTCTATGGGATATAGATTTTTAGAAGAATTGAATATCCCGGATATAACAGTAAATATAAATTCTTTAGGAGATAAAGAATCTCGAGAAAATTATAAAAAAGCCTTAATTGAATATTTAGAACCTCATATTAATGAATTATGTCCTGATTGTCAAAATAGATTTAAAACAAACCCATTAAGAATTTTAGATTGTAAATTTGATGCCAATCATGAAGTTTTAAAAAATGTACCAGTAATTTTAGATTATTTAAACGACGATAGTAAGAAAAGATTTAATGAAGTTATTAAATATTTAGACTTGTTGGATGTCGATTATGAAATAAATCCAAATATTGTTAGAGGTTTAGATTATTATAATCATACTGTTTTTGAATTTTGTGCAGAAGTTTCAGAACTAGGAAATGCTAATACCTTAGGGGCAGGTGGAAGATATAATAATTTAGTTAAAGAATTGGATGGACCTGAGACTCCTGGGATTGGCTGGGCATTTGGTTTGGATAGAATAATTACTATCATGGATACTTTAGAAATTGAGCCAAGGGTAAATGATGGTATAGATGTGTTTGTTATGTATGTTAATGAAGAAGAAAAGTTACATGCAATTTCTTTAGTCCAAGATTTAAGAATGTCAGGTTTAATTTGTGAAACTGAAAATTTAGGACGTGGATTAAAAGCACAATTTAAACAAGCTGATAGATTAAAAGCAAAACAATTAGTAATATTAAATAGTGAAGACTTAAAATTGGGCTTAATTAATGTTAAAGATAATATTACTAAAGAAGAGACAAAATTAGATGAAAAAGAAATATTAGAATATTTAATATCAAATTGTTAAGGAGAAATTATGGATATAAGAGATTTATATAAAGATTATAAAAAATATTTAGAAAAAACAATAGAACTTGATGGATGGATAAAAAATCATCGTAAACAAGCTCATTTCGGCTTTATCGATTTAACTGATGGAACACATTTTAAATCTCTTCAAGTTGTATATGAAGATGAAATATGTGATGATTTCGAAAATATTTCAAAATTAAAAATGGGAAGTGCGATACATGTTAAAGGAAAACTTATTGCTTCGCCAAAGGAAGGGCAGGAATTTGAACTTGTCTTAGAAAGTGCTAAATTATTAGGTGATATTGCAGATGATTACCCTTTACAAGCTAAAGGACGTCCAACTCGTGAGTTTTTAAGAGAAATAGCCTATTTAAGACCAAGAACAAATCTTTTTCAAGCTGTTTTTAGAGTAAGAAGCGTAGCAGCTCATGCTATTCATACTTATTTTCAAGATAATGGATATGTATACTTTCATGCTCCTTTAATTACTGCAAGTGATTGTGAAGGGGCAGGAGAAATGTTTCAAGTAACAACATTAGATTTAGAAAAAGTAGCTTCATCTAAAACTCCTGATTATTCTAAAGATTTTTTTGGAAAGCAAACAGCCTTAACAGTAAGTGGTCAATTACAAGCAGAAACTTTTGCTTTGGCTTATAAAAAAACTTATACTTTTGGACCTACTTTTAGAGCTGAAAACTCAAATACTAAAACACATGCTAGTGAATTTTGGATGATAGAACCCGAAATAGCATTTTGCGATTTAGATAAGGATATGGATATTATGGAAAGTATGCTTAAATATGTCGTAAAATATGTTTTAGATAATTGTCCCGATGAAATGGAATTTTTTGATAAGTTTGTAGAAAAAGGCTTATTAAATAAATTAAACAAATTAATTAATAGTAATTTTGTGAGAATTGATCATGAAGAAGTAATTAGAATTTTAAAAGAATCTGGAAAAAATTGGGAATTTGAGCCAAAATATGGTGAAGACATAGCCAAAGAACATGAAAAATATATTACAGAATATTTTGACGGACCTGTATTTATTAAAAATTGGCCAAAGGATATCAAAGCTTTTTACATGAAGCAAAATGATGACGGCAAGACTGTAGCAGCTGTCGATCTTGAAGTTCCAGGAGCTGGCGAATTAATGGGCGGAAGCCAAAGAGAAGAAGATTACGATAAACTACTATCTCGTATGAAAGAATTGAATATGAATTCAGACGAATTAAATTGGTATTTAAATTTAAGAAGATTTGGTGGTTGCATCCATTCTGGATTTGGAATGGGATTTGAAAGATTACTTATTTATCTAACAGGTGTAGATAATATAAGAGATGTTATACCTTATCCAAGAACACCAGGAAATTGCGAATATTAAATAATAAATATCTTTTAACTTTTATTTCTTGACTTTTTTTGTAATTTTTACTATCATATTTTTCGAGGTGTTATAAATGCTTAATAAAAATGTTAAAGAATTATTAAACGACTTAGGATATTTAATCAATGAGGATTCATTAGTTATTGATAAAGAAGCTAATACTTCTATGAAGATTAATATAACAAATAATGAAATTAAAGGGGAAAATGCGTGTAAATATTTTTCATTTGATAATGACACTAGTGTAAATGATGCAGAGCAAAAATTTAATAAAATTGTTTTAATTGATAAAATAATGGGGACTTCTTTCCGTGCTACTATTTTTCATAACGGAATACTTGTAGATATAATTAATACTAATGAATCAGATCATTATTCTATAGAATTTTCTGATAGTGGCATAGTTTTAGGTGAAAAAGTAGATAATGTTTCCTATCTTGTGTGGAATAATATTAATGAAAAATTAACTACAAATATTTCTGAAGAAAAAGTTTTAGATATATTTGGCAATGAAAATTTATTAACGATTTTAAAGTATTATTCTGATATAGTTCCAGAAGTTATTGATAGTATTGCTAACTTGACACAACATATCATTTCTAATAATGTTAATGATGAGTTTACAAGGAAGTTAAAAATAAATGAGTAGATAATTACTCATTTTTATTTGTTTAATTTATTTAAATATTATTTAGAAATTTACGTAACACTACTATTAAAAAGAATTTCATTTTTACTTTTTTTAGATATCATGATATAATCTATTTATACTAAGAGGTGACTTTTATGATGTTTGGAAGAATTTTATATATTACAGATAATATGGCAGAAGTCGAAAATATTTCAACAGGAACTATTACTGCGGACTTAATGAATGTTCATGTTATTTTTGAAGCTCAAGATCAAAAGATTTTAGGAGAGATAACCGAATTAAATGATAAAACAATGAAAATTAGATTTCTTGGAGAATATATTAATGGAAAATATGTAAATGGTATTATGAGAAAACCATTGCTCTCATCAAAATTAAGAATAATTAATAACTCAGAATTATTGGAAATTGTAGGAACAGCTAGCGAAAAAACTTTTGCTTTAGGAAAAAGTGCTATTTATAAAAACTTTACTATCCATCCAAATATTAACGATTTATTTTCTAATCATTTAGCTATATTTGGTAATTCTGGTAGTGGTAAATCATGTGGTGTTGCAAGAGTAGTTCAAAATGTTTTTCAAAATCCTAATACAGAGTCTTCTAATGCTAAAATGTTTATTTTTGATGCGTATGGAGAGTATAAAAACGCCTTTGGAAATATAAATAAAATAAATCCTAAATATAATTATAAATTTATTACAACAAATCCAATAGATGATGATGACTTTAAATTAGATATACCAACCCATTTGTTAACATTGGATGATTGGGCATTAATGCTTCAAGCTGAAAAACATAGTCAATTGCCAATTATTGAAAGAACTATTCGTTTAGCTAAGATTTTTTCTCAAAATAATGAAGAAGCAAGAATTTATAAAAATCACTTGATAGCTAAAGCCTTATTAGCTATATTATTTAGTAACCAAACTACTTCCAGTAAAAAGAATGAAATATTTACAATATTAGAAGTATGTAATACACAAGAATTTAATTTTGATACCATTATTCCTGGACTTGGATATAGCAGAACTTTAAGTGAATGTTTTGAAATTGATTCTAATGGAAATTTTGGCGAAAGTGTTTTAATAACAAATTATATTTTAAGTCATATTAAAGATGATATTGAAAATATTCAAGTTCCGTTAAATAGCTATTATTCAATTAAAGACTTTGGAAAAGCAATGGAATTTACTTTAATTAGTGAAGGATTCCAAAATAATGCTAATTTATATGCTGACTCAATTATTTTAAAAGTTAGATTAAATGCTATTATTACAAGTAAAGTTGGAACGTATTTTAGTGGAGATAAATATGTTGAAACTGATGACTATATTGCTTCTTTAAGCGATAAAAATGGTAATAAAGCCCAAATTATAAATATTAATTTAGAAGATATAGATGATGTATATGCAAAAGTTATAGTTAAAATATTCTCAAGATTATTGTTTGAGTCTGCTAAAAAAAGAGCTCAAAGAGCAACAATGCCATTTCATTTATTCTTAGAGGAAGCTCATAGGTATGTTCAAAAAGATATAGATACTTTCTTAATTGGATATAATATTTTTGATCGTATAGCTAAGGAAGGTCGTAAATACGGGGTTTTACTTGATATTATAAGTCAAAGACCTGTGGAGATTTCTGATACAGTTATAGCTCAATGCTCAAACTTCTTAATATTTAAAATGACTCATCCAAAAGATATTAAATATATTGAAGAAATGTTACCAAATATTTCCGCTGATGTAATAGAAAAACAAAAAGTCTTACAACCAGGTAGTTGCGTAGGTTTTGGTAGTGCATTTAAAATACCTATGATTATTAAATTAGAAATGCCTAATCCAACTCCTTATAGTTCTAACTGTGATGTATCTAAATGTTGGAAGAACTAATATGGCTAAATATAATATTAGAAAGTTTACTTTGAATGAAATTGAAATGTTTTTTGTTGAAAGATATCAAGCTACATTAAATAAAAAAAATTCCATATACTTAGATTTAGAATTTAAAAATCATGATATATTTAAGAAAACAAAGTCTGAAATATCCGGACAAGCTAGGTTAAAAGAATTGTTCCCTGATTTAAATTTTGATGATTATTATTTAGGAATTTATATTAATGTAAATTCTGATGGAGAATTCATTGGAACTGCTTGTGGTTCAAGCTGTCACATGTATTTTTTATTAACTATATTGTTAGGGGATAATTTAGAAAATAATTTTGGTGATGAAGAAAAGGAACTTTTTGAACAAGCTTATTTGGAAATAAAAGATTATTTTAATGTTTAATAAATGTTAAATTTATGTAAAATTCTATGAATGTTGCATAAATTTTTTTATGTTGTGATATAATATAAATGCCTAGAGGAATAGTTTGTTTTTCATAAAACCGACTAAGATAGAACATTGGGAATCTAATTGTTTTGCTGTGTTGAATGCTGTATTTTTACAGAATCCTGATGCAAAGCATGTGATGCCCCCCTCGAGAGAGCGGGCTTTTATCACTAACGGACTTTTCTCTAGGTTTTTATTTGGAGTGATTATATGCAGTTTGATAGACTTAAATTGATGTTTGATGAAAAAAAATTAAATGAGATTCAAAATAAAAATATTCTTATTGTTGGGGTAGGCGGAGTAGGAGGTTCTGCTTTAGAATCATTAGTTAGGTTTGGAGTAAAAAATATTACAATAATAGATAACGATGTAATAGATATAACTAATCTGAATCGTCAAATTATTTCCTTACATAGCAATATTGGCTTAAAAAAAGTTGATGTAGCTAAAAGTAGGGCTTTAGATATATACCCAAAAATAAATATTTTAGCATTAGATCTATTTTTAGATTCTTCAAATATAGCAAATATATTAAGTAATAATTATGATTTTGTAATAGATGCATGTGATACTATAACTACGAAATTAGAATTAATTAGGTATTGTCAAAAGAATAATATTGATTTAATAACCTGTTTAGGAACCGGAAATAGATGTAATTGTACTAAAGTTGAGATAACAACATTAAATAAAACTCATTCAGATCCATTAGCTAAGATTTTAAGAAAATTAGTAAAAGATAATAATTTGGATGGTAAATTGAAAGTCGTGTGGAGTAGCGAGATTCCAGTTAAAACCCATACTAAAATACCAGGCAGTAATGCAATAGTTCCCAATATAGCCGGTATATATTTAGCAAACTATATAATTAATGAAATTTTATCTAATTAAAAAATGCTTGTTAAGCATTTTTTTTAATATTATTAATCTTGTCTGCCACCTTCTTAAAATTTGTTTCATAACCATTATTTTTAGGATGGTAATATTGTTTAAATTTTAAATTGCTTGGTAAGTATTCTTGATATATATAATCGTTTGGATAATCATGCGGGTATTTATATGTTGTCGTAGAAGGCCTTATATGTTCTGGAATCCGCCCAGAATTCCCACTTTCAATATCTTTTATTGCTTCATTTATAGCTAAATATGCACTATTACTTTTCGGAGATAAAGCCATTTCTGTAACAATTTCTCCAAGTACAATTCGTGCTTCGGGAAGTCCAACTAATTCGGAAGCATGGATTGCTGCCATCAATCTTGGGCCAATATTAGGATTAGCAAGTCCAATATCTTCATAGGCTATAACACTAAGTCTTCTATATATACTATCTAAATCTCCGGCTACAATTAATCTGGCTAAATAATGAAGAGATGCATCAACATCACTTCCACGAATAGATTTTTGAAAAGCACTTAATACATCATAATGGCCATCTTCATTTTTATCATGTAAAAATACACCTTTATTATTGATTTGTTTTAATAAATCTAATGTTATGATCTTATCTTTACTAGAATAGTAGGCAATTTCTAAAAAATTAATAGCACTTCTCAAATCACCATTAGAATATGTAGTAATATATTCTAGTGACTTTTTATCTATTTTAATATTTTCTAGTTCTTTAGAAGCTTTTTTTAACCCTTTAATAATATCTTCGCTTGTTAAATCATGAAGCTCAAAAATTTGACATCTACTTCTTATTGCCGGATTTATTTTATGATATGGATTAGCAGTCGTAAGACCTATTAAGATTATTAATCCTGATTCTATATATGGAAGTAATATATCTTGTTTATCTTTGTTCATTCGATGAATTTCATCAACAACTAAAATCATTTCACCATACATTTTTGCTTCTTCAATTGCAACATCAAAATCATTTTTATTATTAACAGTAGCATTTAAAAAACGATATTTTATATCTAATTCATTCGTAATGGCGCTGGCAATACTAGTTTTACCAATTCCAGGTCGACCATACAAAATCATGGAAAAAACTTTTTTGTTTTTTATCATATTGGTTATAACTTTATCTTTTCCAACTAAATGAGTTTGACCTATTATGTCTATTATTTTTTTGGGCCTTAAAGTATTTGCTAATAAATCCATAAATATCACCACCTTTTTATTATAACACAAATTTTGCAAATAAACGTTTTATAGAGTATAATAATTATATAAGGTGGTAACTTCTATGGAAGATAAATATATTAATTTGTACTTAGATTATTTAAAATATGAAAAAAAACTTGCTAAAAATACATTAAATTCATATCGTGATAATTTAATATACTTTAAAGAATTTATAAATAAAAAAAGTATGTTAAAAGCTACTAAAACAGATATAAAAAACTTTTTGGCAGCAAATAGGAAAAGAAGTGATAGAACAAGAGCTCATTATCTTACCGTATTAAAATCCTTTTATAATTATTTAATTTCAAATGAATATTTAATGAAAAATCCTGTTGAAAACATAGTTCTACCCAAATTATCAAAAAAACTTCCTAAATCTTTAACTATTGAAGAAGTAGACAAACTTTTAGATATTGAACTTAAAACATCATTAGATTATCGTAATAAAGCTATGCTAGAACTTTTATATGCTACCGGTGTAAGAATAAGTGAATTAATTAATTTAACCATCGCTAATATTTCTTTTGAAGATGACTTAATTAGAGTTGTAGGAAAAGGAAGTAAAGAAAGAATAATTCCTGTTGGAGAAATAGCTATGGAATTTTTAAAAATATATCTTGAAGAACATCGTAATTATTTATTAAAGAATAAAAATAGTGAATATATATTTTTAAATAATTTTGGAAATCCTATTACTAGGCAAGGATTCTTTAAGATATTAAAAAAGGAATGTTTAAAGAAAAATATAAACCAAGAAATAAGCCCACATACTTTAAGGCATTCATTTGCTTCTCATATGCTTAATAATGGAGCAGATTTAAGAATAGTTCAAGAACTCTTAGGACATTCCGATATTTCTACAACGCAAATATATACTCATTTATGTAATGAAAAAATGAGAAAAGATTATGAAAATCATCCTCATCAAAAAAAGGAAATTTAAACTTTCCTTTTTTAAATTATTTTCTATTACTACGACTACAATTTGATTCATTAGCTCTAGAATTGTTTTTACGTTCTTGAGTTTTTCTAGAACGATTTTTTTGATTGTTTATAGAATTATTTCTATTATTTCTTTCCATAATATTTTACCTCCTATTTATATTATGGATATAAATTTAAATATCATTCTTTCATTTTATGGTAATTATTGGTTGATATTTAACAAATAAATATAGTAAAATTAATGTAACATAGGTGATTAATATGAACGCTAGTATTAGAAAAATGATTGGTCAAAAATTTATTTTAGGAATAGATAGTTCTTTAGATGATAGTATTTTAAAAGATTTAATTCAAAAATATAAAATAGGTGGTTTCATTTTATATAAGAATAATTATGATGATTATCCTAGTATGCTTAAATTTATCAAAAAATTAAAAGAATATAATAAAGTAAATAATATTCCTCTTTTTATTTCTATTGATCAGGAAGGCGGAAGAGTAAATAGACTACCAAATGAGATTAAAAATACTCCGGCAGCTTTTAAACTAACTAAAAATAAAAATGCTTGCAAAAATATTGAAACTAGTGCTAGATTAGTTAATGAGATCCTAAAAGAATCTGGAATTAATATGAATTTTGCGCCTGTTTTAGATATTAAAAGATTTAAAGATGATCATGCTATCGGAGATAGATCCTTTGGGGAAAATGCAAAAGACGTTATCAAATATGGATTAGACTATTTTAAATATCTCAATGATAATTTGATTGCCGTTACTAAACATTTCCCAGGCCATGGAGCAATTCAAAAAGATTCACATTATTTTTTACCATCTGTACGTAGTTATGATTGTTTTGAAGAAGATATCAAGCCTTTTATGGAAGCAATTAAACAAGGATGCGATGCTATTATGGTTGGTCATATTCTTATCAAAGAAGTTAATCATTTTTATCCTATCGCTTTTGATAATAAATTCTTGGAAACAAAATTAAGAAAAGAAGCAAATTATGAAGGATTATTGATAACAGATGAATTAAAAATGAAAAGTATTTTATTCAGATATAACATAATGAATTTAATAAAAAGAGCATTTCAAGGAGAAATTGATATTATTCTAATGAAATATAATAATGATTTAGCAAAATTTAATAAATTATATGAATTATATAATAATAAGGTACTAGATGTCCAAAAATTAAGAAAAAGTTATCAACGAATAATTAATGTGAAGAAGAAGTATAATCTAAATGATAATATTGGATATAAAGGAATTAGTCTTGAAGAATATAATAAAGAATTAGAAATTTTATTAAATAAAATAGAATAATTAAAACTTTTAGAAAGAATTTTAATTTTATTATTTCATATATTTAAATGGTGATTAAGATGAAAATAGTAACATCTTTATTTATTTCTACAATTGCAGGTTGTGCCACTTTATTAGGTGGCTTTTTATCATATATAAATATTACAAAAGAAAAAAGAAATAAATTTATAACCTTATGTTTAAGTTTTTCGCTTGCTATTATGCTTAGTTTAAGTGTTTTTGAGCTTATTCCAGAAACATTTATTACTTTATTAAAAAATTATAAATTGATGACAACAAATTTAATAATAATAGCAATTTTTTTTATTGGAGTAGGGGCAATACTTTTATTAAATAAAATTATTACTAAATTTTCAAAAAATGAAAGCAATTTATATAAATTAGGGATTCTAAATATGATTGCTTTAATGGCTCATAATCTTCCAGAAGGAATTGCTACATTTATGTCATCATATAATAATATAAATCTAGGAATAAAAATTGCTATTGCTATTATGCTTCATAATATACCAGAAGGAATCAGTATAGCTGTACCAATCTACTATGCAACAAAAAATAGAAAAAAAGCTTTAATGATGACTGCGATATCAAGTTTAGCTGAACCATTAGGGGCTATTTTATGTTATATATTTTTAAAACATTATATAAATGATATATCCATAGCAATTATATTAACTTTAGTTGCAGGAATAATGGTTACATTAGCAATCCATGAATTACTTCCTGAAGCTAAAAAATACAATGAAGAAAAGTATTTAAAATTTGGGATCATTGTTGGTGTATTACTAATGTTTATTAATATTTTTTTGTTATAAAGGTGATTTTATGAAGAGAGTAGGAGTAATTCTTAGACAAGAAGATGTTACTGGAGTAATGAAACATTATGTAAGAGATTCATTATTAAATAAATTAGCTAATTATAATATAGAAGTATTATGTATTCCAATTATTAATAAAATAACTAATGTTTTTAAATTAATCGAATTATGTAATGGTATTATACTTCCTGGCGGAGATGATATAGCTGATAGTGATCTCAAAATAATTGAATATTTATATCAAAAAGACATTCCAACGTTTGGAATATGTCTTGGTATGCAAGAAATGGCTGTTAATAATAAAGGGGCTTTAATTGACTTAAATAACCTAAAACACTATAATACTATTCACAATATTAATATAAAATCTGATAGCTTATTATTTAAAATAATTAAAAAGAACAGAATCCAAGTTAATTCTATTCACAAATCAATTGTTATTCAAACAGATTTAGATATAAGCGCAATATCAGAAGATAATATTGTAGAAGCTATCGAAGATAAGACTAAAAAGTTTTTTTTAGGAGTTCAGTGGCACCCTGAAAGGATGGAGGGGAAGGAGTCAGATTTATTATTTGATTACTTTATTAGCAAGCTGTAAAAGTTAACATAATATATATTATGCGAACTTATATATAATTTAACATAATAAAAAGGAATATTAATTAATTCCTTATTATTATACTTTTCTAGATTGAATTTCAGCAATTTTTTCAAATACTTCTGCAGCATTTTTTTCATTTATTTCTGTATAACCAAGTTCTTTTAATGCTTGTACTTTTGTAGTGTTTAGTTGTTGTGTACGGCTTAATTTTTCTTCATTTTTTTGTTCAATTTCTTGCACAAATCTTTTATGGCTTTCAGCTAATTTGCTCTTGCTTGCCCCACCATTATTATATAAAGTTAGGGCAGAATAAAGTATTCCTTCAAAAATAAATTGTTTTTCTTCATTAAATTTAAACTCATCAACTGGAATAAAACCAGTAGTTTTAGACATATATCCAAAAATATATTTAATCTCAGGTACATTATCTAATGATTGTAACATATGATATAAATATTGAATAGCGTAAAAATTTTCTGTTTTCTTTTCATTTTCTAATAATTTTTCTTTTAATAAATATGTTATATCAGCTAGTAAATTTTGTTCTTCTTTATTTAATCCTTTTAAATCAAAATAATTATCCATGTCAGATGCAGATTTAACGCCTTGATTTAAACGATTTTCTACAGCCATTAAATAATCAGTAGTAACCTTAATTTTATCAATATCACTACCCTCTTCATTGTCTGTATCTAAATCTAATAATTTAAATAATAAGATTTTTTTCTCTTTTGGCCATTTATTTAAGTCTTCTAGTTCCAAGTAGTTATATACCATTTGTCTAGATACGCCTAAATATTTTGCTAAGCGAACTTTAGAAACCCCTAATTCTTGTAATAATTCATTTAATTTATTCATTTTTCTAAAACTCCTTACATCTGTTAATTTACAATTAAATTATACATTGCTTAACATTTTTTTGTCAATTACTTTTGATAATAATTATTATTAAAATAAATTATATGTTATAATTAAATATACCATAATTTTTCATTATTTTTTCTTACTTCTTTAATAAAACCACATCCCAAACATTCTTCATCATCATACAAAACGCATGCTTGGCCTGGGGTTACAGATTTAACTTTTTCTGGATATGATACCATAATTTCTTCATCATTTAAATAATCTAAAATAACAGGATAATCTTCCCCACGATATCTAAATTTTGCAGTACATTTTTGGGGTCTTTTTTTACTGATAAAATTGATGTTATCAATTATACAAGAATCACTATATAAAAACTCACTATCATCTCCAAAAGCTACATAAAGAATATTATTTTCAACATTCTTTCCGCAAACATAATGTTTATCATGATGGCCACTTAATCCAACATTTCTTCTTTGGCCAATTGTATAATTCATTAAACCCGTATGTTCGCCAACTATATTTCCATTTTTTACATCTATGATTTTACCAGGATTTGGTTTAAGATAATTTTTTAAAAACTTTTGATAATTTCTTTCACCGATAAAACATATTCCAGTAGAATCTTTTTTATTTGCAACAAAAAGGTCCTGTTCTAACGCTATTTTTCTAACCTCTGGTTTTGTATAATTTCCGATAGGAAATAATACGTCTTTAAATTGTGAAGTTGAAACATCAGCCAAGAAATATGTTTGATCTTTATTTAAATCTTTAGCACGTTTTAGTATACCATTTTCTATTCTTGCATAATGACCAGTAGCTATATAATCAGCTCCTAGTCTACGAGCTTCTTTAATAAACAAATCAAATTTAATAAATTTATTGCATAACATATCTGGATTAGGAGTTCTTCCTTTTTTCAATTCTTCAAGAAAATAAGTAAATACATAATCCCAATATTCTTTTATAAAATCAACTCTTTTTAAAGGAATATTAAGTTTTTTACACACTTCTAAAGCATCGTTATAATCCTTTTCTTGAGGGCATATTTCATTAGGATTATTATTATTACCTTCAATATCATTATTAATCATAGAATCCCAATTACGCATAAATAATCCTACTACATCATAACCATCTTTTTTTAATAAATAAGCAGCGACTGCAGAATCTACTCCCCCACTCATTCCAACAACAACTTTTTTCATATACATCACGTGTCATATTATATCATATTTTATAATATTTTAGTTAAAAACATCACAAATTTATATCCAATAAAATAATTAAATGTTTCTATTATAATTCCTGTTAACGAAAAAATAATAGATTGTTTAATATGGAGAAGCAATTTTTCTTTCTGATACTTTTGCTTGCTAATTAAACTTCGACTTATTTTAAAACAACTATAACTTATAAATACAAGTAATAAAAAGTAAGGAAATCTAAAAATAAAAATGATTATAGCTATAATAAATCCTTTAATATTAAATTTTAAAATTAAAGTAAACAAAAGAATTATAAAACTGGTGATTTCAAAGCTGTAGACATATATTCCTAAAATGAATCCAAAAAGTAAAAATGAAAAAAAGAAAATTAAAAAAAAGGAAGATATATGATAAAAAAAATTATTTCTACAAATATTTTCTAAATTTATTTCCTTTAAATCAATAATATCTTTTATTTTAAAATAATATATTATTCCAAAAATAATCGCAATAATTGTTATAAATATTAAAAATTTAAAATATTTGTTTTTTTTGAGGCTTGTCCAATTTATCATATAATCACCATTTAATTATATTGCATTACTTTTTAATTTATGATAAATTATTAATGGTGATTATATGAAAAAGAAAACAAAAAAAATAGTTGCTTGGGCAATGCTAATAACGATGGTTGCAAGCGTAATTGCTAGTTTCCTAGCATACATTAAATTTTAAAGAAAAAATCTAGTAAATTAATAAATTTATCCATGTAGATAAATACAATTGTTGCTGCAGAAATTATAAAAGGTCCAAATGGGACTTCTTTTTTTTCGGATAAATATGCACTTCCTAAGGCATACGGTAGCGCTAAAAAGCTGGATAAAATAAGAGATATAAGACTTAATCTAATTCCTAAAATTATCCCCAAAACAAAGGCCAACTTTATATCTCCACCACCTAATGATTCTCTTTTAAATAAAAAATCACCAAACTTCTTAGTCATCAACATAATTAATAACATTATAATACCACTTAAAACAGCTAAAAGAGCCGTTTTAAAACCATAATAATACCATTTTAAAGCAAATATACCTATTGATGTTAAAAGAAGCGGAGAATCTAAAATAATGTAATACTTAAAATCTGTTATAAAAATAATAATTAATAGTGAAAAAATTAATAAGCAAGCAAAAAATGAATAGCTAATACCAAAAATTAAATAAGCTGAAACAAAAGCTAATCCTGTTGCTAATTCAACAACAGGATATATTATTGATAAATTTTCTTTACAATATCTACACTTTCCTAAATTAAATAAATATGAAAAAATTGGAATCAAGTCATACCATTTAAGTTCTTGATTACAATACTCACAATGACTTCCTGGATATATTAATGACTCATTCTTCGGCAATCTAGTTCCTAAAACTAAGAAAAAAGAGCCAAAAATACTTCCTAAAATGAATAAAAATGCTATTTCCATATTAATCCCTCTTTATTAAATATTATCATAGAATCCAAACATTGGAACAATTACTGCTAAAATAATAATTCCAACTACAAAAGCCAAAGAAGTAATCATAATTGGCTCAATGAAACTCTTCAAACTATTTACAATATTACGATGCATCTCTTGATAATATTCACTTACTTTTTGCATCATCTCTGCAAGTTCTCCAGTAGATTCCCCAGTAACAATCATATAATATGCTACATCAGGAATTGCCCAATGGTCCTTAAAAGAATCACTTATTTTATTTCCTTTTACTATATTATTAATAGTATTATACATTATATCTTTATATATTTCATTTTTAGTTATTTTACTTAATATTTCCATACTATCAGTTATAAATACATTATTTTTTAAAAGAGAAGCAAAGGTTTTTGTAAATATAGTTATTTCATTATATATTATTATTTTACCTATTACTGGCATCTTCATTAAAATTGATTGTATTACAGTTCGAAAAACTATTATTTTTTTATATAACAATACAAATACTATAATTATTAATATTGTTATTAGCAATATATTCAATATGTTTTCGCCTAAAAAATTACTAAGGTTTATTATAAATGCAGTTAAACCAGTAATCTCTGCATCAGCTTGTTCATAAATCCCTACAAATTCTGGTATTACATATATCAAAATAAAAGTAATAACTCCAATTGCAAAAATCATAATAATTGAAGGATAAGTCATAGCACTAATCATTTGCTTTTTAGTCTTATCTACTTCTGTATAATACTCTGTCATATCTTCCAAGGTTTCAATCAAGGTTCCTGTAGCTTCGGCAGCTTTAATCATATTTATCAATAACGGTGGAAACATATTTCCTTGTTTCTCTAAAGCAGCTGAAAAAGTTTCTCCTAAAGATAATTCGTATGAAATTGCTTTAAATGCTCTTTGCTTAGACTTGTTGTTTTTCGCCATTTGTTTAGACAATATTTTTAATGCCTCTGTAAGAGTTATTCCAGCTTTTAAATATGTACTTAATTGAGTAAGCCAGAAAATAAGATCTTTAACTGACATTGTTGATTTAAAAAAAGTAGTTTCACCATATAAGAATTGAATCCATTTAGATGTTTTTATTATGTAAACGTCATACCCATCATTAACTAAAAAGGTATTTACATCAAATTTTGAATAACCATATATTGTTCCATCAACTATTTTACCATCTGAATTCATCCCTTTAAAATAAAATAATATTGGCTTTTTACTCCTAATTTCCGAATCATTTTCTAATTCTTTTTGTAATTGTGCTCTTAAATCAGCCATTTTTTGTAACGTAGAATCACTATATTTATATATTTTTTTAGCAGAATTTTGATTGACCTGATTTTTTATCTCAGGTTTCATATTTTCGCCTTTAAATTTTCTATATGTTTTATCAACTCTATAACTGATCATTTCATAAAGAATTACGGGTAATCTAAAAAAAACAAAAATAAATCCATTAAACGCGTTTAATAATATGTAATATATATTTAGTATCGGGAATAAAAATGGATTTGTTTTTTTAACTTCTGATTCATTCATAAATATACTCCCTCTATTCTTAAAAATTATAACACATTTAATATATTTTTACTAGAAGTTTTAAATATATTTTATTTATTATCATATTATATATTAGGTGATTTGTATGTTTGGAAATACACCAACGAATGGTTTAACAATAGGAAGAATAATTTCTGGTATATCAAAATCTTTGAATGTTGTTAATCAATTAATACCTTTATATCGAGAAGTAAAACCAGTAATTGGAAATGCCAAAACAATTCTGGGAACATTAAAAGAGCTAGGAACTTCTTCTAAAGAGAAAAAATCATTTATAAATAAACCAAAAATAAAAGAAAAAGATATTTCACTTAGTGAAAATATCTCTAATAATAATCCAGTATTTTTTAATTAATATATTTATTTAAAAGTTCTATTTTTTCTTTTATTTTTTTATAATTATTATTTTTTGTATTTTTAATATCTTCTAATATCAAGCTTAATTTTTGGATTTGTTTTCTATAAAATTCTTTTGATTCAGGATTATATACTCCAACAATTAACTCTGTATCAGTATTTTTTTTAATATCTTTATATGCCAATATTATAATATAATCTTTATTTTTTTCATAAACATGATTCTCTTTTTTTATGTAAAATCCAATAGAATTTAAAAATCTTCTTAATAATTCTAAGTCATTATTACTCTGAATAATCAATTTATTAATTTTATTAAGTGAGGAATATTCTTGAAGAATTTTTATAATTGTATTTGCTCCCATTCCAGCAATTATAATTGTATTTATTTGTTCTTTAATATTTTTAAGCCCATCTGTTAAATACAATTTTATCTTATTATCCAATTGGTAATTTTTAATATTATTTAATGCTATATTATAAGGACCTTTGGCTACTTCAGTAGATATTACTTTTTTGCATAAGTTATTTTGGGCTAAATATATACTCAAATATGCATGATCGCATCCCACATCCACAACATAATCATCTTTATTGACTAAATTGGATATTGCTTTTAATCTTTTAGATAATTTCATTTTATTCCGATAAAAAATCCTTTAATTTTTTAGCTCTAGATGGATGCCGCAATTTTCTTAGGGCTTTTGCTTCAATTTGTCTTATTCTTTCTCGCGTTACATTAAATCTTTTTCCAACTTCTTCTAGGGTATGGCATGTTCCATCAATAAGTCCAAAGCGTAATTCTAATACTTCTTGTTCTCTTTCTTGTAAAGTCATTAAAACACTTTTTATTTCTTCTTTTAAAATTTCATTAGTTGTATATTCTTCTGGTGACATACTTGTTTCATCTTTAAGAAAATCCCCTAAATGTGAGTCATCTTCTTCTCCTATTGGAGTTTCTAATGATACTGGTTCTTGGCTTATTTTCATTACCTCACGAACTTTTTCAACTGTAACTCCCATTTTTTCAGCTAATTCTTCTTCGGATGGTTCTCTATTAAGTTCGAGCGTTAATTGTCTTTGAATACGAGCCATTTTATTGATAGTTTCAACCATATGAACAGGAACTCTTATTGTTCTTGCTTGATCTGCTAATGCTCTAGTAATCGCTTGTCTAATCCACCATGTTGCATATGTCGAAAATTTATATCCCTTGCCATAATCAAATTTTTCTACAGCTTTCATTAATCCAATATTACCTTCTTGAATTAAATCTAAGAATAATAATCCTCTTCCAACATACCTTTTAGCAATTGATACTACTAAACGCAAATTTGATTCTGCCAACAAATTTTTTGCTTCTTCATCTCCATTAGCAATACGCATACTAATTTCTAATTCTTCTTCACTTGAAAGCAAACTTATTCTTCCGATTTCTTTTAAATACATCCTTACAGGATCATTAATATTAACATCTTTAGTAATATCTTCATCGCTTAAAATAATAGGTTCATTTTCCCTTGAAGCTCCTCCGCTTGAAGATGATTCCTCTTCAGTCACGACTTCTATATCATTTTCTACTAATAAATTATATAATTCATCTAACGCATCAGCATCTACGTCCAACCCTTTTAAGGCGTTAGCTAATTGTTCGTATGTAATATAACCTTGCTCATGTCCTAAGACTAGTAGCTCACTTTTTCTTTCCTCTAATGTTTTAATTTCTTTCATTGCTTACACTTCCTTTTTTTAATTCCATTAATTTATTTGCTAGTTCCGTTTTTTTATTTATATCCAAAGTTGTCTTCATTTCTTCTTTTATTTTTTTTATTTTGTTTTTAATATTTATTTCTTTAATAATTTTAATATAATTTTTAAAATTTTCCTCTGTCAAATCTTCTTCATATGTTCCAATTATTTTTAAAACCATAGGATTTATTTCATCTTTATTAGAAATATAAGATATAAATAAAGCAACATTTATATTATTATATTTTTCAAAAAAATACAAGATTTCATTAATTATATTTCGATAGTTTTTATCATCAATAAATATATTATCAACTTTATACATTCTTATGTAATATGGATCATTTATTAAATAATAAATAATCATTTCACATGCCTTATCATATTTTGATTTAAGCCTATTTTTGGTTTGAACAAGCTCAATAGTATTATTTTGTTTACTTTCATCTAAAATAATCTCATTTTTTAGAACTTCTATAGGAATGTCATAATCTTCACTTAATTTTTTTATGGTTAATTCTTTCGTTAGATTATCATTTATCTTTTTTACACTATTTAATACTTCTTTTACAAAAGCTACCAAATCTGCTGTGCTTTTAAGATTCTTATTTTTTTGATAATAAAACATTTTAAAATCCATAAAACTTTTTTTGGCTTTAATTGCTTCATTCATTTTATCGATTCCCATATTAATTAAATAATCATCTGGATCTTTATAGTCACTAAGTCGAACAACAAATGTTTCAATATTATTATTTTCTAAGGCTTGTCCATTATTAATAGTAGCAATTTCTCCGGCATCATCATTATCTAATAAGAGAATGACCTTAGATCTAAGTTTTTTTATAATCTCAATATGATCTTTAGTTAAAGTTGTTCCCATTAATGCAATAGTATTTTTAAATCCCATACTATACATTCTAATAGCATCCATATTTCCTTCGACTATTATTACTTCTCTTTTTTCTTTAATAAAATCTTTAGCACGATGATAATTGAAAAGAATTTGTCCTTTTTTAAAAATATCACTTTCTTTAGAATTATAATATTTAGCGCTTGTTTCATTATTATAAATTCTTCCTGTAAATCCGACTACTTGACCTTCTAAATCGTGAATAGGAAAAATAATACGATTAATAAAGCTATCATAAATATTTACACCATCAATATTAATTAAACCTAATTTTCTTATATCTGAATTAGTAAATCCCTTTTTTTCTAACAAATTATATAATGAATTTTTTTCGTTAAGTGAAAGGCCAATATTAAATTCGTTAATTATATTTTCATTAATGTTTCGCTTTTCTAAATATTTTTTTGCTTTAATCCCCGAAGATGTATTCAAATTATTTTTATAAAACATTTCAGCTATTTCCATGGCTTTATATAGATTATCATTTTTGGTATTTTTTTTGGTTTCTTCAATAACAATATTATAACCTATTTTTTCAGCAACCATTCGCACACTATCAATAAACGATACATTTTCATAATTCTGAACAAAGGTAAAAACATTGCCAGCAGCACCACAAGAAAAACACTTATATATTTGTTTTTCACTTGAAACACTCATACTTGGAGAATGGTCATTATGAAATGGGCATACACCAAAAAAATTCTTCCCCTTTTGTGTTAAAGGAAGATAATCAGAAATAATATCAACTATATTAGCGCTATTTCTTATAGCTTCAATCTCTGAATCCTCTAAAAAAGCCATAAAATCGCTCCTCTAATACTATTTATTACAAATAAATTTATTATTTCCTTTATTTTTTGACAAAAAAATGCAATTTTATTGCATTTTTCGTATAATCTTAATTAAAATTACTCCAGAGCTAATTATTAACCATAAATATTTTCTCAGATTATCCCCAGTTTGAGGATTTTCAGGAATAACTTCTGGTATATTATCAATCATATCTTTATCAAAAGTAATGGGGTCAGATAAATCTTCATCTCTAGTATTTGATTCGAATTCTATATTTGTTTCTTCTTTTTCGATTATATTTTCTTCGCTAACACTTTCATCTTTAAGAATATCTTCAGAACTTTTCTTCTTATAATTAATAAATGTTAATGTCTCTTCTTGGCTATTTTTAATAAAAATATTATAATCTTTCATTAATTCATAATTTAATACCGAAGATTTTTGAGAAATAACATAATTTCCATATGGAATCATAAATGTAACTAGACCATTATCGTTAGTTTTTTCTAATATTTTGGATTCATTATTCTTAAGTACCATAAAAAATGAATCTACTTCATTTGGTAATAAATTTTCTTCTTCAATCAAGTACTTTTTTATTATATTTACTTTTTTTATAATTAATTGAGGATTAATTTCTAGAATAATTTCATTATTATTTAAAACATCTATTGTATATTCATTTTCATCTTTTTCATAGCCTATACTAGGGTTTAATTCTTTAATTGTAAGCTCTCCTATTGGTAAATCTTTTAATATTATCTCTCCATCTTTATTAGTAGCTAAAATTTGTTCATTATGTTCACTATCAACTATTTTATATATAGCATTTTCAATTGTACTTTCATTATCTAGATAATTATTATACTTTCTTTTTATTGTTACATTACCAGATTCTACAATAACAGTTATACTGAATTTATTTTCTGGAGATCCATCTGTTGAAACAACAGCTTGATTTTCGTTAGATAAGTAGAGTTTGGTTGGATAATATTTTCCTCTAACAAATTCCAAATTATAAACTCCATTTTTAGTGCCAGTAATTTTTAACTCATTATTTTCTATTGTTACCTTTAAATCTGTATTAGATACTAAATTATAATTATTTAAAATATTATTATTATCTTTTAAAACTAAGGCATTGTTTTTACTTATTTTAAAAGTTTCATTTTGGAATGATGGCTTTGTTTCGAATTTAGTGATTAAACTTTCAATTTCCTCAGTTTCTTTTTCATGAACATTTTTAAATTCACCTTCGTATCCATCAGTAAATGTTAAAAACCAACCTTCTGGTAAAACTGTCTGCCAAATTAAATATTGAGTAATTGCTTTCCATTTTTCATCTATATGATTTTCATATCCATATCCAAAATAAGCTAATAATTCAATTCTTCTCCATTTGTCTTTACTAATTCCTAAAGCTTTTTCTTGATCATTAACAATGTAATAATATTCATCAGTAGTGCTTAGCAATTTACTCGGATCAGCACAATAAACCAGACTATTATCACTTTTTCGATAAGCAGTTTTAAAATATCGATAACTTTGTTTAGTTATCTTATCTAGATATATTGGGACTTCCTTGACTTGATTACCAGCATAAAACATTTCTGCATTAACTATTCCTGGTAAAACAAATAGTAATACAAATAATAAAACAATTTTTTTCATAATTTATTCCTCCATAAAAAAATTCCTATTTAAAGGAATTTTATTCTTTTATATCACGAAAGTTTTAATTGTTTTGTCGTTTTATGTATATTATTCCAAATAATCAAAGAAACATTTGCTATTAATATTGAAATAATTGCCCCTTCGTTAGGAACTATAAAGTATGAAATCAAGGCACTAACAACTCCAATAAATATGCTATATATTGTTATTTCATCATTTTTATAAGGACTATATATACTAAATGGAGCAATAAAAACAAAAGCAAAAATATTAGAAGAATTTTGCATTAAGCCAAATATTTTCATGTAATCTCTTGTTAAAAGTAAAATTACTAAAACTCCTAAGTAAGAAAATAAAGATATTAAAGCAATTTTATTTTTATATATTTTATTCAAACTTAAAATTATCAAACTAATCAAAATTAATAATACACTAGTTGAAAATATTCCTCCAATTTGATTTCCAACGAAATTATCAACTAAAGTATATGCATATTCATTAGTTGCTTCTAAAGGATTTAAATATGTATATTTTCCCAAAACCAACATGCCTATTATAATAAATAACTTAATAACACAAATTTTATTTAATAGATTATTTTTATCAATATAGTCTATTATTATTATTAAAAATAAGCTTAATATAAATAAAATCATATTTGTTTTAAATGGAACAATAATTCCAATTATTAATCCTATTATTGAATTAAAATGAATAGTTAATTTTTTATTTTTGAGAGAGTCACTTAAAAAACCTATTCCAAACCCTAATATAATATATAATATTTTGCTTAATATTATATATAAATCTATTTCTGTATTAAGTAAACAAATTATATTTTTATAAATACCAAAACTCAAAACAAGAACTAAACATAATAAATATGTTTTTTTTAATCCAGATAAATCATTCTTTATACTAATTAGCTTTTTATTCATAAATATCACTCTTCTTGGTTATATTTTTAAAATTAATATTACTTGGACAAATATAAGAGCATAATCCGCAATTTAAACATTTAATTTCTTGTTTTTTTACTAAATTTTCAATTGGATTAATTTTTAAGGGACAATAATTCAAACACAATCCGCATTTTATACATTTTTCCTCTCTTAATTCATAATCATTAGTTATAATTAAACCATTAAAATCATTATCTACTATTAAACCGGAAATGTCAGTTTTATATCCTTTCATTAATCCATTATAATAGTAAACTAT
This sequence comes from uncultured Mycoplasma sp., assembly GCA_945915275.1. Classification (GTDB taxonomy): domain Bacteria; phylum Bacillota_I; class Bacilli_A; order RF39; family UBA660; genus RGIG1752. Next base: position 45,422 of record CAMEEZ010000002.1, read on the forward strand.
ATCTAAATTAGAAGTCTTAAATTTAATTTCTTCCTCAATTATATTTGATAATTTTGTACCTAGTTTTACATTAAATACTAATGGGTTTTTAATAGCATCTCCAGTTATCGTAATATATTTCTCAGTCATAGGCTTATTTTTTGTAAACATTTCAATAATCTTACAATAATCGTTTAATTTTAGTTCACATATATTTTCTATTGATTCACTCAAAAAACTTTTATAGTTATTTTTTAATTCAATAAGATATAAATTTGGAACCATTTCTACTCTAAAATCAGGATAAGTTCCAAGCATATTATTAATTTTTGACAAAATCTCAGTTTCAGTATTTTTTAAAAGTATAATAACATTCTTAAAATTTAAAATTCCTTTCAAATTATCTAAACATTCAAGAATTGTACTTATATTTTTGGATAAGTACATTGAATTATTTATAATATATGGTTCACTATCAATAGCATTTAAAAGTAGTGTCTTTTTATTATCAAATTTTAAATTAATACCATATTCTTCTAAAAATATTTCTAGCTCTTCTTTGCTTTTTATATCCAATGATTTTTTAGTGCTTTTTTTAATACTCTTTTCTTTATAATCATTAGCAATAACTAAATATACTTGTTGCAAATTATTATGCGTAACTTTTTTCAAGCCTGCAACAATTCCAGAAACTGAACTAAATATTTTTTCTTTACCATTAATTATAATTAGTTGCCCTTTTAAGACTGGTTCATTGTCTTTTACTAAAATTTTGCTTGTTTTAGATATAGGAAAGTAAACATTATCAGGGCTCAAATATTCATGAACACGGCTAGATGCTTTAATATTATAGTCTAATTCTAAGGATATTAAATTTGTCATTTTACCACCTTTTACAATTATAATAATAATTATCTTAATAAGCAATTATTTTTAATATTTTTTAAAAAACTCATGGATATTTATAGCAATACTTTGAGGAACTATTTTTGAAAGTTCTTCTATACAAGCTTCTTTAATTTTCTGCACACTTCCAAATTCTTTAATTAATGCTTTTTTACGTGCAGGACCTATTCCATTAATATTATCTAATAAGCTCGAAATACTTCCTTTACTTCGAATACTTTTATGATAATTAATTGTAAATCTATGTACTTCATCTTGAATTCTAGTTAAATAATGAAATACTTCTTTGCTTCTATCCAGTTCAATTATTTGATAAGAATCGCCATCAACTAAATTACTAGTTTTATGATGATTATCTTTTTTCAGCCCACAAACTTTAATATTTAAATTTAAATCTTCTAAAATCATTTTACAAGCATTTATTTGATTGATTCCACCATCTACAATTATTAAATCAGGCATTTCTGATTTTTCTACCAATGCCCGATAATAACGTCGATAAATTACTTCTTTCATAGTATTAAAATCATCATTTTTTTCTAAAGATATCTTATATTTACGATACTCTTTTTTACATGGTTTACCATCCTTAAATACAACCATAGCACTAACAGAATAACTTCCAAAAAGATTCGAATTATCAAAAACATCAATACGATTTAATTTTTTAAGTTTTAATAAATCTTTTAATTCTTCGTTTGGTCTAGTTGTTTTCTCTGTTTCTTTTATATATAAAGCTATTTGATTATCTAAATTAATTTTAGCATTCATATTTGCCATATTAAGCAAATCTTTTTTCTTTCCTTTCTGAGGAATAATTACTTTTGTGTTAAGCATTTCTCCTAATAATTCTTGATCTAATTCTTTATTCATAATTATTTCACTAGGTATTTCTTTGTTATTATAAAAATCCATTATAAATAATTCTAAGTCTTCTTTAACATCGCCAATTAAAGGAAAAAACTTATTTGTATTTCCTAATAATTTTCCATTTCTAATAAAGAAAATTTCAATACTAATAAATCCTTTATCATAATAATAACCGATAACATCCCTATTTACATAATCATGTAGTTCTACTTTTTGCTTAGCTAGTACTATCTTAATATAATTAAGTTCTTCTTTTAATTCTTGAGCTAACTCAAAATTAAGATTATCACTATGTATTTGCATTTTTTCATTTATTTTATCAACTAAAATTTTATCATTACCTCTTAAAAAACTAAGTATTTCGTTTTCCATTTTTTCTACATCTTTTTGGTTATAATTCTTAGTACAATAACCTAAACATTCATTAATGTGGAAATATAAACATGGTTTTGATGGCATCGTATCACATTTTTTTAAAGGGTATAATCTATTTAATAAATTAACTATTCTTCTTGCAGCATAAGCATTAGGATATGGTCCAAATACATGCTTTTTATCTTTTCTTTTTATATTTAAATAACGGGATACTTTTAATTTTGGATAAGGTTTACTAATATATTCAATATAAGGATAACTTTTATCATCTTTAAGTAAAATATTATAATATGGATTATATTTTTTTATCAAATTAAGTTCAATTATGAATGCTTCAAGTTCGCTATTTGCTACGATATATCTAAAATCATGAATTTCTGAAACCATTAATGCAGTTTTACCAGTGTGTACACGATTAAAATAAGAATTAACTCTTTTATGTAAGTTCTTTGCTTTTCCAACATATATTACTTTTCCATCTTTATTAAGCATCTGATAACTTCCAGGAGAATTTGGAATTAATTTTAATTTTTCTTGAAGCATAACTATCCCTCCATGAATATTATACTACATTTTAAGATACATATAAATAAAAGTAATGTTTAATCATATCTCCATCTATGTAAATCATCTTTGTAAAATATTTGTTCTAGCAAGCAAAATTTGACAAATTAACGTAAACATGGTATCCTATTTATCAATTTTGGGGGTTGAAAATTACGGATTATAATAAGAAAGAATTTATTATTACTAGACAAATTCTGCTTAGTTTAAAAAACGCATTATTATCTTCGAATAATTTATCATATGTCTCAGAAATAATTGCCTCATTAGTTCATGGTTATTTTATCCGGGAATTACTTAAATGAAAATATTGGATATAATTTAACCCAATTAATTCCTAATTTAATAAATGAAGTTGATTTAAATCTTGTTAAAATATCTCCAAGGGAAAATGCCCGTACAAAAAAGATCATATAGAGTTTATCAATAAAATAAGTGAATTAGAGCATATTTTATCAGAATATGACTTAAAAGAAATAAATCCGAAGCTAATACCAAATGATTTCAAAGAATTAAGATAATATATGTTTTATTTTAAGATTAATTACTATATAATCAAATTGGTGATGAAGATGGAATTAATAAACAAAAAAGAATATACGGAAAAGAAAAGCAGATTTATTGCTTATTATTATAAAATAGATAATGAAAATGAAGTTAAACAAATTCTTGAAGAACTTAAAAAAGAGCATAAAAAAGCCAAACACATTCCTTATGCCTATAAAGTATCTAATACTGCTAGAAAAAGTGATGATAAAGAACCTCATAATACGGCTGGAACTCCATTATATAATATAATAGAAAAAAACAGTTTAGATAACTGTTTTATTGCGGTTGTAAGATATTTTGGAGGTATAAAACTTGGAGCCGGAGGTTTGCTTAGAGCTTATAATACGTCCGTAACTAATGTTATTCATTAATTTCGGATTTAGGTACTAATTTTAAAATAGTTAAATTTGATTTATCTATTTTTATTTTCTTTAAAATTAAATTTAAAGTTTCAATATCAAAGTTCTCATAGATTTCTTTCATATTATCTATAATTTTTCCGTATTGAATTAAATCATTTTGAATCATATTATTTACTGCATTAACATTATCAAAATCTAAAACCAAGTTAGCTATATTACACTTGCATCTACGTTCTAAACACCCAGCATCAATTTCCATATTTTTTAATTTCTTGATAATAATTTTAATGGCTTCTTCTGGACATTTTGATTCAAACGTTAAAGTAATTACAATATAATCATTATATATTTCTCTTTGAGTCCTAATATACTCAACTAAACGATTGGAAATTAAGAACTCTTGAAAATCAGAAGCTCCCCCAAAATTCGTCCTTAATAGAATTGAAAGAGCAATATATAAAGAAACATCATCTACGTCTTTAAATAATGATTTTTTTAGTTTTAAGCCTATTTTTATTTTGGGAATTTCAACATTTTCATATAAAGTTTGTTCTTTTTGACAAACTGTACTACTCTCTTTTTGATCAAGCATTTCAATCTTTTTCATTTTTCCAAATTTTTTATTAGATAAATTCTTATTTACGATTTCAATTGCTTCATATGGATTAAAATTACCAGTAATTATTAAAAACATATTTTCTGGATGATAAAAAGTATCAAATGCATTTTTGATATCTTCGACAGTTATTTCTTTTATATCTTCCACCGTTCCTGCGACTTCATAACGATAATTATATTTATGAAATATATTTTTAAAAAAGCCAAAATATAATTTATTATAGGGATTATCCATTCCCATTTTTATTTCTTCGGTAATTATTCCTCTTTCTTTATTAATTAATTTTGAAGTAAAATATGGAGTATATACAAAATCCAATAAATGATTTAAATTTTTTTCAAAGAATTCTGTTCCAATAACTTCATAATTTGTATATTCAAATGTTGTAAAAGCATTGCAATTTGTTCCTGTCTTTTCAAAGAAATCGCTAGCACTTGTACCATCTTTTTCATTAAATTTCAAATGTTCTAAATAATGGGCAATACCTTTGGGAGAATGAATAGCCTTTCCATTTATTTTATAATCAGTATGCAAAGATCCGTATTTAACACCCAATGAAAGATAATAATTACTTTTTTTAGTATTTTTCCACATGTATATAGGTAATCCTAAGGAACTTACTTCATAATATATCTTTTCGTTTAATCCCTTTATATTAATCTCGACCATTATCTGCACCATCCTCTAAAATATATACTAAATTTAACTTTAGCTTTTTACTCATATTTGCAATTTCTTCTTTGGTAACTTTTCTGTAAGCTTTCATTCTTTCAGTAATCGAAGGAAAGTTATCTATTTCCTTTAAAAAGCATTCATTAGTAAAGCTAAATATTGTATCCTTTGAAGTTTTTAAATTATTTAAAATAGATTTTTTTGATTCATCTATTAATCCATCATCAATAATAGCCATATTCATCTCTTTTAGTGATTTTTCAATTAACTTAAGCGCTTTTTTTACGCTTTCTTTAGCTAAAGAAACTTTAATACCATATAACTTATCAAACTTCATATAAAAGCTGGAAACACCATAGCATAGCGAGTTGTCTTCTCTTAATGATTTAAATAATTTAGATTTAAATCCTCCATTACAAAAAATATAATCAAATATATTCATAACATATAATCTTTCTTTTTCGCTTAAATTTATAAGATTGTATGCTAATAAGAGTGTTGTTTGATTAAACAAAGAACTGTTTCTTTTTATGATAGGTTTTTTCCTCTCAACATTTTCTTCATATAAAACTACTTTATGATTTTTTATTGTTCTTAACTTAATATATTTTTTTACTATTTTTGATACTTTATCAAAATTTAAATCCCCTACTATAATAATATCACATATAAAATGTTCTAAAAATTCTTTGTAAAAATTATAAATATCTTCGGAAGTTATATCCAAAATATCATCTTTCGTATAATTATCTAAAAATATTTTGGTTGCACTATTTTCATCTAATAAATTAAATGCATTATAACTTGCTACTCTCATTGGCGATTCTTTTAATGTTTCAAAATTTGATATTAAGTCATTTTTTACAATATTAAAAACTGTTTCATCAAATTTATTTTCCTTAATATTTGGATTAAATATAGTATCTGTAACAAATCTTATTACATCATCTAAATATGTCTCTTCTTTAGCATAAAATGGATTAATAAAATTACAGCCAATTGATAAATTAACTGTTTTGCCTAATCTCGTAGTATTACCATAAATTTGAGCTTGATAAAGTTCTTCACTTTTAATTACCATATCTTTTCTTCGAGGATTATTTTTTGTACTATAAGTTAAAATATCATTAAGAAATATACATTTTAAATAATTATCTCTAGTTACATTTTCTCTAAAATTTATTTCAAAACGACATTCTTTAAAATTATCTGTATAAATAGTATGTAAATTATAAGTTTCTAATATTTCTTTTTTATATTCCATATTGATTCACCTCTTTTTATTATGACATTATTTTAATTTTCTATTACATTTAAAGATTCATATTGCAATTTTAAATAATCATCAGTCATACCAGCAATATAATCCAATACAATTCTTTCTTGGGTATTATTTTCTTTATATGAAATGTCCATATTATTAAGATATGACTTAAAAATAATAGAATCAACATTATTTTTCTTTAAATCGTCTAAATATTTATCATACATAGTCTCCAGCATTAATTTATATTTTTTTAAATTTTCTTTAGTATTTGCTTTCTCATAAATATTTTTATAATTGAACTTTTTAAGATTTACGATTGCTTCATAAACTTTATTACTTAATTTAATATAAGGCTTATTTAAACTATTCTTTATTACATCTTTTACAATTGTATCTACAATCTGACTATTATTTATTCCAAGAACATCTTTAATACAATCTGGAACGTCTTTTTCTTTAATTAAACCAAGTCTTATTCCATCCTCAATATCTCTTCCTAAATATGCAATCATATCACTAATTCTGACAACACAACCTTCTAATGTGCCAGCAACTAATTTTTTCATTGAATCAGAATCTATATATGTTCTCTCATATTCATCCATAAATTTTATAACATCTTTTCCGATTGGATTTAATCTATCTACAGCAAATTCACCATTATGGCAAAGTATTCCATCTAAAACTTGTAAAGATATATTTAATCCTTTACCATAATTTTCAATATTCATTAATAATCTTACACTATGAACATTATGATTAAAATGCCCTAAATTATGTTTAATACTAATTTCATCCAACATTTTTTCTCCGGCATGTCCAAATGGTACATGACCTAAATCATGGCCTAAAGCAATTGCTTCTGCTAAGTCTTCATTTAAGCCTAATGCCCGTGATATTGTTCGAGATATTTTGCTTACTAACTGAACATGTAGCATTCTTTTTGTTATATGACTATGGTTTTTATAAGAAAACACCTGTGTTTTATCCATATATCTAATAAAAGCCAAACTATAAAGAATTTTATCTATATCATTATAAAAAGTCCCTCTAAAATCCGATTCTTTTTCTTTTAAATAAATTGCACTATTATCTAAACAGGCATACTTTGAAAGAAAATGATTTTTTATATTCATATTTTTTTCTATTATGCTATTCATTATTACCACCATAAAAATATTATCAAATCTTAATCTAAATGTCTATAAATCAACAAAAACTCTTTAAATTAATAATTTTTTTTAAGGAATAAGTTTTAAACTATAGTTTAAATTTTCAGAATTTCTATTACTATATACTTTTTTAGTACTTTTTACTTCTTCCAATATTTTTAACACTTTTTCAGTTTTATTATCACTTTGTTCAACTGATTTAATAAATTTATCTCCTAATTCGAATTCTTTAACTGTATAAAAATTTTTAGCATAAATTAATCTTAATATATTCATATCTTCATTATTTATTAATAATATTTTACATGCACTTTCTACATCTAGGCCTGTTTTTAAAATAAAATCTGTAATATTACTAATATCTCCTAACCCAAAATTTTCATCATTAAAACAAAACTCAGTAATATCAAGATTACATTTTGGTTTATAATCATTTTTTTTATCAACTTTTATAAATTTTTCATAAAGAGCATCATAATTTTTTGATTCCTCATTTTTACCTATTTCGTTAGCCGCTTCAATATACTCTATTGCCTTTGGAATATTATTTAAATAATAATAACATAAAGCAATTTGGGCATAAATACTAGAATATACTTTTTTGACACATAATATTTTTTTATATTCCTTAAGAGCCGTATGATAATGTCTGTTTTCATAAGCAATATACGCGTTTTTTTTGACTTCAGATATTTTTTCTTGCTCAAGAGGATAATCCCTTATTACCAATTTTTTATTTAATCCTTCTCCGATATAAAAACATGTTACATTTCTTACTTTTGAAAAAATATTTAAGATTTTCTTTTCTTCTTCTTCATCAGTTTCAATTATTTTTAAACCATATTTTAATACTTCATTGTATATGTTTCTTAATTTTTCTTGAAATAATTCATTACTTTCTAAAATTTCTTGATATTTAGATATATCTTCGGGAGCATTAAATAACTTATTTGAAGTATATAATATTTCATAATTTATCATCATTAAATCTCTGTTATTATCTATGAAAGCTTTGTAAAATCCTTCTTCAAATTTTTTATATCTAAAATGAATTTTATTAGAAAATATTTGATTCAAAAAGTTTTCTATATATATAAATCTATTATTATCAATAACCCCTCTTTTTATTAATAATAAAAGTAATTTAAAATATTCTTCTTTTTGAGAAGATATTAAAGCTTCTTCAAGAAATTTAATTGTGGCGTTTGTATCTTCATTTAAATTTTTTATAATATTTACTATACTTAATTCATCACTTGACATTTGAACCTCCAAAATAATATGTAATGTTATATATTATCAAATTTATGTGCTTTAATAAAGTGTTTTTTAATATATTTTACTAGGTGGTTTTATGTTTTTATCATTATTAAATATTTTAAAAGATATGATTTTTTTTACTGGAAGTTATTCTAATAATGTTTTTCCTGAACCTTTATCTAGTAAAGAAGAAGATTTCTATGTTGAAAAAATGTTACAAGGGGATAAAGATGCCAGAAATAAATTAATTGAACATAATCTTAGATTAGTAGCACATATTGTAAAAAAATTTGAAAGTAAAGATAATTTTCAAGATGATTTAATCTCAATTGGTACCATAGGTTTAATAAAAGGAATTGATACTTATAAGCAAAATAAGTCTACAAAAATAACTACATATGCAGCCCGTTGTATTCAAAATGAAATATTAATGTTCTTTAGAAGTAACAAAAAAAACCAAAATAACGTTAGTTTAAATGATTCAATTGGTTATGATAAAGATGGAAATGAAATTAGTTTGATTGATATTTTAAAAAGTGAATCAAAGGATTTAGCAGATTTGTTACATGACAAAAACAATATTTTTCTTTTGAATAAATATTTAAAACTATTAAGTAACAGAGAGAAAGAAATAATTGTTAAAAGATATGGCCTTCAAAATAATAAAGAAATGACCCAAAAAGAAATTGCTAAGGAATTAGGTATCTCAAGAAGTTATGTTTCAAGAATTGAAAAAAGATCGTTAACCAAAATGCTTAGAGAATTTATAAAAAGTAATAACACATTATAATATATTAATTAGTATTAAAAAAAGACTATTTTATAGTCTTTCATCTATTTCATTAACTTGTGTAATTTGTTCTTCTAAAGCTTGTTTAAAGCGTCTTTTAAAGATAATTACACGTCTTTTCAAGTTCTCAGCTTCTAATTGAACTTGTTCAGCTCTTAGTAAAGCATCGTTTACAATTCTTGAAGCATTACGTTTTGCATCTTGAACAATCCCGTTACCTTCATCGCGAGCCATTTTCTTAATATTATTTGAGGCATCTTCAGCAACTAATAGAGCCCTATTTAAAGTTGTCTCTAAATTCTTATAGCGTTCTAGTTCTTTTCGCAAAGCTTCAATTTCTTTATCTTTCTGTTTTAAATTATTTAACATACTTTCATACTCTTTAGTAACTTCATTAATAAATCCATTAACTTCATTCTTAGAATATCCAGTAAAACTAGTTGTAAACTTTTTCATGCTTCACCAGTCTCTCTATATATTTCAAATATTTTTTATATTAACACCATTCTTCATCAGTTGAATTATTTTTCGATTTTTCAGTATCATCAGTAATCTTTCCTTGAACATTAACATTTTTAGGAGTACATAAATAAATTCCAACACCAATCTTTTGCATGGTTCCACCTATTGCATAAATACATCCACTTAAAAAATCAATAATTCTTTTAGCTTGTTCTGTTGTGACTCTTTTTAAATTTACAACAACACTATTTCTATTTTTTAAATGATCTGCGATTTGTTGACTTTCTGAATAAGCTCTTGGTTCTAAAAGAATCATTTTATTACCGGATTTATCAGCTTCTTTTAAAGCATCTGCCTCGCTTAATGAATAAAATTCATCTTCAGTTCCTACTAAATTATCTTCTTCATCATCAGAAAATATTTTTTTTAATTTATTAAATGCCATTACGCATCCTCCCTATCATTACTATTTTTATTCTAACAAATAAGATACAAATTTACAAGAATAATTTTAGACTATTCTTTATTTTGCATTACTTTAATTATTTCATCAAAACTATCATCATTCGCTACAATATTCTTGCGGATACTCTTACATTTATCACATTGATAAACAATTTTATATCCCGCCTTTTTATTTTTTTCGATGTCAATAGGGCGTAAAACGCCATGACAAGTTTCTTCTCTATCACCAGGATTGATGTCAACATGCTTACTACATAAACAATATGGACAATGGTCTCTAGCAGTATAACTAAGCTTATTAACTTCTTTACCACAATTTTCACAAATAAAATCTTCTGAAATCATATTAAATCTTTTCATAAAATCATCCTAAAAAATAATTTAACACAACCGGTGCTAGAATCAATAATAACATAATTGGTACAAAAAAGACTACTGAAATGGCACTAATTTTTGTTGGAAGTTTTACAATTTCAGTTTTAATATCTTGAATTTGCTTTTCTCTTAAAAAATCTATTTGATTATATAAGGAATTTATAATACTACTTCCAAAAATATTTGATTGAGTGATATTCAAAATTGCATTATTTATTGTATCACTAGGAATTCTTTTTTTCATATCATTTAATGCTTCAGATAAACTTTTGCCCATGTCTACTTCATTAATAGCTTTTTTAAATTCTTTAGAAATTTCATTATCAATTGCTTTTGTTGTTGCTTCAATAGCCCCTTTTAAATTCTTTCCACTTTCAATAGTTAAAGCTAAAACTTCAAAAAAATATATTGCTTCAGTTTCTAATGTCTTTTGTCTATTTTTGATTTTATAGTCGAGTAATATATATTCAAATGCGATATATACTAAAAGAGTTATCAATGGAGCTAAAATAAAACCAGATTTACTCCACACTAATAATACAAAGAAAATAAAAATACATAGTATTAATCTTGAATTTAAAAATTCATCAACTTTATTAGTATCTGTAATACCTAATAATTTATATTTATTTTCAATTTTTTCATAACCTTTTTTACTATAAATTCTAGTTGCAAAACTCCTTTTCATATTTTCACCTTCAATAATTTCTTTATAACAAATATATATATTAAATATAATAGAATAATAATAACTAAAATTAAGACTCCGATTGTACTATTAAAAAAAGGATTAAAATAAGTAGGATTAACCATAAAAATTATTGCAAACAAGAAAAATGGCATTGCAAGTAATAATCTAAAGATAAAAAGACTTGATGCTGTCAAACTATTCAATTCATTGCGAAGTTTCTTTTTATCAAAGAATGTTTTTTCAATCAAAGTAAAGACATTTACTATATTTCCACCAGTCTTGTTTAAAAGAGTTAACGAACTAGTAATATATTTAACTTCCTCAAGTTTTACTCTTTCATAAAATCTTTGAAATACAATATCTAAACCTAAGCCATAATTTATATCAATATATATTTTTTTGAATTCATCGCTAATTGGACCATCTAATTCATCTTTGACTATTCCAACAGCTTGAGTTATATTACTTCCTGATTTGAAAGCATTATTCATTATAATAATTGCTTTTAATAAATCTTCTTCAATTTGTTTTCTTTTTTTCTTAAATTCTAAATTTAAAATAATATCTGGACTAAAAAATCCAATAGCTAAAACTAAAATAAATAAACTCATATTAAACTTTGTATATTGAAACATCATAGTTATCATGCTTAAAATACTAATAAATGTTGCAGATAAAATTTTTATACTTATAAAATAATATCCTGTTTTTATATTTCTTTCCTCAAAGTTTATATGCTTTTCATATTTTTTAGCTAAATTTGGTGTCAAATTAGTTTTTAACAAAAGATTTTCAAAACTTTTAATTATAGTTCTTATAAGGCTATAAAAACTATCAAAAAAAGATTTTTTCTTATCTCTATTAGAAAATAAAGAAAATGCTTCTATTCTTTTTTCATATCTATTTAATCTTTGTTGCTTTATTAAATAAAAGATAGCAATTAAAAGTAAAACAATACAAATAACTTGAACTATCGTAACTTCAATAATAACATTATTTCCCATGTTTTACCTTCTTTCTATTCTTTATTCAAAAATATCTGCTATTTCTGTAATACCTTTTGCTTTTATTTTTTTATAAATTTTAGGAACAAAATTATATTTTATATAGGTTCCATCTACTTCGCCTTTTTCCGTAACCCCTTTTTGTTTAAATGCAAATATTTCTTTTAAAATTATATTTTCATCAACAATTTTATCTAATTCAGCGATACTTGTTATTTTTCTTTTACCATCATTCATACGTTCTATATTTACAACAAGATCTATTGCATTATAAATATATTCTCTTATTGCCCTTACGGGAATTTCCATGCTACCCATTAAAACCATCGTTTCAAGACGATTTAAGGCATCGTGAGCACTGTTAGCATGTAATGTAGTCATTGAACCATCATGCCCTGTATTCATTGCTTGAAGCATATCAAATGCTTCTTTACCACGTACCTCTCCAACGATAATACGATCTGGTCTCATACGTAAAGAATTAATAACTAAATCACGTATCGTTATTTCTCCTTCATTTTCATAATTTACATTTCTAGTTTCTAAAGATATAACATGTTCCTGATTTAACCTTAGTTCTGCAGCATCCTCAATTGTTATAATTCTTTCGTTATGATTTATAAATCCACTTAAAATATTTAAAAGTGTTGTTTTACCACTTCCTGTACCACCACAAACTAAAATATTTACTTTAGCTTGGACACATGCTTCTAAAAATCTTGCCATATATGGTGTAAGAGAACCAATTCTAATTAAATCATCTATTGTAGTCATAGAGTCTTTAAACTTACGAATAGTTATTACTGGCCCTTTGGTCGATAAAGGAGGGATTACAGCATTAATACGAGAGCCATCTTCTAATCTAGAATCAACCATCGGATTAGTTGCATCTATAGTTCTTCCCATAGGTTCTATCATTCTTTGAATAGTTCTAATAATATGCTCATTATTAATAAATGATACACTGTCATCTTTAACAATATTACCATCTATCTCAATGTAAATATCTTTCGGACTATTTACCATTATTTCTGTAACATTTTTATCTTCTAATAATTCAGTTAAAGGACCAAGGCCATTTATTTCATTATCTATCAAATTATATAAATGACTTCTTTCAAGATTTGATAAATCGTACCCTTCAATGGACTTATCAATTTCGTCATTAATCCATTCTACAAGATTGACATCTTTGGGCATTTCATTATCAATTAAATTTTCAACAATTTTAGTTCTTAAATTATCCAGTAGTTTTTTATCACGAAATATATCATAGTCATTTAAAAAATTAGATGTATCATTTTTTTTGTCTTCAAAAGCAAATGCACTTCGTAAACTTTTTTTTGCCATTATTTATCACCTATACTTTCAAAAAAATCAGATGCTATAGTCATAAATGTTATATAATCTTTATTAAATACATTTGGCATTTTGGGATCTAACGATACTATTTTTCCTTCAATATTATATATATCAATATTCTTTAAAAATAAATCGCTTGTTAAAATATAATCTATATTGTTATTTAAAAGATTCTTCATATCATATAATGAAAAATACTTCTTAAATGGATCTCTAGAATTGTTTAAAAGAATTTTAAAATTAGTCAATTCTATATCTTTAAATACACTTAATAAACTACGCATATTTTTTAAGTCTACTAAATCATTAGTGATAACAAATAAAATTTGATCAACCTTATCCATTGTAGAAATATTAAATTCACTAAAATCATGATTAGTATCTATTAAAACAACATCAAATAAATTAGTAGCTTTATCTAAAATAATATCAATGTATTTAGGATCAATTTTATTGGATTGTCTTGGATCTTTAGGAGCTGCTAAAAAATAGATATTATCATTATATCTAGTTATATAATTTTCAAAAGATTTATATCTATTATTACTATAATCATCTATAAAATTATAGATGTTTTTTTCAAATGGTGAGTTCAAAGTTACTCCAATTGCTCCATTTGATAAGTCAAAATCTAATATTAAAACCTTTTTATCTAATTGTGCAAAAATTCCAGCTAAATTCGTAGTTATAAATGTTTTTCCTACGCCACCTTTAGCAGAAGAAATACACATTGTTTTTCCCCTAGATATTCCCATAATTAACCCTTCTTTATTCAAATATTATTTTTTTACTTTTTATATCTATTTTAGCATTTACTCGTACTTCATATTCTTTAATTTGAAGTATTTTACCAAATAAACTATCTATAAAATATTGATTTTTAATTTGGATGATTTCATCATTAATTATTATTTCAATATTATCTATGTTAATTTTATTTTTTTGATATAACTTTTTTATATCTTCTTCATTTATTTTATTTTTATCTACAACAGAATTTAAGACTGATTTTGTTGTATTTTTTAATTTAATATTTTCATAAGTCATTAAACCAACATCAATAACAAAAGCACATAAAGCTAAAAACATTGGCAAGAGAATGATAAAAATAACTAACGTTTGACCTTTATTATTCATAATATACCACCCTTATAATTTTGGCTTCAAACGGATTATCCAAAATTATATTTAAGCCAGGTGTAATTATTTCTACATCTTTAGAAAGAGAAAATTCAATATATTTATTATCTTTGTTTGTAATATTTAACTCAATATTTTCATCGTCTTTATTCATTATTTTTTTTATTTCTTCAAAAGTTTTATCTTCCTCGTACAAAGATATAGCTTTATCGATTTTACTTTCCAAATTAATACGATAATATAGTATCTTTCCAAAATCAATCATGCAAAATAAAATCATGATCAATATTGGTGCTATCAAAATAAATTCTACTAAGGCTTGACCCTTTTTATTCATGCCTACACCTCTATTATTCTACGTTATTTTCCTTTTTGTCTTCAATTTCCTTTTTTGTCACACAAGTAGCTTCTCCAGGACTTTTACCTTCTTTATATTCTTTGTCAATTAATGAGCAAGATGTCTTTGTTATCGAATCTTTTAAATAACCACCAAAAATATTTACTATAGCAATTACGATAACACTAATCACACCAATAATAAGAACATATTCAACTAAGGCCTGACCTTTTTTATCTCTCACGATACTCACCTACTATCATAATAAGTGTATAATAAGATTTTATTTTTGTCAATTTATTGTCTCGATTTTTAGAATTAGTCATATTTTTTTTAGTTTATGATATGATTAAAGTGGTGATACATTTTGAATTTAAAAATTGGTAAAAAAAATTATAATATTGTTATAGCTAAATCTTTTAAAAAAAGATTATTTGGCTTAATGGGAAAAACTAATATTGATTATGGAATGTTATTTCCTAATTGTAATAGTATTCATACTTATTTTATGAAAGAAAATATTGATATTGTCGGATTAGATGAGAATAATGAAGTTATTTATATGTACCAAAATTTGGAACCTAATCGTATTATAAAAATCAAAAATAATCAAAATAAAACTAACATTTTGGAATTACCCGCTAATGCTAGTCAAAAAATTAAATTTGGCTCTATTTTACTCTTTGAAAATGAATAAATAATCTAGAATTTGAACTTCATCTCCTCTTTCAGCGCCAAGTCTTTCTAATTCATCTTCAATTCCCATTCCTTTAAGTTTTCTTCCAAATCTTAAAACTGACTCATCTTCAGTAAATTTAGTCATTTTGAATAACTTTTCAATTTCGTCACCTTCAATAATCCAAATATTATCTTCGTGACGAATTGTATATGGTTTCTCATTTTTAAATTTATATAATACGTGGCTTTCTAATTCTTCATCATTATACATTTCATTATCTTCTAAACTATCTAAAATATCTGCAATTTTATTCATAAGTTCTTCAATGCCTGTGTTGTTAATCGCACTTATTTCAAAAATAGTCAAATCAGGAAATTTATTTTTAAATTTTTCTAAATTTTCTTTGGCAGATGGTAAGTCCATTTTATTGGCAATCACTATCTGTTTTTTATTTGCTAATTTTTTACTATATTTATCTATTTCCTTTTTAATTATTTCAAAATCTTCGATTGGATTTCTTCCTTCAAATGATCCCATATCAATAATATGTGCAAGGATTTTAGTTCTCATGGCATGCTTTAAAAATTTATGACCAAGGCCAGTTCCTTCGGAAGCTCCTTCAATTAATCCAGGAAGGTCTGCAACCACAAAAGTACGATAATCTTTTAATTTAACAACTCCAAGATTTGGTGAAAGCGTTGTAAAATGATATTCAGCTATTTTAGGTTTAGATGCACTTATTACAGATAAAAGTGTACTTTTACCAACGCTTGGCATCCCAACCAATCCAACATCCGCTATCATTCTAAGTTCACACTTAATTAATCTTTCTTCGCCCGGCTCACCATATTCGCTAGTTTTAGGAGCTGTATTATTATGTGTAGCAAACGCTTTATTTCCACGTCCACCACGACCCCCATGAGCTATAACAACCTTATCATCGATGTTAATTAAATCTGCGATAACTAGTCCTGTGTCTTGATCAAATATTGTGGTTCCTTGAGGAACTTTAATTATTACATCTTCAGCATTAGCCCCAGTACGATTGCTTCCTTTTCCGTTAGTCCCTTTTTCTCCTTTTATAATTTTTGAATATCGTAAATCCAACAAAGTTTTAAGACCAGGTTCTACTTCAAAAATAATGTCTGCTCCTTTTCCGCCATTAGCTCCATCTGGACCTCCTAAAGGAACACATTTTTCTCTTCTAAATGAAGTACAACCATCTCCCCCTTTACCAGCGATAACTTTTAATATAACCTCATCTACAAACATATTTATCACCTTTCTAAAAATAATCAAAGATTATTTCTTTGATTGTTTTAAATTCATAATAATTAGAATAAATACTATAACACCAAGACCAATAATAATCAAATTAATATTTTTAGGATTATTTACCGCATTATTTACTACAGCCCCTGTTAAAAAATAATCACTACAATGATCTATTGTAAATTCGACATATCCATCAGATACTTTTAAACCTTTTTCTATAAACTCTATTTGATCTTCATCTGGATTATAATAATATAAGTATAGTTTCTCGTTATCTTTAAATTTATCTCTTACATTTATTCTTACTGTCGCACGAGTTGGAAGTTTACCATGGTGGTCAAATGATACAATTAATTTCTTTTGGTTTACTTTATCTTCAATTTTATTAGCACCATCTGTATCACTATCTAAACTTAAGCGTAAATTAATATCTAAAATCAAATTTTCTTTGACCGGATTATTTTTTTCATCTGTTTTTTCAAATTGCCAAGAATACGTAAGAGATCTTTCATAATCCTCAACGATATAAAAAATATAGTTGCTACTTTCCGATTTATATATTTCTACATCAGTATTATTTATAAGAACTTCATTATTTATTAAAGAGCTAGCATTTTTATCATCTTTAGAAGTTAGATCGTTGATAGTAAAAACTAAAACAGTAACTACAATACATAATAATAACGTTATTGAAAGCAAAATTATGTTATTAGTTTTTTTCATCAAAAACTCTCCCTTCTTATTTTTTTATAAACCTAGTAATAAAATTGTTAATGGTATTAAATTATAAGTAAATTTAATTAATGATAATAATATTATGTTATCATTGTTTTTTAAATATGCGATTGACCAGAAAATAGCTGGCAAGAAATTCGTTAATATTCCTAAAACAGCTGCACCTTCAGTAAACCCTACAAATATGGTATTCATAAAAGTATAAACCACTGATGAAATTAGTACAAACAAAAAATTATTTTTAACATTATCTCTAATTGACTCTCGATAAAGTATTTCCTCAACAAGAGTTCCAAAAATCATAATTTTAAATATTGTATACCATGTTGATATACTATACAAATTATATATAGCGGCATTATTAGCATCATTATTTTGATTTGGGAAAATAATTTCGGTTATAAACCCACAGACTATAACAAATACAAATACTAATGCCACCCATTTTAATATTGTCAAAATCAAGTTTTTTAAAGACAATTTTTTTGTTTTTTTAAAATCTGATTTTAAATTTTTACGATATGTATAAATTACAAAAGCAGAAAAAATTATATCACCAATAAAACTTGCTAAAATATTATCACCTATACCAAGCATGCCAAATAAGCTACTGGCATACATTGTATAAGCAAAATATACAAAAAAAACTAAAAACAGTTTCATAAGTTTATCTTTTTTCATATATATCACCTACTATAATTTGAGTATATCATATATTAAAAATTTTCAAAAGAACGAGTAAATACTTTTACGTTTTTTGACAAGAAAAAAGGCTCTTTTCAGAGCCAATTTAATTTTTTAGAAGAATTTTCTTAACCAAGCCCACATATTTCAACCTCTCCTTTCATTCACTACCCTTTTGACAATTTAATTATATTATAAAACAAATAATAATTCAATAGTTTATTATTTATTTTTTAATTTCTTTAATGGTCATAATAGATCAACATCATCTAGATTTCCATATAATTGTATCGGTCTAACTCTACATCCTGCTCTACATACATTATAATTATTACAATTCAAGCACACTTTATTTCCTTTTATGTCTGAACTAATCAAAGTTTTTCCCATAAATCCATATATTTATCATTTCTTATATTCCCTAAAGTGTATTCTTCACCCCAGAAAATACATGGAGAATAATTACCAACCTCGTCAATCCAAACTGCTTCTTTACCACAATGACATCTACTAAATTATATTTTATTGCTTGATTTACTATCTTTATAAATATTTCTTCAAATATATCTGAATCTTTAAATCTTCTTTCATAATTTTTACTAAATGTTGAAAAATGTGGTGTATCTATTCCAAATAGTATTCCTAAAAACCATCTATATTCCGCATCCACCTTTATTTTCTTACATGTTTGTCTCATTGGTTTTAATCCATCTTTTTCTGCAGTAAAATCAAATCTCCAAAATATGGAGTCGAAATCATATTATTTAATCTTCATTAAAGGTAATTAATGTACTTACATTAAGATGTTCTCCTCTTTTTTTCTCTTCAAAACTTGTCATAATCAAAACCCACATTATTATTAACTGCTAACTAATAATATGATATCATATCTTTTTCAAAGATATTTTTATTTTATCTTTAGCTAGTTTAGTTCTTAATTTAGTAATAATCTCTATATCATATTTTTTTAATTTATCTCCTGTAATAATTAATACGTTATCTTCATTTTGTAATTTATAATCTAAGGCAACTTCTTGTTCATTTACTATTGCTTTTTCTAAGTAATCTCCTAAACGAGTATCTATTTTATAGGCAAAATCCACCGGTGTTGAACCTTTAGGTAGTTCAATCATTTTCCCATTTCTAGTTCTTACATATACACTTGGTGCAAGTAACTCATCATCAATTAATGAGGCAAATGTTTTTTTATTATCAGATATATTTTCTATGTTTTCAAGATAACTATAAAAAGGTATTTCTGTAATTACTTTTTGTTGCATTTCAAAAGCTGCTTTACCTTTTAATTTTTCCCAATAAGCTGGTAGTCCATATGTAGCAATTCTATCCATTTCATCTGTTCTTATTTGAAATTGAACCAGCCAATCATTCATTCCAAATACCGTAGTATGTAATGATTGATATAGATTTGTTTTAGGTTTACAAATAAAGTCTTTAGTTAATTTAATAACTGGTAAAAATGATTCATGAACTTTCCATAACGCCAAATAACAATCAGGTATTTTATCGACAATTATTTTTATAACTAGAAGATCATGAATATTTTCAAATTCAATATTATTTTTTAAACACTTATATATTCCATGAATATTTTTTATTCTAACACTTGATTGAGCTTCAATTCCAACTTCTGATAACTTTTTTACTACCATTTTCCCCATTTTTTCTAAATCATATTTAAGTTCATTAAAAGTATCTTCTCTTTTGCATTTAATTAACTCATATAAATCCGGTTCTAAAAATTTCAATGCTAAATCTTCAAGTTCTTTTTTTATTCGGTATGCTCCAATTTTATCTGCTAAAGGAACATATACTTTTAAAGTTTCTAATGCAATTCTTTTTTGCTTATTATCTGCTTTAAAACTTAAAGTTCTCATATTGTGAAGCCTGTCTGCTAACTTGATTATAATTATTCTTATGTCTGTTTTTATACCTGTAATTAATTTATGAATATTAGCATCATGTTGTTCTTCTGTGCTACCAAATTTCATATTCTTTATTTTTGTTACGCCATCAACAAGGTCTGCAATAGTCTCACCAAACTCTGATATAATTAATTCTTTAGTAATATATGTATCTTCAATAGTATCATGTAAAAGAGCAGCACATATAGTAGCACCATCTGCCATCATTTCAGTTAGGATATATGCAACATTAACTGGATGACTAATATAATCATCTCCACTTTGTCTTTTTTGACCTGCATGAGCCTTACTGGCAATTTCATATGCTTTTAATACTCTGTCATACTCTTCTTCGTTGTAGGACTTGATTTTTTTTAATACATCATCAATATTAATCTCACTCATACAAACCTCACACATTTATTTTTTTAAATATATCATTCTTAAAAAAAATAATCAATAAAAAAGCAACCCATAGTTGCTTATTCATAAATTAATAATCCATCTGATGATATTACTTTTGCATTTCCATACCAAAGATATCCTGGTGTTGTACCTGTAGTTACATTAGCCAAAAAATCTTCCTTAGTTCTTTCAGTTCTTATTATTACATCACTTGGTGCGGTTCCAAATGCACTAATTTCAATATTAGTTATATTAGATGGAATAAATACTTCAGTTAAGTAGTTTTCATTTTTATATTTACCCTCAACACTATTTTCAAAAGCTGATGTCTTTATTGTATTTACTCCACTTCCAAATTTAATAGTTTTTATCGGATTATTTCTAAACATACTAGAGCCAATTACTGTTACATTATCTGGCACAATTACTTCTTCTATTTCATTTAAAGTGAATAGATTTGAACACTTTGACCAGTCTATGTTACTTCCTAATTTAAACTTTTTAATCATATTTCCTTGAAAAACGCTAGGTAAAGCACTAGTAACACTATCAGGGATTACAACTTGTTCTAGCGAATTAAACCTAAACGAAGCAGCCCCAATAGTTGTTATTGTCTCAGGAAAACTTACAAATGATAATTTTCCTTGATTTGAGCTTGAAGTACTTGCTGCAAACGCTTGAGATCCAATACTAAGTAATCCATCTTTAAAGATTATTTTTTCTAAGTTTGGATTAAACTGGAATGTCATATATCCAAGTGTTGTTACACTTCTTGGAAATTCAACACTTGTTAACCCTTTTTCTTTAAATGCATTTGCCCCAATTTGTGTTACAGCTACTCCACCTATTTCATATGGTATTACGACATCTGTTCCTCCACATGTCGCATCATATGCTGTTATTGACCCTGTTGCTGCATCAAATGTAAAACATTCTGCTGGTGTATAATATTTCTCTATCCCTTGTCCAGCATTTATTTTTACTTGTGATATGAATGATGTTCCTTGTTCTGTCACTGGACTACTTTTATCTATCCATAATCTTAAGGTATGTGTGTTACTTCCTGGTGTATCTCCCACTTTTCCTGCTACTGTATCATATGCTAAGACTCTTTTTTCTTTTACTCCGTCTTCTGTTGTTTGTTCTCTACTTAAATCACTATATAATGTTGGCACTCCATAGTCTAATAGTGTTG
>CAMEEZ010000003.1 GCA_945915275.1 uncultured Mycoplasma sp.
GTATTGTTGTATTTATACATGAATTTATTTTCTGGGAATGCAGTATTTTCTTCAGTACTAGTAAATGAAGTACCATCAAGTTTGAAATAAATTCCATTCTTTTCATATACTATAGTTCCATTAATATTTTTTAAAACTGGTACGTTTGAAAATCTTCTAACTGCACCTGATGTATCTTTAACTATTCCAAGACCACCATCAATATCATACATTATTATGTATTCAGTTTTTGATTTAATTTTAGCTACATAATAATTAACTGTCTTTGAACTTGCATAAACGGTAATTTTTTCTATTTCTTCGTTTTCTTTTAAATTTTTTGTAAAATTATTAATATCTAAACCTTTTACTTGCCCATTGCCGCTTACAACTTTAAATGATTTTGGACCATTTGGAATAGCAACTGCATTACTAAAAGTTACGTCTGATGTACTTTGATCTACTACTCCACCAAAATCCACTAATGCGTTTCCTTTTGCATCATAAATTGCATATACATATGATGTCCCACTAGCATTAGTAATTGATTTTTTTATTTTGTATAAATATACTTTTTCATTACTATATAATAATTTAGCTCCTACTTCTTCTAAGCTAAAGCTATAAGAATCAGCTTTCTTTTCTAGTAATGTATTAGTACTAGGTTCACCAACAGGGTTACCATCACTATCCTCTTTCTTATATGTTGCTTTGATAATAGAGCCATCTTTTTCAACTAAACGCGATACTTCTTTGTTTTCTTCTTCTGCAGTTCCACTTGTACATAATTGATTTATCTTACCGGATGGAGTAAGAACATAATCATATACATTTTCATCACTTCCTGTACATTTAAATGGTACTACTGATTCAAAAAGAAATCCACCATTAGCCTTGTTATATCCTTTTGTAAAATCAATTATAGGATTTGCTGGTGATGTTGATAAATAGTATACTTTATCTTCAACGCCACTCAATGTAATTTCTTTAAAAGAAATTTCTGCATTCGCGCTAGCTATACCAAACACCATAAAAGCTATAGCTAACATTAATTTTTTCATCATTTTCATAAACTCATTCTCTTCTATTTTATGTCTTAAGTGTACCCCTCCCGAAGCCTTCTTGTCAATATTTTTTCGCCCATTTTGAAATATTTTGTCGAACGTTGACAATTAGTGTAAAACAACAAAAAAGAAAGAAATTTTACTTTCTTTCTCTTATTACTTCTTCAATTAATGATAAGAATTCTTCTTTAGATACTGTCGTAGTTTCTTCAGAGCCATATTTACGGAAGCTAATTTTTTCAGAATCAACTTCTTTTTGTCCTAATATTAAAGTATATGGAACTTTTTTCATAACAGACTCTCTCATCTTATAACCTAATTTTTCTTCCCTATCATCTAATTGGACTCTATAACCAAATTCTTTCAATTCATCATAAATTCTTTCAGCATATTTTAAATGATATTGATTATTTACTGGAATTATATTTATTTGTAATGGAGCTAACCATGTAGGAAATGCGCCTTTAGTTTCTTCAATTAAAAATGATGTAAATCTATCAAACGTTCCAAATATTGCTCTATGAAGAACAACAGGAGTTTCTTTTTCCCCATTACTATTAACATAGCTTAATTCAAATTTTCTTGGTAATAAAAAATCTAATTGGCAAGTTGATAACGTTACTTCTGGTCCAACTGCGGGTTTTACTTCAACATCTAACTTTGGACCATAAAATGCAGCTTCTCCAATTGCTTCATGATAGTCACATCCAAATTCATTTAAAACTTCACGAAGTTTATTTTCTGCTTCATTCCACATATCATCATCATCAAAATATTTTTCTTTATCTTCTGGATCTCTTAATGATAATCTAAATTTATAATTTTTTATCCCAAAATCATTGTATACATCTAATATTAATGAAACAACTTTTTTAAATTCTTCTCCTATTTGATCTGGCCTTACAAATAAATGAGCATCATTTTGGCACATGCATCTTACACGTTCCAATCCTTTTACAGCTCCACTAGCTTCATATCTAAAATCCGTAGCAAACTCACCTATTCTTATTGGTAACTCACGATATGAATGAATATCATTTCCATAAACTAACATATGATGTGGGCAATTCATTGGACGTAAAACAAATTCTTCTTCATCAACTTTCATAGAAGGAAACATATTATCTTTGTAGTGATCCCAATGTCCTGAAGTTTTATATAAATCTATAGTTCCTACACAAGGGGTATATACATGTTTATATCCCATTTTTTGTTCTTTTTCATAAATATAGTTTTCTAATTGCTTGCGTATTATAGCACCGTTTGGTAACCATAAAGGCATACCTTTACCAACTAAATCATGTGACATAAAAATGTCTAAATCTTTTCCTATCTTTCGATGATCTCTTAATTTTGCCTCTTCTAACTCACGTAAGTATTCATTTAAATCTTCTTCTGTTTCAAAACAAACTCCATATATTCTTTGAAGCATCTTATTATTAGAATCGCCTTTCCAATAAGCACCACTAAATTTTAAAAGTTTAAAATATTTCATTACTTTGGTAGATTCAACGTGTGGACCACGACACAAGTCTATGAAATCTTCTTGTTGATACGCAGAAATAACTGTATCATTTTCATCCATTCGAGATATTAAATCAATTTTATATTCATCACTTTTGAACATTTCTAGAGCTTCAGCCTTAGATAATTCAATTCTCTTAATTAGTTTATTTGATTTAGAAATTTTTTTCATTTCTTTTTCTAATCTTTCTAAATCCTCTTCTTTAATAACCTCGTCCCCTAAATCAATATCATAATAAAATCCTTCTTCAATTACTGGACCTACCCAAAACTTAGCATTTGGATATAAATGCTTGACAGCATGAGCAAGTAAATGTGCACAGCTATGATTTAACATATTTAATTTTTCATCATCTTTTATATTTTTCATTTTTAATTTTCCTTTCTTCTAATAGTATTATTGCAAATTGTTTTTTTAAATTTTTGGTTTCTTCTTTCAAGCAATCACACCTTTCAAATAAAAAGATGATACCTTAGGAGTCATAAAGACGGTACCATCCTTGTTTAACTTAATTATTGATAACGGTTTATCCGGAGTTTATTAACCCTCTTAGAAAGTAGTAATAATTAATTATATTTATTAGTTTTCACCAGCCACTAACTCTCTTTAAAAAAATAATTAATATCATGTCTTTCCTCATCGATTTAATTAAATATTATCATTTTTTTAAGAAAAATGCAATTTTTTTGTTGTTTTGTTGAAATATATTTAAAATTAAGTTAAAATTACTAAACAAGAAAGGAACTATCTATGAAATTTTTTGTAAAAAATACTACTATTAATACAAACAAGCATGTTAAAGATTCTAATATAGTATGTATAAGTGATTTACATTATACAAAAAGTTTGACATCTAATTTTTTGGTTACGTTAACTCAAAAAATTGAAGATTTAAATCCTACATATATTTGTTTCTTAGGCGATTTATGTGACGATAATTCTTATAGTGAAGTTATCGAATGGTTGAATAATTTAGCTAAAATTTCACCTGTATATTTTATTTATGGAAATCATGATATAAAAAAATATCGTATTAAGAATGAAATGTATAAAGTTCAATCTCATCTTCCTTCAAAAATTTGTAAAGAAATTAAAAATATTAATAATTTGAAAGTTATTGATAATAATAAGATTATTACAAACGATGGCTATTCTTTTTGTGGAGTAGATTTTTTTGATGATTCTCATTATAATTCTTTTATAAAAAAAATGAATGCTAATATTCCTGATTTTAATATTAATTATTTTAATTCTATATTAAGTCATAATCCTAAAATAATAGATCCATTAATATTTAATAAACTAGATAAAGAATATAAGGTTAATACTGATTGTATTTTATCTGGCCATTCTCACAACGGCCTAGTTACTCCAACTTTGGATAAACTTATGCCTGGTAATAGAGGATTTTATATTAAAGCTAAAGGTTTATTTCCCACTTTTACGAGAGGTGTTATTGATTGTGAAGAATGCTCTGAATGTCAATATGGTTATTATACTGGAATAATATGCCCTCCTTTACGTACTTTACCCGATAGAAATGTATTTCTTTATAAAGCAAATAACATATTGTATAACCCAGGAATTCAATTAGTTAGAATAAAAAAAGAAAATTGAAAAATTTATTTTTTCAATTTTTTTAACTCATTTTTAATAGTTCATTTTCATTTATAATTTTAATACCTAATTCCTTAGCTTTTTTATTTTTGGAAGATGTTGAAGTTATATCATTATTGATTAAATAATCAACATTCGCAGAAATAGCCTTTACAACTTTGCCCCCTCTATCTTCTATATATTCTATTAATGCATCTCTATTTTTAAAATTTTCTACACTTCCTGTTATAACAAACTTTTTATCCCTTAAAGAATCATTATTATTTATATCAATATTATTAAATGTGATTTCTTGTAAAACTTTATCTATGCTTTCTCTAAATTGTTTATTTTCAAATGTTTTACACCATTTTTCCGCTATAATTTCTCCTATGCCTGAAATTGAGCTTAAATCTTCAAAAGAAGCGTTAAGCACTTTATTCAAATCATTATCAAAAAATTTACAAATCATTTTTGCTCTGGCAACTCCTATTTCTGGAATACCTAAAGCATATATAAAATTATATAAATTTACTTTTCTAGACTTGTCAATTGCTTCAATTAAATTGTTATATAATTTTTCTTTAAAACCTTCAAAAGAAATGATTTTATCTTTATATTTTTTTAAATGATATAAATCAACATAATCATTTATAATATTTTCATCAATTAATTTATTAAGTATTGCATCAGATATTCCGTCTATATTCATTGCATTTCTACTTACAAATAAACTCATACGTTTTAATAATTTAGCAATACACAACTCATTAGTACAATATAAATATTCTACATCACTAGAAGAAATTATTTCAGCTTTTTCTTTACAAACTGGACATAAATCCGGTATTTTTAAACTATTACTTTTAGTAATATTATCTGCAACTTGAGGAATTATCATGTTTGCTTTATAAACTAAAATCTTATCTTTTAAACCTAGTTTTAATGATTTTAAAATTGATACATTATGTAAAGATGCTCTTGATACAATAGTGCCTTCTAATTCAACAGGATTAAAAACCGCCACAGGGTTTATCAATCCAGTTCTAGAAACTTGCCATTCAACATCAATTAATTCTGTTTCAGCAGTTTCATCTTGCCATTTAAAAGCTAATGAATGGCGTGGAAATTTTGCAGTCATTCCTAAACTATTCCCATATTCTATATCATCATATGTTAAAACTAAACCATCCGAAGGAATATCATAATTTTTAATTTTTTCTTTAAATTCTAAAACTGTATTTTTTAAATTGGTTTTATTTACAATTACTCTTTCTACTACTTCAAACCCTAAAGATTCCAACCAATTATATTGTTCACTTTTATAATTTGATATTTTGTCATCAACATGGATTAAGGCAAATATAATACAATTTACATTTCTTTCAGCAGTAATACTACTATCTAATTGCCTAACTGAGCCAGAACATAAATTACGAGGATTTTTATATTGACTTGAACCATCACCTGATTTTTCGTTCATTCTGTTAAAATCAGAATACTTTATTACAGCTTCTCCCCTTACAACTAATTTCCCTTTGTAAGGAATTGTTAAAGGTACATTTTTAAATTGTTTAACATTTTGAGTTACTACTTCCCCTATTATACCAGTTCCCCTAGTTACTCCACTTACTAACATTCCATTTTCATAAGTTAAAACTATTGTTAATCCATCTAATTTCCATGACAAAATTCCTACTTGATTATCTAAAAATTCTGCTAATTCATTAACATCTTTTGTTTTAGCAAGCGATAACATAGGTGAAGGATGTTCAACTTTTTCTAACGAACTCAAAATTTCTGGTTCTACATTTATAGTTGGACTATTTGATAAAGTCATATTTGTTTCTTTCTCTAATGAAACTAATTCATCATACAACTTGTCATATTCAAAATCCGTCATCATTGAGGTATTATACTGATAATATAATTTAGATGCTTTATTTAATATTTCAATTAACTCTTTCATTCTCTTCTGTTTTTGTTTCATAGTATCCTCCATGTATATTAATTATTTTATCATATTTTAATAAAAAGTTTGTATAATTATTTACTTTTTAAAGAAATACAAATAAAAAGCAGACATAATATTACTGATTTCAGTTCAATTTGTCTACTTTCTATAATATCATTAAAATCTACCGATTTATTTTTAGATTTAATGTATCATTTTGATAATCAATTATTATATTGTCATTTAATTTTATTTTATTATTTATTATTTCTTCTGCCAAAAGTGTTTCAATATTTTTAGTTACAAATCTTTTGATTGGTCTTGCCCCAAAATCTTCGTCATAAGACTCATTAATAATATAATCTTTAGCTTTATCAGTTAAAGTTATTTTTATATTTAAATCTTTTAAACGATTTTCTGTTTCGCTAATAATCTTATCCAAGATTTCATAAACAACTTCCTTAGATAAAGAATTAAATACTATTATTTCATCTATACGATTTATAAATTCAGGTCTAAAATTTCTTTTTAACTCTTCATATACTAAAGATTCTCTGTTTTCTTTGTTATCTAAAATATATTCACTTCCTAAATTAGATGTCATAATAATAATTGTATTTTTAAAATCAACCACTCTTCCTTGAGAATCTGTTATTCTTCCATCATCAAGTATTTGTAATAATATATTGAAAACATCTTTATGAGCTTTTTCAATTTCATCAAATAGTACTATACTATATGGATTACGTCTTACTGCTTCGGTAAGTTGACCTCCTTCATCATATCCTACATATCCAGGAGGAGCTCCAACTAAACGCGATACATTAAAAGATTCCATATATTCAGAGCAATCAATTCTAACCATATGTCTTTCATCATCAAATAATTCATAAGCTAAACTTTTAGCAATCTCCGTTTTACCAACTCCAGTTGGTCCTAAGAAGATAAATGAACCAATTGGTCTATTAGGATCTTTTATACCACTTCGACTTCTAATAATGGCGTTACTAACAAGTTCTATAGCACTATCTTGTCCCATTACTCGTTTCTTTAGGTTGCTTTTTAAATTTAAAAGCTTATCTTTTTCTCCACTTACTAACTTCTTAATTGGAATATTTGTCCATTTAGAAATAACTTCTGCGATATTTTCTTCGTCAACAACATCACTTAACATTTTACAAGAAGAATTATTTTTTAAGTTTGCTAATTCTTTTTCTAATTCTGGGATTTTTCCATGACGCAATTTAGCAGCAGTTTCTAAATCATATTCATTTTCAGCAGTTTTTAGTTTAAAACGAGCTGTTTCAATTTCTTCTTTAAGATCATTTATTTTTTCATTTATCTCTTTTTCAGCATTCCAATTTTCTCTCATTACTTTTTCTTTTTCTTTTAAATCAGTAATTTGATCATTTATTTTTTCTAATCTTTTTTTAGATAACTCATCTTTTTCTTTTTTTAGTGCTTCTCTTTCTATTTCAAGACGCATTAAATCTCTAGTAAGTTTGTCTAATTCTACTGGAACGGAATCTAATTGAATTTTAATGGTAGCACAAGCTTCATCAACAAGATCTATTGCTTTATCCGGTAAAAATCTGTCAGTAATATAACGATCTGATAATGTTGCCGCAGCAACTAAGGCATTGTCTTTAATATTAACTTTATGAAATAATTCAAATCTTTCTTTTAATCCTCTCAAAATTGTTATTGTATCAATAACATTTGGTTCTTTTACAATAATTTTTTGAAGTCTTCTTTCTAAAGCCCCATCTTTCTCAATATATTTACGATATTCATTCAAAGTTGTAGCACCAATAAGTCGGATATCTCCTCGAGCTAACATTGGTTTTAACATATTACCAGCATCCATAGCTCCTTCAGCACCAGCGCCTACGATCATATGAATTTCATCAATAAAAAGAATAATTTCTCCTTCACTATCTTTAATTTCCTTTAAAACAGCTTTTAATCTTTCTTCAAATTCCCCACGATATTTAGCTCCAGCAATTAAAGCCCCTAAATCTAATTCCCAAATCCTTTTATTCTTTAAACTATCAGGAACATCTTTTTTTATAATTCTTTCAGCAAGCCCTTCAACTATTGCTGTTTTACCAACTCCTGGTTCTCCAATTAAAACAGGGTTATTTTTAGTTTTCCGAGATAAAATACGTGTAATACTCCTTATTTCATCATCTCTTCCAATAACCGGATCAATTTTATTTTGTTTAACACTTTCAGTAATATCACGACCATATTTTTCTAAAACATTCTCATTAACTTCATTATTATACATTTTAAATTGCTCCTTTCATTCAAATTACAAACATATTATAACGCAATTGTTAGCACTTGTCAATATGGAGTGCTAACAATTGTAAAAAAAGAAAAAGAATTAACCTCTTCTATTTATGCTTACCATTTCTAAATCTTCAGTAAGTTGTTTAATTCTTTCAATAATTCTCCGAGCTTTAACAAAATCTTCACTATTTTTCGAAAATGCTAAATGTCTTTCTAATTCTTCAATTGTAAGATTTGAAGTAAAAAATGTTGGAATATTATTATTCATTCTACTTTGTAAAATTGTTCCTAAGACTTCATCTCTTCCCCATTCAGAAACTTTTTCAGCCCCAATATCATCTATTAATAATAAGTCAACTTTCTGATAGTAATTTATCTTAGCATTAAATAAATTCCAATCATCTTTTAATATACGTAATATTTCTGGAAAATATACTATTTCTGTGGAAACTTTTTTGTTTTTTCTTAAGTCATTAAATAACGCAGCAATTAAAAAAGTTTTACCGCATCCAAAATTACCATGAAGATATAATCCTTTCATTTTTTTACTCACATCATAATTCTCGTAGAATTTTAATATCCACTTAATTGTTTCAGCTCTTTTAAGATCTGAACAATCAATATCTTCGATATGTGCTAATTCTAATTCTTTTGAAGCAGTTATTTTACTATCAATCAATTTATTATTGGCTTTTAAATATTTACATGGTGTATAGGAAAACACAATGTTTTCTTTGTCACTTTCAGGATAGCAAACATGCCCCTCAACTTTATTTTTACATTCATATAATCCATTACAATTTTTACAATTATTAAGTTCATTTACAGTATCCAATATCTTAGTTGTATTTTGTTTTAATAATTTTTCAGATACATCTAAATTTTTACATATTTTACAAAACATTTTATCTTTTTTAGCCTCAAAATAATTTTCATTTAATTTTTGTTTTATGTCTTTCATGTTATTTAGTTTAATCGGCTCCATTTAATCACCTAATTCCTTTGATCAATGCTTCGAGTTCAGCTTTTTCTGCCTCTGTAGCTTCTTTCTTTTCTATTTCTTCATTAAACCATGTTGGTTCAATAGTTTTATTTTTAACTTTAGTGCTATCTTTACTTTTGTTCTTTTTTTTGTATTCTTTTTCTGCGTAATCCATTGCTTGAGAAGCAGTTTCAATTTTTGCTCTTTTCCATTGACCCGCAATTGTCTCGATAAACCCACTAGTTAATTTATTATTATTAAGTTTTAAAGAATAATCAATTAGTACATTTACTACAGCAGGATTAAGTTCTAAATCGATGAGAAGCATTTCTAATAATTTTAAATCTCTTGGTGTTGGATTTACTCCATTATATTTATTTTTAAGAAAGTCATAAGGTGTTGTATTTTCAAATACTGCAATTAATCTTCCGCGTTTAGAATTATCACCTGTAGGATTTTTTAAATAATCGGGTTGAGTTCGATACACTAATGTAGGCAATCCTCCATTATTATATTGATAGTATTTTCGGCACATCTTTCTTAGTTCTTCTTTATTTAGAGTTCCTTTATCAACAATTACCATTCTAATTATTTCACACATTCTTAAAGTATCGATATTATAAATGAATGATAAATTATTAAGAAGTTCTTTTAATTTTTTAGTTAATACTTTTTCATTAAATAAAGATTTTGGTAAAGTTTCAATTAATAAATCAAAATCAATTTGATCATTAGCTTCTACTAAACCGATTGTTCTTTCTTTTACCTCAAAAGAAGGAATAGTATTTGAAGTTGTAAAAGTTTCTTTAATTCTTTTTGTGACATCTTTATATTCATCAAGATTAACTCTTACTTTTTGATATTGTTTTTTTAACAATTCATATTCATACTTTCCAATGTTATTATATAAAACAACGTTAAATATTGGGTGATTAAAAAATTCAGAAGCATTCAATGGAGAGTATAATTCATAAATATATTCATTTACTTCTCCTTCTTTAACATAAGATTTTAAAAGTCCTACAGACTCTAGACATTCTCTACTTGTTTTTATGGTATTTAAATCCATTTTTAAAATTGTCATTAAATGATGATGAGAATAATCTATGCTCATTATTTCTAATTTATCTAAATCGCTCCATAAAGTAAGATAAAGACTTACTGCAGCATATCCAATAATTGGCTCATATAAAGAAATTAAGTTTCGTTTATCATTTTCGGTAAGAATGGTTTTGTTAACTACAAGATACTTATCAGCTGGTAATAAATTTAAGATTTTCATAGTTACACCTTCTTTTCAAAAATATTATAAACTATATATTTTTTTATCACAAGAAAAAACACTCAAGTGTTTCCTTAAATGTTAATATAATGAAAAAATGATTTTTATCTTATGTAAAAATATAATACTATACAAATTAATACTAATAAAATTGTTAATAATAATATAATTAAAGAGTTGTTAAAATTATTATTTTTTTTCCTTTGAATAATCTTATTTTGAATTTCTTGAACTTTATCTTTTCCCATCTTCTTTCACTTCCTATTTTAAATTATAAGTTAAATTATAAAATATTGCAATAAGCTTAAATTTAAAAAAAGTGTTGTCAAAACAAATTTATTATGATATCATTTAATTACTTTGGAAATGGCGATGTAGCTCAGCTGGCTAGAGCACCCGGTTCATACCCGGTAGGTCGTGAGTTCGAATCTCTCCGTCGCTACCAAAAGGAAATCTGCTCGAACTTTTCGAGTTTTAGATAAATAACTAATTCAAAAATGAATTAGTTTTTTTGTGTTTACAAAAAATCATCCAAAAGGAAAGGATGGGTAAAATGGTTAATATTATTAAACAAGAATTAGAGTAATTAAAAGATAAAATAAAATGTATTAAAAGCCATGTAAAAATATGTTATAATATTTGATAGATAAAGAGATAAAAAGGTGGATATTTATTAGGAGGAAAGAATATGATTAGTACAAGTAATCGGCAGTCAGATAAATATAGAACTTATTCTATCTCCGGTAATCGAGGAAAAGATGCTAATTATCAAGGAAAATGTTATCCAAAATTAGCGCCAAAATTATCTTTTTGGAACGTATGGCATAATAACATTGGTAAAATGTCTGAAGAAGAAAATAATAGATATTATGTACAAGAATATTGGAATCAAGTATTATCAAAATTAGATCCAGAAGAAGTTTATAGAGATCTTGACTATTCAGTTTTATTATGTTATGAATCAAATGCTGAATTTTGCCATAGGCATATTGTAGCTGCTTGGTTTGAAATATTATTGGATGTAATTGTACCTGAACAAAAAGCTAAAGGTTATACAATAGAAGAAACAGAAAGACCATCTTATATTAAACAATATTTAGAAGATGCTATGAAGTATAATAGAAATATGAGAGGATTTAATTCCTTAAGAGCATTATATTTGTTTGAAAAAGGAGAAAATTTAGAAGCTTTAGCCAATGAATTAGAAACAAAAACTGGAAAGTGCTATGATGACTATAGACAAGCTGCTTGTTATCTTAGATGTGATGCAGACGAAGCAGAAGCAGAATATAATGAATTACAAAATCAAAAGAAATTAATAAAAACACAAAATAAATAATTCAATAAGGGCTATTAATAAACAAAAAATACAATATAAAAACAGGCAATAATAAAAAAAGAAAAGGAGCAATAAATGTTCCTATTTTTTATAATTATCTTTTAAATATTTGATAAACTCTAATGATGTATTACTTATATAGTTTTTATCATAAGCAATACTTATGGTCATTTTGGGGCATTCTATGTCTATTGGTATTTCATATAGTTCTTTATTTTCTAAATCTTTTTTTATACATTCTCTTAATCCCCAACAAATTCCTAATCCTTCTTTAGCTAAAGCAACTTTTAACTCAGTAGCATAAACTCGATAAGTGGGTTTTAAAATGATATTATAATTTTTTAAA
Source organism: uncultured Mycoplasma sp. (assembly GCA_945915275.1). GTDB lineage: Bacteria > Bacillota_I > Bacilli_A > RF39 > UBA660 > RGIG1752. Next base: position 12,363 of record CAMEEZ010000003.1, read on the forward strand.
TATCTTTCTAAAATTAGAGTATCAATAAACCCTTTCATTGGTAATATAACAGGGAATTCTTGCTTATTTATATTGTAATTTTTGGTAAATTTTTCATAATAATAATAATTACCAAAAAAGCAACTTTCTAATTCACATAATTTTTCTTCAGTATATTTTTCATTATCTACAAAAATAGGATAATGAAGAATGGCAATATCTAATTCACGATCATTTAATTTTTCTTTAATTTCCATGTCACTCGAAGAAAATATAGTAAATTTTACTTTGGGATATTTTTCGCTAAAAGCTTTAATTATTTTGGGAAGTATAACCGTAGAAATATGAGAATATATTCCTATTCTAACTTTACCAGTAAGTTCTTCTTTAGTTTCTTTCAAAGCTCTTTCTCCAGCCACAATACTATCAAAAGCACTTTTTACATAATTAAGAAGTTTTTCACCATCTTCAGTTAATGAAATTTTTTTGTTTTCTCTTTTAAATAATTTCGTTTCCAATTGTTCTTCCAACTCTTTTATGGCATGACTTATTGCTGGTTGTGAAACATGTAAATATTCTGTAGCTTTTGAAAAACTTAAGCATTCTGCAACAGCATAAAAAACACGATATTTATTGAAATCAGAATAACTATTATAAATACTCATATACCCTCCTTTTGACTATATATTAACACTTATTATTATAAATTTAAAGTTCTATTATATCCTAAGTCGGCTATCATATCATAATAAACATCATTTGATATTTCTATTGCTTCATCTAATTCCTTAGGCAACTTTACATCTTGATGCTGTGGCGTAGTTTCTACTTCTAAGAAGTATTTTCCATCACATATCATTAGCTTCCATACTTGTTTATCTTTAATAAAAGTATATACATTTTTATATAAAATTTTATCGATTCTATTATAATTAAGTAATTTATTATATTCTTCTTCAGTCAAATTTTGAAATTTTATTGTAACTTCTTCATTAGAATCACATTTTTTTATTTTCATGTTATAAGAATAATTATCTTTATAAGCTCTTTTTTGAACAACAAAATAAGTATCTTTATGATAAGAGCTTAAATAATTATCAATTTCTTTTACTTTTTTGACATTACTTTTATACAACAAGTTTAAATCAAAAGGTCTATCAAATATAAATCTTCGATATGTTCTCTTATCTTTTTCTTCACAAATATTGGATATTGAATTTAACATTAGATCTTTTTTCATTTCAAAATTATCCGTAGCATCTATTATTTTATAATTAGGATGAAGTTCCCAACTTTTAATAGTTTTTTTATCTCTATATCTTGCTTCTTCTTCATTTTCGTAACGTGCTTCATTACTTTTTGTTTCATATTGTCCATCTATATGAGATGATGAGCATAATCCATAAATTACATCATAATTACTTAAAATTCTTAATTCGTTATCATTATATTTGTTTAAAATATTATCAAATTCATCTTCTTCAAGGTATGCTCTATTATCAAGTATACCTCTATCATATATTATATAGACATTAGAATCTTCTGGATAAGTGGCAATTATTTTTTCAATAGCATCTTCTTTAGATTTTTGTAAAGTATACACTATATCTTGAAAAACTAAAGTTTTGTTCTTATCAGAAGATGGCCTTATTCCCATTTTAGCTAAATCAGTAGCAGTTTCTGGCACAACAATCACATAAGAATTAGGCTTTTTTTCTAAATATTCTTTAATTATGGGGATAAGACTGGTTTTGCCCCCTCTTGGTCCTCCAGTTAATACAATTTTTAAAACTTTCATAAAAACCTCCATATTAGAGATTTATAGGCCTATTTGATCTCTCAACTTTATTTAACAATACAAATTAAAATTTAACAAATATTTATTTTTTATCTTTCTTATAAATAAAATTTATATTTATAAGTTATAATATAATAGTGATTATTTATGAAATTAATTCATCCATTAAAACCAATATATAATAAAAATTCAAAAATACTTATTTTAGGATCTTTTCCAAGTGTAATTTCACGAAAAGAAAATTTTTATTATGCAAACAAAAACAATCGATTCTGGAAAATATTAGAAATTATTTTCAATGTAAAGTTAGAAAATATGGACAATAAAATAAATTTTTTACTTCTAAACAAAATTGCTTTATGGGATGTTATTTACTCATGCGAAATCAATAACTCAAGTGATTGTTCAATTAAAGATGTTGTTCCTAATAATATAAATAAAATTATTAAAAATAGTAACATAAAACACATTTTTATTACAGGAAAAACAGCATTACGATATTATAATAAGTTTTTCAAAAATCTTATTAATATAAATATCACTTATTTACCTAGTCCTTCAAGTGCTAACGCAATATATTCATTGGATAAATTGGTAGAAATTTACAAAGATATTTTAGTTTATTTATAATTATTTAATCCATTATAATTAATGGAGGGATTAGAATGAAGAAAATACCAAATATGATATCCTCAAAAGATTTGTCTTATATATCTGATATGTTTAATTGGAATTTTACTGCAGCAAAAAAGACAGAATTTTATTTAGAGTCTTGTGAGGATGAAGATTTATGTAAAGAATTAACTAAATTAAATAAAATTCATTTAAAAAATTGTCAGAACTTAACAAAATTATTAGAAAATGGTGATGATAATGAATGATAAATATATATTATATGATATTTTAGAAACAGAAAAAAATATTGTGGTTAATACTGCTATTGCTTTAAACGAAGCTAGTTGTACACCAATTTATGACGCTTATTTTGAAATGTTTGATACTATTTCAAAGGAAGCTAAAACATTATTTAATTTAGCTTACAATAAAAATTGGTATACTTTAGAAGAAGCAACTAAAACTAAAATTGAACAAGAATATACTAAGTTAAATAGTGAACTTAGCAAATAAAAAAGGAGTTTTTCCTTTTTTTATATTAAAAAAACGACTATAAAAAGTCGTTTATGTTCATATTGGTGGAGAATAAGGGATTCGAACCCTTGACCCCCTGCGTGCAAGGCAGGTGCTCTAGCCAACTGAGCCAATTCCCCAAAGAACAAAATTATCTTATCACATAAGATAATTTTTAGCAAGAGCTTTTTTATTATTTTATTAATTTTCTTTTATTTTTAACAAATGTTTTTCAACTTCTTCCAAAGCCCTACCTAATTCTTTTTTGTTGATATACTCCTCTTCATTCATTTGAAAATGTTTGTTTTCTAACATTTGTTTACTTCTGATTGAAGCAACATGAACTAATTTATATTTTGAATCTACTATATTTAATAGTTTATCAATTGATGGGTATAACATTTTCTCACATCCTTACATTATTATGATACTAAATAATATGTAAACCATACAAGATTTTTGTATATTATTGACATTTATTTTACTAATTGTCTTAACGCTTCTAAAATTAAAACCATTGCCCAGGTATCTTGCTTACAATATATTTTTAAAGCTTCATATTTTAAATTAAATTCTTCTTTAGACATTTTATCATAATTAGCATATTCAACAATTGCTTCAGTACCATTTTTAACTACTAATTTATCATATGATAAGTCAGAGAATACCGGCAATGTTTTTTTTATGGAAAATGAACCACTTAAAGCTTTATTATAGTAATTAAACATTTTGGCTTTTTCTTTATCAAATCCTAATTCTTCATACATTTTTGAATTAGTGTTAACTAGCCATAGTAAATCAAATCCACGATCATGTAATTTCATTAATTCATTTTTATATTTTGGAAAGCATTCAGCCATTTCTTTTATTCTGCCTTTTTCAAAAGTCACATTTTGAGCAAATAAAGTTCCTTTATTTGGATCCATATATTTAAGCATCGCTTTAATCATTTCTTCTCTTTGATCTGACAAATCACTATTCAGAAAAATATAGTTATCTTTATCAAAATCACACACTCCAGGTTCTCGTTCTATATGTAAACTAAATTCAAATGGCGATTGAATATATGGCTTTTCTCCTTTAAATCTTGGAACAGGACAAGGAAACGTTTCAAAGTCTAAATGATAAATTGGATATTCTAACATTTTAAGTCCAGCGGATAGTTTTTCCTTATCAATATATATAGTATCAAATTGATAACAATTTCTTTCTATTATATGATTAGGATTTGTTATCCATTCTTCTGGCACATCCATTAAATTTATATATCCTTCATTTATTAAATCAAGTCCTTTTAATCTTTCTCCGTTTAAAGTCTTAAAACCTTGTCCATTATTTACATAACTTAAAGACGAATTCTTTTTAGGAATTTTTTTCCCACAAATTGCATTAAAAAACTTGCATTGATTTTTTTTCTTATAAGTACACCATTTACCTAAAGGACATTCTTTCGTATCGCTATTCTTAATATATCTTTCTAATTTATCAGCCTCAGAAATAATAAATGGTTGTAATTCGCCAGTAACTTTAGTTAAATCTATAAATGTAATTAATTCTTCCCCATTTTCATCGGGTTCATATACTGGCTCATTATCAATATATTTCCCCGAAAATGTATAATCAGCATTTAATACCCCTAAATAATATCGAAAATTTTTGATTTTATCTTCATTATTACTTTGTTTATATTCACCTTCTATAATAAATCTTTGAATAGCTAAATCAAAAACATATGATCCTTCTTTATAACGATCAAAAAGCTTTTCTTTTTGTTTTTGATAATTTTCCAATGGCATTTCTCTTTGAATATCATATCCATCTATTTCATCTTTTAAATAAAGAATATTATCAATCTTATGAAAAATAGAATATTTTTCGCACTTTTTATGATTTGATTTTAAATTCATATATTTATTAGTAGTTGTAGCTTTAACTTCTATTATATTTATTTTGTCATCCACTTCATTATAAACATCAATATAACATAAATAATTAAAACCATTTCGGTTAAAATCAAAACACTCTTGGCTTTTTGTATCAGCAGCATATTTTACAGTACCGCCAAAATATTTTTTAGCAATTTTTCCAGCCTCTTCTTCCACTTTGTTATAATAAGGTAGCATAGCCTCTAATTGTCGATCTAATTTGTCTACTAAATCGACTTCTTCGCCATTTTCATCCACTTCAAACATATTTCCTAAAATTTCTTCAATATGAGATAAATTTTCTTCTTCTAAATATTCATCATATGAAATATCGCTAAGAAGTTTCTCCTTTTTTATATTATCTAAAGCAGCATATCTAGGGCATCGAGAATAATTAATAAAATTAGTTTTGGTAATTGGCATAGCTCACCTATTCAACTACTTTAGCCGTAATTTTATCATCTTTTAAAGTTAGCTTTATCTTAACCTTAGACAAATCTCTTTCACTTGATAAAATATGATTATTTTCATCAACAGGCAGAAGATTAGCATCAACCAAATCTTTAGCTAAAATAAATATTTCATTATTTTCATTAAATTTATCTTTATTTAATTCACCATAAAACTCAGCTTGCTTTTCTATTAAATAATAATTATCATTTTGAACCTCAGTTGCTAAGTCATTTGAAAATGCATATGATGTTTTGATTATTGCTATCATCGATACAATTCCTAATACTGCAATTACCACTAATAATTCTGGAATAGTATATCCTTTGTTTTTCATTATTACCACCTTAATTAATTATATCATATTTCTATATCATTTAATATTATTTTCTTCACTTATCATATCATTTAATGAAATAATTTTTAAATCTCGATATTTTATTTCTTCAATCAATCTCTCTATTTCTTCAACACTTAAATTTTCTTCTATAAGTATAATATCTCCTGATTCAATTTTATTTTTTTCTGTCAAAACATTTTGATGGTTAATGACTAAAGATGGCTTAACTCTTAATTCAGTAGAATTACATTTGCTATTAATATTTATTATACAAACACCATCATATTCAGTATCATATCCTAAATTTTTTAAATATGTTTTAATATAAGGATTATTTTTTATAACTAAGGATATAGCATTTTTATTTTTATTTCCTTTTATAATTATTTTATCTTTATTATCTACTAAAGATATCTCTGGTTTTATTTGATCATATTTCAAATAGTATTCATTAAAGACATTAATTGATTTCATATTATTATAACTCTTATTAGCATTTACATTTAATCCATTTATTCCTGGAATAATAGTTTCCCCCTCAATTTTAGCATTAACATAATCCACATTATAACGTTCTTTTGTATTATTGATTTTTATCATCAATTCATCTTTATTTTTCATCACAATTGCTATTTTTTCTGTATAATAAAAACTAAAACAAACTAAAAAAAGGATGCTTAGTATTTTAATAATTTTCTTCATAAACTCACCTATTAAAGTATATAAAAAAAAGTTATAATTATAACTTTTAACCGATTTTTGTTTTTATTAAATCTGCTACTCTTTTAGGATCATCTAATATTAAATTTGAAATCATATCATTTTTCTTCAATTCGTCTAAAAATATAATTTCTTCTCTTGACAATACTGTGAAGTTATTTTCATCATTAGTTATTGTTTTTATTAGATTGTCGCTTCCAATTAAATAATCAGAAGAAACACCAAAAAGAGTCATAAAATCAATCATCGTTTCAATCGAAGGAGTTCTAGTCCCCTTTTCATAACAACTTATTGAAGATTTTGAAACGCCAACTAAATTTGCTAATTCATCTTGAGACATATTTTTTTCTTTTCTTAAAGCTTTTAATCTATCACCACGTATCATTACTTTATCACCAAGTTTAGTATAAGCAAATAAAAAATTTTTATGTTTTGATTCTACTTTTAGTAGATTTATTTTACTTTTTCGTGTATACTTAGATAGTGATTAATATGAATAAACTACAAAAACTAAGAATAAAAAATAAAATAACTATAAAAGAAATGGCACAGATGCTTAATATATCTTATACTTACTACTGGCAAATAGAAAATAAAGATAGAAAACTTTATTATAAACTAGCAGTAAAAATTGCCAAAATATTTAATTTAAAACCTGATGATATCTTTTTTGATTGGTAAAATTTAAAACAGGATTATTCCCCTGTTTTTTTACTAGTTAAGAAGGTAACTTTTTCAGCAATTACTTCAACTATATATTTAGTTTCTCCATCTTTATCATAACTTGATGTTTGAATTCTACCTTTTATACCCACAACATCCCCTTTTTTACAATATTCACAAGTACTTGAGGCAATACCATTCCATAAGATGCATCGGATAAAATCAGTATCATATAATCCCTCCGAATTTTTATAACTTCTAGGAACTGCAACTGTTACACTAGTTCTTTTCTTGCCTTTTTCAGTTTTTAATGCTTCAGGGTCTGTTGTCAATCTACCTACTAAAACTACTTGATTTAACATATTTTTTTCTCCTTTCTAGCTCACTATATCATTTAAAAAAATTTGATGCAAAAGTACATAAATCAAATATTGATAACAAAAATAAGCTAAATATTAGAAATATATAAATTAAAAAGTTGATTTGAACAATCAACTCTTAATATACATTAAATTTTATAAAATTAACATTTTAATAAACGATTTAATTCAACAGCATATTCCATTGGTAATTCTTTTTTAAAATCACTAATAAAGCCCATTACTAATAATTCTTTAGCTCTTTCTTCAGATAACCCTTTAGATGTCAAATAAAACATTTCCTCTTCTTTTATTTTAGAAACACTTGCTTCATGTTCTAGAGTGGAAGAATTATTTTCTACTATATTTTTAGGATATGTATCACTTTTGGAAATATTATCTAACAAAAGGGTATCACACTTAACCGAAGCTACACTTCCTATTGCATTTTTTGTAATTCTTGAAGTTCCCCGATAATTAGCTATTCCACTTTTTTCGGCTATTGATTTACTAACAATATTACTTTTAGTATTTTTCCCTAAGTGAATCATTTTAGCTCCAGCATCCAGTATTTGTCCAGTTTTAGCATATGCAATACTTATAGAGTTTCCTACAGAATTATCTCCTTTTAAAATACAAGAAGGATATTTCATTGTAACTTTACTCCCTACATTACCATCGACCCATTCCATTTTGCCATTTTCTTCTACAATTGCTCTTTTAGTAACTAAATTATAAACATCTAGTGACCAATTTTGGATAGTTGAATATCTCATTCGAGCATTCTTCATAACAAAAATTTCTACAACACCGGCATGTAAGGAATTTGAAGAATAACTTTTAGCAGTACACCCTTCAATATAATCAAGTTCAGCCCCTTCATCAACAATAATGATAGTTCTTTCAAATTGTCCTAGACTCTCTGTTTCAATTCTAAAATAACTTTGCAATGGTCTATCTATCTTAGTATAAGGTGGAACGTAAATAAAACTACCACCACTCCACAAAGCTCCATTTAAAGCCGTATATTTATTTTCAGAATAATCTACTAAAGAGTTAAAATATTTTTTAAATAAGTCCGGATATTTTTTTAAAGCATCATCAGTACTCAAAAATATAACTCCATCTTTATTATTATTTTTATGATAAACTACTTCACTTTCATATTGATTAGTTACACCACTTAGATATTCTTGTTCAGCTTTAATTACACCTAAATCGCAAAACTTTTTTTCAATATTTTTATCAACTTTATTCCAATCATCAACTGATGAAGCAACATCACTTTTATAATAAAGTATTTTATCAAAATCAAGATCTATATCTGGACCAAAGTTTGGATTTTCTAATTCCAAAAACTTATGGTAAGCTTTAAGTCGAAAATCTAACATCCATTGTGGCTCATTTTTTTTGTTTGAAATTTTTTTTATAAAATCCTCATTTAATTTTTCCATATAGAAAATCCTTTCTTAAATATAATACAATAATATCTCATTTAAAACAATTGTATTTTATAAAATAATTTGATAATATTATTATGATAAGGAGGATAAAAAATGGTTAATTCAAATGCAAAAGCCAATGAAGAATTTTTCAAACTTATGACTTTAAAATATCCTCATTTAAACACCTTGAAATTAAAAGATAATATATTATCTTTTAATGATTACAAAATTAACTTGGGAGAATTTAGATTAATTAATTTTAATAAGAATCCTCTTTCTTTTTCTTTAAGCGATTATGATTTTTTCAATTTAGTAAAAATTCATTGTGATATAAATGAAGAACAAAATTATATTAAAAATGAGAATTATAATGAAAATATTATTTATATGAACATAGAAACAATAGTTGTAAAAAAAACAATGAACGATTCTGAAAGAAAAGAATTAAAAGGCTTTATTAAAGCCTATAAATCTTTATTAGCATATCAAGATTATCTATTAGATTTTGCCATAGTTAAACTTAACAAAATGGGAAATTTAATTTATAGTTTAATTAATAATCCTTATATAAATCAGACTGAAGGTTTAGAATTATTATATGATTTTAACAATAGTGATGGTCTTTCAAGTAGTAAAGGTCCTAAATTAGTTTTAAAAAGCCCAAATTTTCCTTCAATAACTAAGGAAGATGAAGATAATTTTTATCCTAAAACAGGAACTGGTGGATATGCAAGCATTATGCTATTAATTTACATAGTTTTAAATATTGGTTTTATATTAGCAATCTTTTTAATAAAATAAAAAAAGTTGAAACAAATTAATTTTCGTTTCGAGCTTTTTTTCTAACATATTCACTATGAAAGTCATGACGAGACTTTATTGGATACATTGAAATAATATTTTTTGTATTAGGTAAAGTACAAACTTTCAAATAATTTTCTCCATTAATTCCAATATTATTAAACTCAAAAACATATTCATCATATCCAGCATTTTTTATAAAATGATTGTCATCTAACTTTGTTTCAACTATATTTAATAATAATGAAAAATCAACTTCAGGATTAAATATATTATCATTTATAGATTTATCAATTATATAATTATAAGCATCATTTTTATTATATTCCAAAGCATTTTCTTTTATTTTAGTTATTTTACCATAATATTTTTCAGGCAAAATAATATTTAATTTAGACGATAAAAAACTTATGATAATTGAGTCTTTTTCTTTTTCGTTGAATGCATTAGTATAATCATATAAAATCATTGCTTTTTTTAAAGCATCATAATATTTATTTTCTTTTAAATCAATAAACATTAATTGTCTTATTTTAGATAAATTATAATTATCCGATGAATCAAAATACTTTCTAGCCGTATTAAAATCCTTCTCAATAATTGCAATCTTACCTAAATACATTTTAGAAAGATCATTAAAGTTCCTATCTTCGCCTATTAATTGAGAAAATAATATTTTAGCTTTTGCAAAATTTTCTTCTCCAAAATACGCTAAAGCATTTCTGTAAGTTGCTAATTCTTTATATTCATCACTTTTTATTTCTTGGCAAATATCATGAATTTTAGCATATTCACCTAATTCAAGACAAATACCAATCTTTTTTATTTTTGCTCTATCTGCTAAAAATGAATTCTCAATCATTGAAATATATTCTAATGCTTTATCAAAATTCTTTCTTTCAATTTCAATATCTATTAATTCACAATAGGAATATGCTTTTTCTTTGGTAGCGTTGACTTGTAAAAAATAATTAGTTGCTTCTTCTATATTTCCTAAGCCTTTTTCAGACTGACCAAGGACTAACAACACATTGTTTTTAAAACGTGAAGCACGATCATTATCAATATAATCTTCTTCAAAATCAAAATCATCATTTTGGATATCAAATAAAATATCTAAGCAAATTATTCTTGCTTTTTTATATTCCCCTATTGAAGAATATATTCTTGCTTTTTCTAACATTGCAAGTTTTTTTATATGTCCATTACTTTCGCCAATTAAAACATCTGCATACATTATTGCTTCATAATATTCCTTAAGTTTTCCTTTTAATTTTATAAGTTCTAAGATTACATGAAAACGACTTGAAGTATTAATAATACTTTCTAAAATATTGTTGGCCTCTTCTAATTTATTTTGTTTAATTTTTATTTTGGCTAATTCTAATTTAGCATATCCTTCTTGTCTTGTATCATTGTATTTAATTAAGTTTTCTGTTGCTTTATCATATTCTTTTTTTTCGGATAAAATTATAGATAAATTTATTTCTGCTAGATTTTTATATGAACCATTATTATCTTTAATTTGCTTAAAATAAAACTCACTTTTTTCTAAATCTCCAATTTTTAAATATATTTTAGCAATTCTAAATATAGCTTTATTATAATATCTAGAATTTTTATTATCAATCATTTTATAATAATCAATTGCTTCATTAAAATTATCACAAAATTCTTCAATCTCAGCACATAAAATTACGCTTACTTCTTTATAGTCATTATTACTATTAATATTTTTATGTAATAAATCTAACGCTTTTTTTAAATTTCCAGATTGGACATAATATGTTGCTTCTAAGTAATCTGCCAAAGGAGCATTATTATTAGAGATATTTCTTATTTTATTTATTACTCCAAAAAATTTGTCATTATTAGTATTTTTATAAATCTTAGCTAAACTATTTAAAGCAAGAACACTACAATTATTTAATTTAATTAACTCGATGTATTTATTTTCTGCTTCAATTAGATTTCCTTTTGCTCGCAAAAGTTCTGCTTCATAAAACAATGTTTTTTCTTTATCAATTTTTGATTGAGATTCTTTTAAAATGTCAATATTTTTTCTTGCTAAATCAAATTCTTTTAACTCTATGTTACATTCGATCTCTATACATAATGCTTTATAAAATGTTTTGTTTTTTAAATTTTTTATACCTTTTATATAGTTTTTCGCTTCTATAAGATTTCCTGAACTCTTTTCTAAAGAAGCAAGTGTTATTAAAGCTTCTTGTTTATCTATCTTATTTGAACTATTGTCTAATATTTCTAATAATAATTTTTTTGCCTCTTCATGATTATGTAGTTTTATTAACAATCTTGCATATTCTAATCTTCCATAATTTCCTTTAGATGTTTTTATAACATTATCAAGCAACTTTTCCGATTTCGAAAGATCATTTAGTTCTTCATATAACTTAGCTAATTCTATACTAGCCATAATCTTATCATGTTCACTTCCCGAAAGAGCCTTATTTAACCATTCTATAGCTTCTTTATATTTACCCAGTATACGATATGCAGAGCCAATTCCAATATATGCTATGTTTTTATCCTTATAACTTCCACTTAGCATCTTTTTATAGAGATTAATTGCCTCATCATATTTTCCTAAATTTAGATTTAATTTAGCTTCTTCTTGAATAGCTCGATTCTTTAAGTAAGTTCCTTTAACTTTATTTAAATATTCTAAAGCTTCATCATTTTTAGCTAAACTAATACATAACTTCGCATATTCTAAATAATCATCAGGAGAGCCAAAGTTTTCTAAACTTTTTTTATAAAACTTTTGGGCTTCTAATAACTCTCCCTTTTTCATAAGGATTTGCGCTTTCAATGAAAATGCTTTATTTTTATTAGGATATTTATCATTTAAAATTTCTTCAATTAATTTATTAGCAGAATCTAAATCGCCATTATTTATATGTATAGTAGCTAATCTTAATTTAACAAAATAAAGATCTTTTAATTGGATTTTTAAATCATTTGATTCTAATATTTCTTCAAAGAGCTTTTTAGCTTCATTATAATTTTCCAAGAAAAACTCTAATTCAGCATATTTTAACAATGCATTCCCTGTCTTATTAAGATTTAATGATTTTTCTAAATAATCTCTCATAGTACTAGTTAGATTATCTATTGTTTTTGTTGTTTCATTATTCTTTTCAATTTGTCTTGTCTTTATCTGTTTTTTTAAATTTATCATTTTAGATAAAGTATATTCAGCCAATTCTAAATATGCTTCATGGGCTATATCAGTACTTAATATTTTATTGATATTTTCAATAAATTTTTCCTCATTACCTTTAAATCGATAAATTTTTGCACGATAAAGATATACTATATTCATTTTAGTATCATCTGTTACTTTTTCTAATAAATTCAAAGCTTCATCATAATTACGATAAGCTATTAAACAAGAAATATATCTTAAAAGATTTTTATCTTTTGGATTTTTTTCATACTCCTCTTTTAAATTTTCAAGTTTATTATTTCCCATAACCCACCTATTTTCTTTATTTATTCTTTATTAATTAAGAAAGCCAATATTTCTTCAGGGCATAGTTTACCATAAACTACATCATAAATCAAATCTAAAAAAGGATATTTTATTCTTTTACTCTTTGTTAATTGATAAATTGACTTTAACGTGTACATACCTTCGACTGTATTATTTTTTAAATATGATGATATTTTTCTTTTGGAACTGTTTTCACCAATTAATTTTCCAAAAGAATAATTTCTACTAGATGTAGAAGTACAAGTTAATATAATATCGCCAAAACCTGCAAAAGAAAGAATTGTTTTTTCATTCCCACCAAATTTTTTGATAAGTTTTCTTACATCATTTAAGCTTTCTGTAAGAAATAAAGCTTTAGTAGACTCTGAAACTTTTAATCCATCTAAAATTCCTGCTGCCAAGGCAATAACGTTCTTCATGGTTCCACATAATTCTACACCTATAAAGTCATTAGTATTTCTTATTTTTAAATTTTTATAAGCTAATACTTTATTAACTATTTTTTTCGTATCTTTATTAGTAGCAGCTAAAGATAGACCAATGGCTTCATCATTTGCCATATCTTTAGCAAATGATGGACCTGATATTGTGCATAATTTTTTCGTTTCTAATACTTCTCTAACTATTTTACTTGCAAAAACACAAGAATTTTGCTCTATTCCTTTGGAAGCGATAACAATGTGTTGTTCTTTTTTTATTAATGGCTTTAATTCCTCACATACACTTCTCACAAATTTTGTCGCTACAGCAATAATAATAACATTGCTCTTTTTTATAGCTAAATTTAAATCTGTTGTGTACGTAAAATTTGAAGGCATTTTAACATTTGGAAGAGCTTTTTTATTCATTTTATCTTTTATCAAAGAATTTATTTCTGCTTCTACTTTACTCCAAATGATTATATTTTTTGTTTTATTATTAATTCTTAAGGCTAGTCCTAATGCATAAGCGCCTGCCCCTAATATCGTTACTTTCATAGTATCACCTTTTTTATTATATCAAAAAATCTTTCTTAAAAAAATAAGAAAGATTTATTTATAAATGAGTTATTTAGATTCAATAATTAACTTAATTGCTGTTTTCTGTTCGCCATCAATTGTTATATCATTAAATGCTGGTATAACTATTAAGTTATCTCCACTTGGAGCTACAAAACCTCTTGCTATTGCTATTGCTTTAATTGCCTGATTTAATGAACCTGCACCAATGGTTTGAATTTCTACACTACCATTTTCTCTAAACATGTTAGCAATCGCTCCAGCTACTTTACTTGGATTTGATTTACTAGATACTTTTAACATTTTTTCCTCCTTTAATTAGTACATTAAAATATATGTTTCAAAAAATAAAAAAATGAAAAGTATATTTTCATTTTCTTTAATTCCATAAATCTAATTCATCAAGAATAATACCAGAATATTGTTCTATTATTTCATCTTCACTTAAATCTTCTGTGTTATTTAATTCAGGAAGTATTATTTTTCCTGTTTGTTTTTCATCAACATCTAATTTTACTCTAATCTCTTCACCATCTAACATTATAGTCTCGTACATATATAATTACCTACCTTATTAAAAGTATATCATATCAAAATAAAAATGGGAAATACTATTTTTCCCATCTTGCATATATTCCACAAGGTAAAATAAGTTCACTATCTTTCATTGGAAGTCCTAACTCATCACTTGATATATTGCCTTTTTTTTCTTTATTTATCGTCAATCTTAAAATATTTTCTAAGACTGTCATTGATAAACCAGTCGTATATGAATTTATAAGAAATAGTAATGGATCTTCACTTAATAATTCTTTACATAAATCCACAAGATTAAATAAGTCTTCTTCAATAGACCAGACCTCATTTTTACTTCCTCTTCCAAAACTTGGTGGATCCATTAAAATAATATCATATTTGTTTCCTCTTCTTATTTCTCTTTTTACAAATTTAACACAATCATCAACTAAATAATGTATCTCACGATCAGATAAATGACTAGAAATAGCATTTTCTTTAGCCCAATCAACCATGCCCCGTGACGAATCAACATGAACAACATGAGCATTTTCTGATAAAGCAGCAATTGATGCTGCACCAGTATATGCAAATAAATTTAAAACTTTTACTTTTCTTCCCGCTTTTTTTATTTTATCTCTTATTAAGTTCCAATTATAAGCCTGTTCAGGAAATAAGCCTGTATGCTTAAAATTCATCAATTTTAAATTAAAAGTTAAATCTCTATAATGAATATTCCAATTAGATAAAGCTTTGTTTTTTATCTCCCAATTTCCTCCTCCAGACTTACTTCGATGATAAATTGCATCTACATCTTTCCATAGTTCTGGATGATTTTTTTCTTTCCAAATTATTTGAGGATCTGGTCTAATAAGTTTTACTCCGTTCCAAATTTCTAACTTTTCTCCATTTGCCATATCAAGAATTTGATATTCATAAAAATCATTTATTGTTTTCATTTAATTTTCCTAAATATAGAACTAATGGATCAACTAATTCTAAAATCCCATTGATTAAAAAGAAATAACCAAATATTAAAATTTGAATTTTACTTGTATATGACAAATTAACAGCAGTTAGTAACCCAGTTAATATAAATATGGCAATTGATATCATTTGAATAATCCAAGCTTTATTCTTACGATCATTATAATAATCAGCTTTTTTTAATCTTACCAAAGATATAAATGCAACCCATATCATAAGAACTATGGCAACATTAACATTTTGCTTTAAGTCTAAGAAACAACTTAATGTCATTATTAATAAAGATACTATAAAAGTTAAAATACTTTCTATATCTTTATCTTTATAAGTAATAATGAAACTTATTAAATTAAATAAAGCTATTAATCCAAAACTTGCTAAAAGCATTCTTTTTAAATTAATTATTCCTAAAACTGGTAAAGTTAAATCAATTACACCAATTATTATTAATAATATTGCTAAAACTAATGGAGTTAGTTGCTTTTTATTCATTTTTTTCACCACTTTCTTTTGTTCCCCCAAAACGACGATCTCGTTTGTTGTATACTTCTAGTGCTTCATCAAAATCAGAATTTTTAAAGGCAGGAAAGTATATTTTAGGAAAATAAAATTCTGCATAACTTGCTTGCCAAAGCATAAATCCACTTAATCTATTTTCTCCACTTGTTCGAATGAGTAAATCTATCGGCGGTAATTCTTGATATAAGTAACTATTAAACAATTCTTTTGTTATATCATCAGAGTCAATCTTTCCAATTTTAATATCTTCCACAATTCTTTTTGTCGCATCTATAATTTCACATTGAGAATCATAATTTATACATATATTAAATATACCTTTAGTATTATCTTTAGTTGATACTTCAACTTCTTCGATAACTTTTATAACATCGTCTGGTAAAGGCGATTTTCTAATACCAGAAAAGACTATTTTTATATTTTCTTTATTCAACTCTTTTTGGTACCTTTTAAATCCTTTTACAAATAAATTCATTAAAAAGTCAACTTCTTTTTTACTACGTTTAAAATTTTCTACTGAAAAAGCATAAACACTAAATATTTTGACACCTTTATTAATAACATATTTACATAGATCGCATAAATTTTCAAATCCTGCTTGATGTCCTTCACTTCGAGACATTCCTCTTTCTTTTGCCCATCTTCCATTTCCATCTAAAATGAAAGCAACATGATTGGGAATATTCATTTATCACACCTCTTTAATTTTCTAATATATATAAATTATACTATAAATTTACCAAATATGATATAATTTTTATAGGATGGTGTTAATGTGAAAATATTGGTTACAGGCGGTGCAGGATATATTGGCTCACATACTTGTGTCGAGCTTTTAAAAAACAATTACGAATTGGTAATATTAGATAATTTTTCAAATAGTGAGCCAAAAGTATTAGAAAATATTAAAAAAATTACTAATAAAGATTTTAAATTTTATGAAGGGAATTTAATTGACCAAAGATTATTAGAAAAAATATTTGAAAAAGAGAACATAGATGCTGTTATTGATTTTGCCGCATATAAAGCTGTTGGGGAATCCGTAAGTAAACCAGTTGAATATTATATTAATAATGTATCTACAGTTTTAAATCTTCTAAAAGTTATGAAAAAATATAAAGTGAAAAAATTTGTTTTCTCATCAAGTGCAACAGTTTATGGAAATCCAAAAATTATTCCCATTACTGAAGATTGTGAGATTGGTGGAACTACTAATCCATACGGAACAAGCAAATTAATGTGTGAAACTATTTTAAAAGATTTATATAATTCAGACAATTCTTGGAATATAGCTATTTTAAGATACTTTAATCCCGTTGGTGCTCACAAATCAGGTTTAATCGGAGAAAGTCCAGTTGGAAAGCCAAATAACCTAATGCCTTTTGTTTCTAAAGTTGCCAAAGGTGAGCTTGAGTGTTTAAAAATTTTTGGAAATGATTATGATACACCTGATGGAACTGGAGTTAGAGATTATATTCACGTGGTTGATTTAGCTATTGGACATATCAAAGCATTAGAAAAACTTAATAAAGAAAATAAAGGATTATATATTTATAATCTTGGAACTGGTACTGGATATAGTGTTCTAGATATCGTTAAAACATTTGAAAAAGTCAATAAAGTTAAAGTTAAATATGAAATTACGGAAAGGCGCGAAGGCGATATTGCTTTATGTTACTCTGATCCAACCAAAAGCTTTAAAGAGTTAAATTTTAAAGCCTCTAAAACTCTTGAAGATATGTGTAGAGATTCATGGAATTTTGAAAAAAATTATAAAAAATAAAAAGTTTAATTTTTCAAACTTTTTATTTTTTTTCTGTCGCATAAGCCACATTACTAACAACCGCAGCAAAATTTTTATTCATTGTTTCGTTTGGAGCGTTCTCATTAAGCCATAATCTTAATTCATATTTTACTTCTTCATCAGGATTTAAAACTCCATTAGCTAAAAGATAAGTATCTTTTATCGTAATACCCTTTTCATTGGTTAGATTATCAAATAAATTCTCATCTATTTCTATCTTTTCTAAAGTATTTAAAATATTAGTATTAAACGTTGTATTTGTCGTTATATTCACTAAATTTGTTTTTAAATATTCATCACTTAATGTATTATTTGCATCAGTTGTTAACGTAAGCTCATAAGTTGCTGCTATATTACAGGTGTTTTTTAGGACTACTATGTATGGAGATAAACTTAATCCTTTTTCATCAGTTAAAGGGTAAGTATTAATTAGATTTATACTAGAGCTTTTTTCGTCAAACACATCTATATATGATAATGAGAAACATCCACTAATAATTTTATTAGAGGTTTCTTGAGAATCAGAAATTGTCCAAAGAGCATAACTAGATCCAAGAGTTGTAGAAGCTGCTAGCAATATTCCAATAATTAATAATGAAATTTTATACCCTAACTTCATAATTATGCCCTCCTATTATTACCTTTATTATAAGATATTTTTTATAATTTGAAAAGCATTTATTATTTTATGTCAAAATTTGACACAAACAAAAAAGCAAAATGTAAAATTTTACTCTTTATTCTTATATATATGACCATCTAAACTAAAACTTTTAGCGTCATCTATTTTAACTTTTATAATTTTTCCAATTGTATCTTTTGAAGCTTCAATATTTACAAGTTTCATTCCTTCGGTATATCCATATACTTTATCTTCATCTTTTTCGTTTATTCCCAAAACTAAGACTTTAACAACTTTATTTAATAATCTTTTATTACTTTGTAATGAATAATTATTAATTTTTTCATTTAATATTTGTAATCTTCTTTCTTTTTCTTCTAATGGAATAGAGTCTTTAATTTTACTTGCCGGAGTTCCTTCTCTTGGTGAATAAATAAAGGTAAATGCTCCATCAAACTTGCATGTGTCTACAACTTCTAATGTTTCATTAAAATCTTCTTCTGTTTCATTTGGAAACCCTACAATAATATCAGTAGTGATTGTGGCGTTAGGAACCTTATTCTTAATTTTATTAAATAGTTCTAGATAATCTTCTTTGGAATATCTTCTTCCCATTAATCTCAAAATATTAGTTGATCCTGATTGCAATGGTAAGTGAATATAAGGCATTATATTTTCATATTTGGCAATAACATCAATCATTTCATCTGTAAAATCCCATGGATGAGAAGTTACAAATCTAATTCTTTCAATGCCTGTTTGTGCAACACTTCTAAGTAAACTTGAAAAATCTTCAGGTATTTCTAAGTCTTTTCCATAGGCATTAACATTTTGACCTAAAAGTGTTATTTCTTTATAACCTTTTTCTTTTAAATCTGTGACTTCTTTTAAAATATCACTAGATTTACGGCTTCTTTGTTTTCCTCTTGTGTATGGAACAATACAATATGTACAAAATTTATCACAACCATACATAATATTAACCCAAGCAGTAATTTTTGAGTCTCTGCTATAAGGAATATTTTCAAAAACATTACCCTCATTAGAATATACTTCAATTTGTTGTTTTTGAGTTCTATCAATTATTAACTTAGGTAAATCTTGAATATTATGAGTACCAAATACTATGTCTACATAAGGGTGTTTATTTATTATTTCATTTACGACCCCTTCTTCTTGAGACATGCACCCACCTATAGCAATAATAAGGTCTGGCTTTTCTTTTTTTAGATGTTTACATCTTCCTAAAAATCCAAATACTTTATCATGAGCATTTTCTCTAATTGCACAAGTATTTAATACAATCAAATCTGCTTCTTCTAAAGTTTCAACAGAAGAAAATCCTAAAGATTCTAAATAACTACGTATCGCTTCAGAATCATGAACATTCATTTGGCATCCATAAGTTCTTAAAAAGAATTTTTTATTATTAAAAGATTTTTGATATTCATCATTTAAATAAATAAATTCAACTTTCTCTTTGGTTCTTTTTTTAGCATCTTGATAATTTGGCAAACGCATAATACCACTTCTTTCAGTGATTAGTATATCAAAAAAAAAGAATTAAGAAAAGTTATATATTTCTTAATCTCTTACTATCTTTTATAACTATAAAACTTTTTCCCTGTTATATATGAGTAATAATTTATATAGTCATTATCTTTAGTAATAAAATACTCATGCATAAATTGAGGTTCGGAATCTACAGTGGTAATATATTTAAATGTCTCTGAATTATAAATTTTATATTCTCCGTTTTTCTCATAAGTGTATATTCTATTTATTTCATCTAAATCTAAATATACTATATTCTTATCTTCCAATAAAATTTTACCATTTTTATCAAGTAAAACATCTCTTAATCCTTTATTTGCATTTCTTACTTTCAAAAGCATTATATCTTCATTATATAATGTAACTAATGATAGTTCTTCATCTTGACTAATTGGCAATTTTATTTTATTACCATTAGAATCATAAAATTCAGAAGTAAATTCAACGCTAAAATCATCTAATATTTTAGATGTAATTACAGCAAAATTACCGTCTGATACTATCTCTATTGTTGGATTTTCTATAATCTTAGTACCATCTTTTTTTACCACCATACTATAATTAACACCATAAAAGTTACATTCGCCATATGGATAATTATTTAATAAGTATATATCATTACTTGATTTAGGACTTTCCCAACACTTATAAGTTGTAGGAACACCATTACTATAAATTGTTGTTGTTTTTAAATCGTCATCATAAGTCGCATAATTATCTTTATCAATAAATTCAACATTTAATAGTGGATTTTCTGTTCTAATACTTCCATCGTCATTTACAAAATATGATGTATTACCTGAACAAATTAATGTCCCATCTTCTAAAAATTCAAATTCACACTCAACACCATAATCATCTTGGCTTTTTTCATATTTTTTGATTCCATTTTCATATAATATGTAATTATCATAGGAAGTGAAAATTACTTTTTCATAATTATCTCCAAAGTGAGTTTCATATTTATATTCTGGAGAAACATTTAATTTCATTATTTGTTCTTCTTTTTCCGTATCAAAAATATAAATTTCACTAATATCCAATCTTTCTTTAAAAAACTTTATCATAATATCATTTCCCAATTTATAATTATAGTCTACAATGGGATATTGAGTTTCATCTTCTGATTTTTCTAAATAAAAAACTTCATCTAACTTTGTATTTAATCCATAATATTTATTATCTTTTAAATATAATAAGAATTTTGGGAAGATAGAATCTGAAAATACACCGGTCACTCCAGTTAATATAACCTTTCCTTCTTTATTAAATAATTCTCCCGTATCTTTTCCTTTTTCTTTTACAAAAAAATATCCCATATGTAAATCAACATTTACATTATCACTTGGTTCAAATATGACATTACCTTTATTTCCAAGAATTTGTATTTTTTTATTATCTTTTTGTTCGGCTTTATAAACTCCATTGTTTCCATACAATGATGAATAAATAAAATCTGTATATTGTTCACCATTTTCATCAAACATCGCATTTAAGCCATTTGGAAGACTAATTACAAAAGTTTTAGGATTTTCTAATTTTTCTGTTAAATTATTATTGAATTCTTTATACTGTTTTGAATTTCTTTTTTTATGATTTATCATTATAAATAATCCAACTACTAATATAACCATTATAATAGCAATTATAATAATCACTAATTTTTTGTTATATTTCTTAGGATTTTGAGAAAGACTATTTTCATCAGTTGATACTAAATTTTGCGTTGTATTATCAGCTTGAATAGTTGAATCAATACTATTTAAATTATTTGTATTTACATTATTTTGACTTTCTAGATTGTTATTTATTGTATTATTATTTTGAATTAAATTATTTCCGCAATGCAAGCAAAATAATGATTCATTATTGTTTAAACTACCACAATTTGGACATATTTTCATATAAATCATCAACACTCCCTTATTATTAAGATAATTTTATCAAAACTATTATTTTTCTTCAACTAAAAAAAGGAAATTATTTTCCTTTTTAAAATTTATTTCCACACATGAAACAAATTGCATCATTTTGGTCTACTTGATTACCACAATTTGGACAGAACTTTTTATTTTGAACAGGTTCTGTCATAACCGGTTTAGAATCTACAGGTTCAGTAGCAATAGGTTGTGTTACTGTAGGTTCAACAACTTGTGTTTGTTGTACTGGTTCTATTACTGGAGATTCTACTACTGAAGCTGGTTGCATATTTGTAACTTGAGATGCAGGCGTTTCAACTACTGGTGTAGGTTGAACTTCATTAACTGGAATCACTGGTGTTTCAACAACAGGAGTTGGTTGAACTTCATTAACTTGAGTTGTTGGAACTTGTTCAACTGTTTGAAGCGGAACACTTTGTACTTCAGGTTGTAAATTATTATTTTGAACAACGCTATTATTCATTCCAACACTTTGATTATAATCCATTCCCATATTTTGGATTGGGTGATTATTATTTTGGACAACATTTTGATTTACTGTATTATTCGTTGGTATATTCCCTTGGTATTGTGCATTTCCAAAAGCTAACATTGGTAAACAAACATATGGAAATAATACCATAGCTACTCCAAATCCAGTTGATTTACCAAACTTATGAGCAAATTCAATATAAGTTTTGAACATCGCATAGATATTAGCAAATGGTATAAAATATAATAATACATACCACATTGGTAATTCTGTGATTTGAATTATAACTATAAAATTATAAATTGGAATTAAAGCTTCCCATCCTTTTCTTCCGGCTTTTTTAAATACTTTGTACATACATACTAGTAAAAATATACAAGCTAGCATTACTATAAACCATGTAATTGTTAAACCAACTAATATATCTCCTGTGGCATTAGTAGTTTGTACTTCATAAGAATAACTCATTTCTTTTACCTCTTCTCTTAATTAAACATATTCATTATTTCTCCAAGGTCAATTGATGACATTGAATTCATAATTATAAAATATCCAATAATTGCTAATATTGTAATACTAGCAACATGAAAATAAATATTAATATCTCCATTTTCAAATTTAGTGTTTTCATTAATTAAACCTATAAACATAATAAATGAATATATTAATCCAATAACAAATACTATAATATATAGTTCTGCCCAAATTTTACCTAATATAGGAGCTAAAACGCTACATAATACTATATTCGGTAAAAAAGATGTTGCAGTTACTGCTAATAGTTTTGAAAAATTTGTTGTTTTCTTAGCAACTAAACTAGCTAAATAATACACTCCAGCAATAGCTAATATTATTACAAAATTTATTATTAAATTTTTAAATATTAATGAAACAAAATCCAAATTTTCTAATAACTCAAATTTTATAGTAGTTTGCATTTTTGTTAATTCATAATTATACTCTTTAACTACAATTATGTTTAATATTGTTGTTATTAAATTAATAAACATCATTGCAAATGCTACAATACCACTTAAGATAAATGAATTTTTTAAATCAGCTAATTTATCTTCCTCATCTTTAAAAGTTTTTACTGGCTTTATTATTGAATTAATAATATATTTCACAAAATTTAATAATGGTTTGCTAGATTGTGATACATTATTTTGAGGTGTTGCCACTATTTGAGGATTATTAAAATCTTGTGGTTGATTTGTAATATTATTATTCACTATTGGTGGATTATTAGGAGTAACAGCTGCTCCTAATATATTTCCACATTTAACACAAAATTTTGCGCTTTCATTATTTAAATTTCCACATTTAGAACAATTCATCATATCTCCTATAATTGTGTTCCACATTCACTACAAAATTTTCCAGTAGCTGCAGCATTACCACAATTTGGACATCCAGTTTTAGTTACTGTTGGCTCACTTACTGGAGCAGTTGGTTCACTAGCTTCTGCAACTGCAGTAGTTGGCTCATTAACTGGTGCAGATGGCGCACTTTGAATTCCACCAAATACTGTTCCTGGTTGAGGATCAACTGGACCTGTAGGTTGAACTGGTGTTGCTTGATTTGGGAATCCTTGAACAGCTCCCATCATATTAGCACCTTGCATTTGACCCATGCCCATACCCATGAATCCCATCATAGCACCTGCTTCATTACCTGCTGCTGTTTTCATTGCTTCAGCGCTAGCTGCAGCCATTGTTCCTGCCATATTTTGACTATAAACTTGACCCATACGAGTTGTTCTAGCAATATCAGCATCCATTTCTTGAATTATTTTTCTTGAAGCTTCTGATGCATTTACTCTTAAAGCAACATCAGAAACAATAATTCCATATTTTTGATGCCATTCATCATCTAAGATTTGATTCATTTGATCAGTTACATCTGTTTTATAACTTTGAATTCTATTAAATGAAACATTATGCATAGTCATAATATTTGAAATTGCTTCACTTACTTTTTGAGCAAATCTGCTTTTTAAAATATTTTGTCCACCATCTGTAACAAAAATATCATCATAAGTTAATGTATCTTTGGGATTTGCCCCAATTATGTTATTTACTAAAATAATTGGATCATTAACTTGAATACCATATTCACCATTGTAAGTTATTTCTACACTTCCATATACTGGATCAAAAATCGTTTCAGGTTGAGCTGATCCAAATGTATTTCCTGGTATTACCTTAGTATTAACAAAATATACTCTTTGATCTTTAGCTTCTTGACCACCATATGTAAAACGTGCTCCAATTGTTTTAAATGTGTTAATAAGACCTTGACCTAATCCTCCAGTAAAAATGCTTGGCTCACTACTTGTATCCCAAGTATAAGTTCCAGGTTCTGCAGAAAATTCTACAATCTTCCCATTATCAATAATCATCATTGCCATACCTTGTGGAACAGCAATTGTACTTCCATTTGATATTACTCCTTCAGAAGCATTTTTATTGCCATCACCATGCTTTACAATACCTCTTTGAATAATAACATTATTCTCTACTTGTGGACATTCCACAAATTCTTTAAATTGATCTCCAAATCCAGATGATACTGAACTTAATGCTGCTTTAATTAATCCCATAAATATCCTTCTTTCCTTCTAATAATTAATTATATTGTTTAAAGACCAAACTCTTTTTACAATTTCTTTTATTCCTGTACCACAATAAGTACATATTTTTACTCCGGTATGTTTTACTGGAGCTCCACAATTTGGACAATTAAGTCCTAAAGTTTTTATTTCAATATCAACTTTACTTTCATCTATAACATAGACATATTCTATTCTAAAGCGATCTTGAATTTTTTTACCAATTTCACTACCCTTTTTACAGAAATACTCCAAGCTTGTTTGAAATTGTATTGTTGCAATACTTTCACTTTTCTCATATTTACTAATTGAAGTTTTGTGAAATTTAACTGAATCGAAATGAACTTCTTCTTTTAAATCTTCTATTTTACTTTTTATCCACGAATTAATTTTACAATTAAATTTTTTTGTTGGAATTTGTTTAGTTTCAATACTATTTAAACATTCTAAAATAGCGCTTTCTGCCATACCTTTTAATTCGTAGATATTTAAATCTGGATAATCTTTTTTTATTTTTGATAAATATAAATTTTCCATACTTGAAATTGATTTGGGTGTTTCACTAGCTAATATTTTGCTTTTTTCAATTGCTTCTTTTAAATCAGATGTTCCAAAATATTTGTTAATAAACTGTCTTAATTTAATCTTTATGAAAAAATAAAAAGCTAAAATTATTCCGATTATCAAAAATATTAATACTAAATTAATTATTAATTTTGTAGTCATTAATACTTGCCTATAGCATTCCCACTTCCTTTACATAGAGATTTAAATTCAATATACACTCCTATTCTATTAAAATTATATCATATTTATAAAAATATAAAATAATTTTGTAAATGATTTTACGTAAACAAAAAAAGTTGTTACAAAACAACTTTTTATTTAATAACTTCTAATCCTCCCATATAAGGTCTTAATGCTACTGGAATTTTTATACTTCCATCTTCTTGATAATTATTTTCTAGAAACGCTATTAATCCTCTTGGAGTAGCTAAAACTGTATTATTAAGAGTGGATACATAATAGTTTTCTTTTTCACCCTTAGCTCTAATTCCTAAGCGCCTTGCCTGAGCATCTCCTAATGTTGAACAAGATCCAACTTCAAAATATTTCTTTTGTCTTGGACTCCATGCTTCAATATCACATGATTTAACTTTTAAATCTGCTAAATCTCCAGAACAACATTCTAATGTTCTTACAGGAATATCTAAACTTCTAAAGAATTCAACAGTGTATTTCCACATTTTTTCATACCATTCCATAGCTTCTTCTGGTTTACATAGAACTACCATTTCTTGTTTTTCAAATTGATGAACACGATAGATTCCTCTTTCTTCTAGTCCGTGAGCTCCAACTTCTTTTCTAAAGCATGGAGAGTAACTTGTCATTGTAATGGGTAGAGTTTCTTCTTTAATTAATTGTCCTTTGTATCTTCCAATCATAGAATGTTCACTAGTTCCAATTAAGAATAAATCCTCACCTTCAATTTTATACATCATCGCATCCATTTCAGCAAAAGACATTACTCCATCAACAACATCTCCTCTAATCATGAATGGTGGAACACAATAAGTAAAACCTTTATCAATCATAAAATCTCTTGCATATGATAACATTGCTGAATGAAGTCTCGCTATATTTCCAGTTAAATAATAAAAGCCATTACCACTTACTCTACCTGCGCTCTCTTTGTCTAGTCCAGATAATTTTTCACAAATATCAGCATGATATGGGATTTCATATTCTGGAACTATAGGTTCTCCAAAACGTTCATTTTCCACATTTTCACTATCATCTTTTCCAACAGGAACTGATGCATCTATGATATTTGGTATTTTCATCATATTTTCTCGAAGTTCTAATCTTAATTTTTCTTCTTCTTCTTCAATAGTTTTTAATTCTTCATTAATATTTACAACTTCTTGTTTCTTTTCATTAGCTTTATCAATTTCCTTATTTCTAAATAGAGCACCAATTTCATCACTTATCTTATTTCTTTGACTACGAAGTTCATCGCCATGTAATTTTAAATTTCTAATACTTTCATCTTGTTCAAGAATTTCGTCTAATAATAATATTTTATCTTCTTGAAATTTCTTTTTTAAATTTTCAATAACTAATTCTTTATTTTCTCTAATTAATTTAATATCTATCATATTAACCTCTTTCTAAAATAAAAAGGATAATACCTTAGGAGTCATAAAGACGGTACCATCCTATTATTCGCTTAATTTTTTGATAACGGAATCACCCGGAGTTTTTTGACTCATTTGAAAAGTAGATTCATTAATAATAATTCTTAGTTTTCACCATCCACTAAGTCTCTATGAAACATCTTATTAATTACTATTCTTTTCGCTTCATTTTATAAGTTTAATATAACATTAATCTAATATTTTTTCAATTATTTTTTATAAAAAAAGAGTTTTTTCAAACTCTTATAATAGGAACAACATTATGTATACAACAATTAAACATAGTAACATTCCAACTGCAAATTTCCAAATATATTTTAACCAATCTTTATATTCAACTTTTGTATAAGTTAAACCAGCAACAAGTAAAATACTAGTTGGAGCCAAGAATGATACAAATCCAAACATAGTTAAATAAATTAATACAACAATGTTCAAATAAGCACTAAATCCGGAAATAATATACCCTGATAATTGATATCCTGTATACATTAAGTCTGAATGGAATATTGAAGTGATAAACGCTGAAAGAATATTAGCTCCTACATTATAATCAGTATCAACATTTACATCTGCATAACCATCTTGGTTAGAATCATAATTTAATACTGAAGTGCTAGTAAATGTTTCTAATAATTCTTCATCACTTTCGCCAATTTCTCCATTACCATCAAAATCTAAATATTTATCTGGATATCCATCACCATCTGAATCACAGTTTAAATCGCATTTTCCATCTTTATCTGTATCCTGATTGATTTTATTTTCATCAGCTTTTAAATCCCCATCAGTATCTATATTGAAGAATGCCATTCCACTACCTTTATAATCTATATTAATTTCTGGTTTACCTTCAATTGGCATTATTTTATTTGTTATTGTAGCCATCATTGGAGAAAAATAGAATGTAATGTATACTGCATAAGAACAAAATACTGCAAATGCAACTAATCCCATTTTCTTTAGTCCGTATAACACTGCATCATAAATTTTATTAAAGTTTAATCTATAAACTATAATTAATACTATTGCAAAGAATAATAATACTGCAATTAAGGAATACATATTCCATGTTGGGTATGTTTCTGCTTGGTTTCCGAATGGTGCTAACGAACTACCTAATAAATAATAGATTAATGTGAAATCTTTACCAATTGTTAAATTAACTAGCCATTCATGAAATTTATTAAATATTTCAATCCCAAAATATCCATTCCAATCAATAATTCCTAAAATAGTTATTATTGCTAAAACAGATAAAATTATAATTAATGGTAAACTTCTTGTTTTTTCTTTAGTAGATTCTATTTCAAATAAATCTTCTTTAGATTCATCAACTTTATCTTTTAAAACCTTTTTTATATGTACTATTGTAAAGAAATTAAATAATAATAAAGCAACTACTAAAATTAAAACTCTATATATCATATCTACTTCTAATAAATTAAATGCAGATTGTTGAGATATATAATAATTAAACCATGTTAACGCATCTGATCCAAATGTAGCTCCCAAAGTTCCAACTAACATTGAACCAAAAGTTACCACAAATGCAGTTATTTTATCTAATTTCATCTTTAAAATAATATTAATAATAAATGGAACAAATAAAAGTACTGCAAATGTCATAGTACTCATAGATGTTAAAACAGCGATAAATACAGAAACTAATACAGTAAATATTATTTCTTTACCTTTTAGTCCTTTTGCTATCTTTTCAACTAATTGTTGATAAGCTGGAATCTTTGTTAAAATTCCATAAAAAACTCCAAGTATTAATAAAAATAATATTTTGTCAATACTCATTGCTAACATGTAATAAACTAAATTTCCGGCATCTGTTAAACCAAGTCTAACTAATCCAGTTTCTACATATTCACTACCATTAAAAGAACCTGCTGGGATTATCCAAGTTAATATTAATGCTAGTATAAATAAAATTCCTAATGATTTTCCTAAACTATGTTTTTCAAAAAACTTTTTCATTTCTACCTCCTATTAGCTAGTATACCACTAGAATTTGGCAAAAAAAAGACTTTTATGTCGTTTTTTTATGAAAAAAACTTCATAAAAGACTTATTCGTTTGGTCTCATCAATGGATACATTACAACATCTTTAATATTATCACTATTTGTTAATAATTGAATTAAACGATCAATTCCCATTCCCCAGCCTGATATTGGAGGCATACCATATTCCATAGCATTAATATAATCATAATCCATATCCATAGCTTCTTCATCTCCATGAGCTTTCATTTCTGCTTGTTCTAATAAACGTTTTTCTTGTTCTTGAGGGTCAATAAGCTCTGAAAAACCATTTACTATTTCAGCTCCATTTATCACTAATTGGAAACGATCAGTTATTTCAGGTCTATCATCATTTGCTCGAGCTAATGGTGATAAACTTGTTGGATGTTCAGTTAAATATACTGGACCTAGCATATGAGGACGAGCGACTTTTTTATATAAATAATCAACTAAATTTCCAAAACCTAAATTTTCAATTGGAGTTTCACTTTCTAGTTCTATTTTTTCATCTATTATTTTTTGTAATAACTTTTCTTTAGTATTATATTCAAAAATATCAATGTTAGCGTATTTAATAATTAACTCTCTAAATGAAACTTTTGGCCAATCTCCAGATAAATCAACCATCTTATCTCCGACTTGAATATTTAATGTTCCATATAATTTCATTATAATTGTTTGTAACATATTTTGAATTAATTTCATATTATCTTCATAATTATAATACGATTGATAAGCTTCAACCATAGTAAAATCTTGTAAATGAGTTGCATCCATTCCTTCATTTCTAAAACAACGAGCAACTTCATAAACCTTTGGGATTCCGGCAACTACACTTCTTTTCATATATGTTTCAGGAGCAATTCTTAAATAAACATCCATATCAAGAGCATTATGATGAGCAACAAATGGTCTTGCTACTGCTCCACTTGGTTTGCTATTTAAAATTGGAGTTTCAACTTCATAATATCCCAAATCATCTAAATAGCGACGTAACTCTCTCACAAATGTTATTCTTGTTAAGAAGCGCTTTCTAGTATCTTCATTCATTATCATATCTACATAACGATGACGATAACATAACTCTGGATCAGTAAGTCCATGGAATTTATCTGGTAGTGGTTTTAATGCTTTGCCTAAAAAAGTTAATTCGCTCGCTCTTAAAGTTTTTTCTCCTGTGTGAGTTGTAAACATTTCACCTTTTACTCCAATAAAGTCTCCTAAATCTATTAGATTTTTGAAAAACTCGTACTTTTCTTCACCAATCAAATCAATTTTAATTGATACTTGTAAATCTGCTTCAATATCTCTTAGTTTAACAAAACTTAATTTTCCCATTTTACGCATAAATACAATTCTTCCAGCTACACTTACATTATTTGTTTCATCTTCTAAAAGTCCAGCTTCTTTTAAAGAATGAGTAACATCATATTTTTCAGGATACGGGTTACATACTTTTCTTATTTCTTCTACTTTTTCTCTTCTTACTAATTCTTGTTCCGAAAAATTTCTCATAAAATTCACTTCCTTTCAGTATAATAACATAAAAAAAGCCTTTAATAAAGGCTTAAATTTTATACATTTTTGTTTTTTTCTTAGAAGTAGCTAAAACCGTAACTACTCCAACAGCGCCTATAGCTAGAGCAATATATGGAACCGCATATCCAGTATCAGTAACCTTACTATCATCAGATCCTGTACCTTCTGAAGAAGTGCTTTTCCATTCTGGTATAATATCTCCACCACAATCAGAATCCGTTAGTGTTGCATCAGCATTCCAAGTTACTGTTCCTAATACAGCTGTTTCTCCCGCTGCTATTGGTTCAACATTTAATACATAAACATGTTCAGTTTCATTTGCACTATTTTGTTTAGCATAACTTGAGTTAACTACAAAAGAAACTGCAGTTGAATCTACTTTAGGGCTTAAAGTTAATGTTAATATTCCACCTTTAAAATCAGTTGTACCTGTATTTTTATATGCTATATCGCAAGTAGTAATTTTCTTTTTAGTTTTTGAATCAGTTTTAGTAACGCACTTATAGTCTCCTTGATTAATTAAATTTTGTAAATCGGCTTTAACATTCCAAGGAATTAAAATCATTGTCAATAAAGCAACTAGTACCATTAAACTTTTCTTCATATATAACCTCTCTCTTTCTCTACCTTTATTATGCTTTAATTATAACATAAAAATACAAAAATCAAAGTATTTTTTATAAAATATACTCAAAAACGTAAAGTTATGGTATACTATCATATAGTAGGTGTTTCATATGAAGAAAATATTAATATCAATCAAAAAAAATTATTTAGCATTTTCCTATAAAAGGAACACTAATGCTATGCAAAAAAAATTACTAAACACTAATATTATTTCTGATAACGAATTAGTATTTAGTGAAGATTATATAGAAAAAAACTTTAAAATTGTTGCTGCATTTTTAAAAGAAATATGTGAACAATATAATATACATATAATTTCTTTTCAAAAAAATGAAATGTTTAATTTATTATTTGATTTATTTAAAAAAAATCCTTATATAAAAGTACTATATCTATTCGAAGAAACTAGTTTACCTTACTATATATATGAAGGTATTATAAAAAACAATTATATAAAACAACTAAATTGTTATAATGTACCAACATTTATGATCGAACTTTTAGATAAACATGATATTGAAGTCACTTCTAGAAATGAAATACTATTTACAAGTCATTTTATGGAAGAAAATAATTTGACACAATTTAGTAAAATTTTTTATAAAATTTCTGTTAAAATTAAACTTCCTGTATCAGAAAAAGATTTAGAAGATTTTGAAACATTTTGTAAAATAAATAAATATTTACGAACAATCCATTTAGAAAACACAAATATTGAAGATATAGATAAAATTCTTAAAATACTAAGAAAATGTAAAAATGGAGATATTAAATTATTGATTCATGACAATATTGTAGATGAAAAAATAATTTCAAATCTAAAGAAAATAAACAAAGCATCTAAAAAATATAAAATTTCTTTTAAATTAGTATATTCTGAAGACTATTTAAAGAATAATGTTATTAATCAGTCTGTAGTTAGTATATTAAAAATATGTGGCACTATTATTGGATGTTTAATCTTTTCAGTAATAGGATATGTTTTGTATTCCAATTATGATAGTATGACGAAAGATGTCCAGCTAAAAAAAGAAATAAATAAAGTCCTTGAAGAAGGAAAAACAGATGAAGAAAATCCTTTAGAAGAAAAAAATGAAGAAGTTGAAGAAGACCCTATTGCTGAGTCAGAGGAAAAAAAAGAACCAACATTAATCATATCTAATCAATATTTATCTTCTTTACTTACTATTAATGATGATACTGTTGGATGGTTGAAAGTTAATAATACAAATATCGATTATCCTGTTGTCCAAGCTGAAGATAACGACTATTATTTAACCCGTAATTTTTATAAAAAGAATGATAAATCTGGATGGGTTTTTATGGATTATCGTAATGATTCAAGGGAATTAAATAAAAATACAATTTTTTATGCTCATAATAGATTTAGTAACGGAGTTATGTTTGGAACTTTACAAAATACAATGAAAAGTGATTGGTATACAAATCCTAATAATCAATATATTGAATTTGACACATTATATAAAAAGATGAAATGGAAAATCTTCTCTATTTATAAAATTGAAGTTACCACAGATTATTTAAAAACAAGTTTTATAGATGATGAATCTTGGTTAGAATTTGCTAATATGTTAAAAAATAGAAGTATTTATAATTTTGGTGTTGAAATAAAACCGGAAGATAAAATTATAACATTATCTACCTGTATGGGTTCAAACAATCAATATAGATTAGTAGTACATGCAGTATTAGAACAGTAAAAAAGTTATGACATTGCTTTGCCATAACTTTTTTTAATTTTGAGATTCTGTAAAGTATAAACTCTTATAAGCCTCACTTGTTTTTAATAATTCTTCATGCGTTCCTGATGACTCTAATTTTCCTTTATCAATAACATGAATTATATCTGCATCTACAATCGTAGATAACCTATGCGCAACAATAATAATTGTATGATCTTTTACTAAATTATCGATTGTCTTTTTAATATATTCTTGACTTTCATTATCCAACGCTGACGTAGCTTCGTCAAATAAAATTATTTTAGTATTTAAAAGTAATGTTCTTGCTATTGCAATTCTTTGCTTTTGTCCACCAGATAAATTTATCCCGCCTTCACCTATTATAGTATCGTATTGATTAGGCAATGACATAATATAATCATCTATGTATGCTTTTTTACAAACTTCTCTGATTTCTTTTAAAGATACATTTTCCTTAACAATTCTAAAATTTTCAATAATTGATAAATTAAATAAAAATGGTGTTTGTCTGATTATCGAAATATTATTTCTTAAAGATGTTTCACTTAAGTCTTTAATATTAATATCATCCACTAATATTTCCCCTTCTGTAGCATCAAAATATCTTAATAGTAAATTGAATATCGTTGATTTACCATTACCACTACGTCCTATGATTGCTACTTTTTTATTACTTTCAATTTTTAGATTCAATCCCTTTAAGGTATTTTCTTCATCTTCACGATATTTAAAGAAAACATTTTTAAATTCAATTATTCCTTTAGTATTTTTTAACTTTTTCTTACCAAAATTTTCATCATCATATAATTTATTATTAACAATCTCATCTATTCTTTTTAAAGAAACTGTTACTTTATTAAAGTTAACTCCAAAATCAGAAATAGATTCTACTACTTCATCTATTCTCCAAATATAACTTTGCATCATAATAAATATTGCGAAAGTAATTTTTCCTATTATAAAGTAATACCCACATGTTAATAAAATCATTGTTTGTAACATAAAGTATACTCCATTATTAATACTATAATAAAACATTTCATATTTTTTAATCTTCTTATTATTATCAATAATGCGTTGTATAACACCAAATACCCTATTTTCTATATTTTTTTTAATTCCTAATGATTTTATTTCTCTTATACCAGTTATATTTTCTGTTGTTATCTTAACATAATTATCAGTTTCTTTTTTTATTTTCTCTTGACTCTTCTTAATTTTAGGAAAGAATTTTGCTGAAATAAAGCCCATTATGAATGAAAATATTAATATTTCCATACCTAATAAAACTGAAACACTAAATGCATATATAATAAGTACTATAACAACAAATGATTTACATATTAATTTTACCATTTTAGCTAGTAATTCCATAACTCTATCAGGATCAGTATATAATCTGTTTATAAATTCTCCAACTCCAATTTCTTCGAAAGCTATTGCTGGTAAATTGTCAATTTTTTTATAAATATCTTTACTAACATTTTTCATAAATTTAAGTTCTAAATAATTATATAAAGTGTGTCTTGGTATATGTAATATTGAGTAGCAAAAAATATAAACGCCTTCCCAGATTAACAAAAAAGTTATAAATCCAGAAAAGTTTTTACTTACTAATAATTCAATAGTTTTTCCCTCTAAATATGCATTTATTAATGCTGGAAAATAAGTGAACATTACTAATAGTATATATCCAAATAATTTTATTTTTTCATCTTTTAAATAATGCCATAAAATTTTAAATGATTTAGCTTTTTTCATATTTATCCCCTTCTTTCTAAAACAAAAAGCCACTTTATCTTAAAGTGACTCTTTATATTTTTTTATTACTTCAAAACAAGTGAGAATATGTTTATTCTCTACAAAATCACTTTTAAATTTAACATATTTAGAATTATAATTTTTCTTCATATTCTCACTCCTTTCTTTATAATTCGAAATAAACATAACACACAAATATTAATATGTCAAATTTTATTTTTACAAAAAAATGACACATATTATATGTCATTTATTCCCAAATATCATTTAATAATTCATTATATATATTATAATTATTTAAAGCTTCTTTATTTTTTTGCTTTTGACTACCACTTCTTGGCAAATGGTTAATATGATAAACACAAGAAGATAAAACAGGAATAACATAGCATCCTTCTGCTATTAATTTAGATGCAAAATATGCATCTTCCATCCCCCATCCTTTAAATTTTGAGCTAAATGGAGTTGCTGATTTTATTAAAGACTTATTTAAAGCCATATTATGTCCCGTAACCACCGTTGAAATATTATAAATTCCAATCTGTGATCCAAAGCTTAAATCTTTAAAATAATTTGTATCATCTAAAATAGAAAATTCTTCATTAATATAAGATTTATCACATCCAATATGATATTCTTTAATTTTGGTATTTACTCTACTATCATCAAAATCAGTACATGTATCGACTCCAGATAATAAATTTGCGATTTTTAAAATATCAGAATCTTTATCAATATTTTTTCTCATACAAATAAATATAGCATTTGGAATCATTTGGATTCTAACACTCATATCATATATATAATTCTTACTCAAAATAATATCTGAATCCATAAAAATAACATTTTCATATTTTGAAACAGCATAACCGACATTTCTGGCATTAGATAATCCCATATTTTTTTCAAAAGATATAATCTGTAATTCAAAATCTAATTTATCTCTAATTTCATTGATTTCCTCAATCACATTATTAGTTGAACCATCATCTATAATAATAACTTGTATTTTTTGCTTTTCCTCTTTTGTTAATTTTTGACCTTGTATTGATAATAATGAATATATTACATTTTGATTATAAACCGGTATTATAATGCTGATATTCATAATATTATATTTTTTTCTTAAACAAGGTTTTGAAGTTAATAAACTATTGTTTGTAATATACTTATAGTAATTTTCTATATATGAATAATCATTAGATATATTAGATAGTCTTAATTTTAAAGAAGTGCTACTTGAACGAATGTCTAAACCTGTTTTAATACCATATGTTTTTATTTTTAAATTTAAATTTCCTATTTCATCAAATAAATATTCCGGTTTTGGTGAAATAATAGGTTTATGATCATTAATATTATCATATTTAATTAAATTAAACTTGTTTTGAATTTCTTTACAAAATTGTTCATCCTTAAAAGATATTATAGTTCCATGGTAAGTATCAAATAATATAGAACAATTATTAAAATCTAAGATTGATATATCATTAATATAATATCTTTTTGTATTATCTAATATTTTAAAAAAGTACTTAATATTTTTATTTTTAATATATATTGTCTTTTGCCTATTATCTTTTCTATAACTAATTTTATTATTTACAATCTCAACTCTAAATGTGTCATCTTCTGAGAAGACATTTAATCTTCTTTTTATTTTTGGAAGAGAATCTCTATCAATTAAATAATTGATTATACTTTTAATTTTTCTTTTATTATTTAATATTAAATATTTCATATATTATTCCTCATCTAAAATTTAAAATCAAAATCTATCTCATCAACGGGTATAGAAATATTTTGATCATAAAAAGAAATTTTTTCTGACTGTAAAATTATATCACTATACACTTTGTATTCTCTAGAATTATTCCAGTGTCTACCATCTTTTGCAAAAGCTATATATTTTTCATTATCGCCAGGTAAAAATTTATAGTGTAACAGGTATGAACAAAATGTAGCTTTAGCATTTATATCCCATGGATAATAAAAATGATCATTAACAAAAAGTTCTTTGCCTGTATAAGTTATGAAAGGTATTTTTTGTAAACTAGGATTTATACCAAAAATCCTAGAACGAGGCCCGCCATAAAACCTTTGATAATAAGGTGCTCTCAAGTTTATTTTATATGTACCTTTATCCACAAAATTGAAATCTTCTATATTTCCTTCAAATAATCTTTTTGAACTATATACATCTAACATCAAACTTTTAATATAATTTATTTTCTTTGTATTTATAAAATCTTCAAGTTTCTTACTTTTGTATCCTTCATAAATAAATAATTCATCAGAATCCACTGTTAAATATTTATTCCCAATTCCATAATATTCAAATATTTGTTGTTTCCAACCACACATTTTATAACAATTATATTGCTCATCTATTTTCCAAAAAGAAATATTAACTATTTCTTGATATTTTTTTAATATCTCTGTTGAATTATCTGTTGAATTATTATCAACTAACACAAAATTTTTAATACCGATATTTATGTAATGGTTTATCCATTTATTAGCAAAATTTTCAAAATTATTATAAAAACATATTAAAATTATTCCATTATCAAATTCAGTCGACTTTATTTGTTTAAGGCTTTTTGTTTTTAATCCGCTAATAAAATTTGAAAAATACTCATCTGTAAACTCTAAATTATTGAATTCTTTTTTAAACATCTTTATTAATCTTCTTTTTAAACTATCGCTACTATTTAAACTTTCGATTTCTTGAATTACTTTTTTTGCTTTTTTATTCTTAATTGTTTTTAATAACTTTATATGATTAAAAAGAGGCGCAAAATCAACATTGATAAACTCTTCAAGTTTACCGGTTTTTATATGAGAAGTTTTAAGATTTAAAATCCTTTTCATGTATGAAATAATCGAACCATGAGAAACTATTAATATTGTATTTTCTTTAAAATTATTTTTGTACACATCATTTAAAAATTCACATAATCTTGACTCTATCTCAAACTTATTTTCACCATATTCTCCAAATCTAACAAAAAAATCCCCATTAATTTGGTTAATTCTAGTATTATCTAAATCATCATTGTTCTTTTTACCAGAATATTTTCCATTACTAATTTCATGTATCCTATTTTCAATAACAACTTCTGTTTTAGGATATTTTTTAAAAACAAAATTAGCAGTTTGTATTGTTCTAGGAAAAGGAGAAACATAAATTTTATCAATTTTTGAAGGTAAATATTCTATGCTTTCTAATATGGATTCTTTTCCTTTTTCTGTTAAAATAGACCAATAAATTTCTTTGTCTGAAATTAACTCTTTTACATTATCTGTTGCTTCACCATGTCTCAAAAAAATCAAATTCATTTTATTACCTCCACCAGTTTGCTAGTTTTTTCTATCCAATTATAGTGTTCTAAAACATACTTTCTATTTTTTTGAGCTATTATCTTTCTATTGGATTCTATCGCTTTAATAATTCCTTCAATAGTTGAATCAAGCGTTGGTTCCACAACAAATCCTCTTCCATCTTCTAAAAGTTCTTTATTTATTTTAGAATTAGTTGCTACAATAGTTAACCCACAACTCATCGCCTCAAGAATTGTTCCTTGAAGGCCCTCTCCATATTCTGATGGCGATATAAATATATCCGCTTCTTGATAATATTTTTCTGTATTGGACACAACACCGACAAAAGTTGCATATTTGGAAATCTTTTCTAATCTATTTCTATCTGGTCCATCTCCAACAATAACCATTTTTAATTTATATTTTTTCTTCAATCTTTCAAACGCCAAAATAATTTTATCAACATTTTTTCTAGAAATAAGACGTCCTACATATAAAAGTGTAATCTCTTTTTTTTCTTCAGATTGAGATGATTTTAATAAAAATCTATTACAATCAACCCCAGTTGATACAACTTTCATTTCTTCTTTATAATATTTTTTCCAAGACTCTTTAACTTCCATAGAAATCGCAATAACTTTATCATATGCTGATAAAAAACTTCCTTGAAAATCATTTTGTTGCTTTGGAATTCCACATAAGTATAATACATTTTTATTGATTAATTTTCTAGGAATAAATACAGCATCTAAATTATAGTATGAAAAAACAAAATCATAAATTGTATTTTTTTCACTCAAATATTCATACAATCTTTGATTATAAAATATTGATTCTATATTCCAGCGACACCTATCTTCTCCTGGTTCTATTTCATAAATATATCTTGCTTTTTCATCTTGATTAATTTCTATTATACTAATTTTATTTGAATATTCCTCATAAAATTTTTTATATGGTTCTGAATATTCTAGCCCAACACTTCTAGGAGATAATGTAATAAAATGAACTTCATGACCAAGAGCATAAAAGTTAGTAGCGTGATCGAACGAAATTCGTTCTGCACCCCCAACAAAATAAGATGATCTAGGTTGATTAATAATTATTTTCATTTTTACTCCTTTTATCAATATATTTCTTTGTTAAAATTCTTGCTATTTCTAAATCATCAATATGTAAAGAATAATCTTTGCAATAATCCATCCATATTGTTTTATATTGTTCTATCTGATCAAATGTTATCATTCCATTTACCATTTCAATTATTTTTTGAATTTCTAAAATCGCACCGCGATGGGTAATATTAATCGACTGATACGAATTACTTAAATCATTTATAATATTTAATACACCACCAGCAATGCGTGCAGACCACTCAAAATGATTCTCTCCAGGAGTTATGATAATATTCCGATCTTTATTTTGACCAAAATTATGACTTAAATCACCTAGCTTTCTACATTCTTCAAAATCATCCCAACAGCTTTGCAAGAAATCTATTCTTTCTCTATGTTCTAATCCTTCAAAATTAAAATCCCCTTGAAATAACTCAGTTAACCCATAATCACCAATACATTCACATTTAATATTATGTTTCAATAAATTATCCCCAATAATTTGAGCGGTTTCTAAAGCTCTTTTTTTTGTGGAGTGCCTTATAATAACATCGTCACTATCTATTTTATATAAAATGTTTTGCGCTGCCTTTTGAGCCATTTCTATTCCGTTTAAAGTCAAACTTGTATCATTTTTACCATCTATATAACTATGATCATCATAACTATGTCTTAATAATATAAAATCATTTTTTCCCATATTTCTCGCCTTTAAATTTTATTATTTTGTTTTTTTTAATACCATATTTTTTTTGATTTCTGTTTGAAATGGTTTGGTGATTGTTTTATTGTATAAAACAACTTGTTCATGTAACGCTCTAGTTGAAGCAACATATAATAAATGCATGTCAACAGCGTTATTTTCATCATAAACATCACTTGAAGCATCATTAATTATTGTACAATCAAATTCTAAACCTTTAGCTGACGCAACAGTTAAGACAAATACTCCTCCATCAAATCTATTATCTTTATTTGAAATATACGTTGAATTTATTCCTTTTCCGATTAATTCTTCATTTACTCTTTGTGCCTCCAATTCATCCTTACAAATTACAGCGATTGTTTTATAACCTCTATCAATCCAATCGCAAATTTTATTTTCTTTTATATTTTCATCATCTTGATTATCTAAATATTGTACATCAGAACCATGTCGTATTACTGGTATAGATTCATTTACTCCTATAGATTTTAATATGTTATTTGAAGCTTCAGTTATCTCTATTGTTGTACGATAACTTTTACTTAATTCTAACATACGACATTTATCTTCAAAAATATTTTTATTAAGCTCATCCCAAGAATTTATACTTCTATATGGATAAAGCGCTTGAGCTATATCTCCATAAATATTAAATATAGCATTTTCAAATATTTTTTTCATTGTATAATATGTGAACAAACTATAATCTTGGGCTTCATCTATAACTATATGATTATAATTTGTTTTTTTATTAGAAATAATATAATTTAAATATAACAATGCCGAAATATCTTCAAATGCAATTTGTTTCTTTCTTATTAATTTTAATGTATCTTTTTGTAACATTCGTATTTCTTCTGGTGTTAAATTTGTTTCCATTTGATCCAATTCAGATATAAACAAAACATATAATGCTAAGCAAGATTTATTAATTTCTTTAAAATACTTATCTAATAATTTTTCTCCCTGTTTTTTTACTAAAATATCCAATTCAACACTTTTTTTTACTGCTTCTTCCCTTACTGGATCACCCTTTGGTAATGAGGTATAAATTTGTCTATATTCTCTATTTAGATCACTATATATTTCATTTATATCCTCTTTAAATTTGCTTTTAAAATACTTACGAGTTTTATCAAAATCCAAATGATTACCATGCTCTCCAAATAATCTTTCTCTTATAATATCAGCAGAATATACCACTTTACCATCTATGCAGAAATCATTTGTCACTATTTTATCCCCATGACAACATTGTAACATAAATTTGTCTAAAAGATCACGGAATTCTAAGCTACTTTTAAATTTACTAATATTTATTTGCATTTGTCGTTTCTTTTTGGTTTCGGGCAATATTTCTGGACACAACGTTAAATCTGTTTCTAAATATTCATTCATAAAATTTAATAATGTTTGCTGTTTTACAGTTGATGTTTCTAATTCTGGTAAAACTGATGAAATATAATTTAGAAAATAATTATTGGGACCAATAACTAAAAAATCATTAGATTTGTATTTATTTCCTAAATTATATATTAAGTAAGCAATTCTATGTAGTGCAACAGATGTTTTTCCACTACCAGCAACTCCTTGAATAATAATATCATTATCTTCTGATCTTATAATTGAATTTTGTTCCTTTTGAATAGTTGAAATAATTGTTTTCATTTTATTGTCAGAATTAGCATTTAAATAAGGAAATAATAATTCGTCATTGGTTACTAAGTTAGTATCTACCGCATTTATTAATTCGCCGTTTTCAATTATTATTTGTCTTTTTAAGAGTAAATTACCATTCTGAATACCTTCAGGTGACTCATATGAAACATTTCCAAGTTCACTATCATAATATAATCCACATATCGGACTTCTCCAATCATAAACTACAGGATTATTATTATGACTTATTGAATTTTTGCCAATATAAATTGTTAATATTCCATCCGCATTTAATCTCTGATAATCTATTCTTCCAAAATAAGGACAACTCTTAGATTTTTGAAGGTTATATACTCTTTTTCCAACATCAAAAAGCTGCGAATTCAAATTCAAATGAGTACCTCTCAATCTATCCTCAAAGGAAAGCTTAGTAGATGCTTTTTTTAGTTCTTCTTCACTTTCCTTATTTTTCTCTATTTCTTCATCAATAACTCTTTTAGTATAATCTAAGTGCTTTTTTTCTTCTTCAAATATGTTATTCATTTAACATCCTTCTCTCATCTAAACAGACTAATTTAAATTGTTCAATTTTATGTCATTTACTATAATTTATTTTAATGTCCAAGTCAATAAAATATTATATATAAATCATTTTTTGAAGAATTATTTCATTTTTAATATATATTCATAATTCTTTAGAAGTCTCTCATCATTAGGATTTATTTCTAGTGCTTTTATTATATTTTCTAAGGCTTTTTCTTTATCTTTTTTATTGTAATATGCAAGACTTAAAAGATCATATGGGGTTTCGTTAAAAGTAAACACTTCATTAATATAAGTTTTTCCATTGATAGGAATTTCTAGTGCTTTTAAAACTAACTTTTCTAACTCATCCCAATTTTCTAAAGTGTACATTAAAATTGCTTTTTCTATTAAAGGGTCTCTTAAATGAGGAGCTTCTTCAATTGCTTTATCTAACCACATAATTGCTTCATCGTATCTTTTTAAAGCAGTATAACTTCTTGCAATAAAACGCATTGATGCACTTCTTTCATCTTTCCAAGTTGCTTTAGGTAATTTCAAGTGTTTAATTAAAGTATCAATACATTCATTCCATCTTTCATAATACATATATTCTCTTCCTAAATAATGCATATTCCTGTCATCATCAGGATCTTCTTTGACAGATAATTCTAGTAATGGAAGATAACTGCTTCTAGATTTATTTCTATCCGGATAATGATTTAAAGTAATATCTGGTATAGTTAATATCTTTTCTTTTTCACCAATAAACGTTAAAACTTCATGAACAGGATGAGTCCATTTATAATCTTTTAAGGTATGAGTTTTTTCATAAAAGAAACTTACAATAGGTCTATTTTGTTCATCTAAACTCCAGTTATAAGTGTATCTTGCTTTCGTAGCATCAATGCACCAATTCTTTTCAAGAATATCTCTCCACCCATGAACAAAAACTTCATCTAAATCTGTACAAACACAAATATCTGCATCTTCTGGTATAAGTTTTAATGATTCATTTCGAGCCACATCAAATCGCCAAGGACTAATTATTTTAGTTTCGACATTAACCCCTTTTTCTTTTAATCTTTCTACTGTATTATCTGTAGAACCTGTGTCTAAAACAAAGATGCCATCTGCTTCATTCATTGAATCAACCCAACGATCCACAAATTTTTCTTCATTTTTACTTATAGCGTAAACATAAATTTTTAATTTTTTATTCATTTTTTCACCAATATAATATATGCAACAAAAAAAGAAAGATATGTGTTTTTATCTTTCTAATCTTTGATATTTTTTTGTAGACAACATTAATCCACAACTTAATAAAATTAAAAGTAAGTATTTTAAAATATTATCACCTGTTGGAGGATTTGAAACATCTTGCTTTACATCTTCGACTATATAATAATTACTAAAATGTTTTGTACTAAATTGTAAATATTTTTGATTATTATATTCCACAACTTTAACATCAAAATATTCAATATCTTTTAAATTCTCAGACATATATAAAACTTTAAGATTTTTTCCCCATTCTTCATTATAAGGAATCAATATGTCTGTAACATTGTTGAATTCACTTATTATCTTATCTAAAATTTTTGAATATAATTTCAAATTATATGAATGAATGTTTTTATATCCAAGTTTTTCTAATTGTCTCGCTTCATCTTTAGTCACTTCAAATTGTTCAACTAATAATTTAGCATCTAAAGGAACATTTCCAGATTTAGTTTTTAAAATTATTCCTGTTTTATAGTCTTTTGAAACTATCGTTGCTATTTTATCTAATTCATTGATATCTAATTCGGCAATACCTATTTCATATTTTATATCATTTATATAAAGATAATGAGTATGCATAGCGACAATATCTTTATTAAAATAATCTTCTCGAAAATAATCCTCTGTTATTTTAGCGCGCTCTTTTTCTGGAGTACTATTAATAGTTTGATAATATTTTTGAATATCCATATTTAAATAATCTCTTAATAAATATCCCACGTCAGCATTTGGATAGCCTATAAAACTTTCTTGTCCTTCAACATATGGTTTAACTTCTATTTTTATTTTCTCATCATTTACATATTCTTTTAAACGATCTTCTAAAGTTTTAGCATAATCTTCTAATTTAGTCCCAACTGGAACAAAGAACATTTGAGCACTTGTATATGTATTTAATGTAAATCCATATATAATTCCATCTTTTCTTATATAAGTTGAACCTTCTGCCATTGACACAAAAGCATCTCCTCTTCTTGTATCTTCATATCCAACAAAAAATTCATAACTAGGATTATCTTCAACAACTTTTTTTAATGATGCAAATTCATTTAAAGCATTATCCCCAGCAAAGAAAGTTGATGTATTTGATGAGTAATTTA
Organism: uncultured Mycoplasma sp.; assembly: GCA_945915275.1. Lineage (GTDB taxonomy): Bacteria > Bacillota_I > Bacilli_A > RF39 > UBA660 > RGIG1752. Next base: position 57,104 of record CAMEEZ010000003.1, read on the forward strand.
AATAATGATTTAACATTGAAAGGTCAGCTACATATACATCATCAACAATTGATTCAATAATTTTATAAGCTTCTTTTTTTGTATTAGCATCTCCCTCAACTTCTGTGAATTTTCCTGAAACTACTTTATCTATAATTTCCTTTCCACCATCAAGATAAATTTGAAATTCGCACTCATCATTTTCATGAATTTTAGTAACAAGATCAGCAGAACCTTCTACATATTCTTCGTAAACATCACCTTTTTTATGACACGACATATCTATTGCATCATTAGCTTCAAAATCTAATATTTTTTCTAATTCACTACGAATTATATTTCTTAAAAACCATCCTTCAATATTCCAAACTTCTTCAGTTCTGTGTTCTTTTATAAGTTTGTAATAATCTTCCATATTTACATATTTAACATCAAACTTATAATCAGCTAACGCTTCTTCCATTTGTTGTTTTCTTTCAGTTATAGTTTTTGCATCTACATTCATAGATGAAAAACTTAAAAGAAATAAAGTTACTATGATTAATATTTTTTTCATAAGACACTCTCCTTACTTTGAGTATAGTTTATTATAAATTTTTTTGCAAGATAAAAAAGACCTTTTGGTCTTTTTCATTAAGCTACTTCACAATCTGCACCAGTAGCACCTTGCGGGCCTTGTTCACCTTGTACCACTTGTTCTCCTTGAACTCCTTGTACACCCTGGATACCTTGAATTCCTTGAATACCTTAAACTCCTTGAATACCAGTTGCTCCGGTCGGTCCAGTTGGACCTGTAACTCCAGTTGGACCTGTTGGACCTTGTGGAATTGTTAAGTTAAGTATAAAATTTGGCGAACTACCAGTTATCGAAGCGGATGCCTCTGTACCCGGATCTCCTGTTGTTACAATACCTATTGTTAAAGTTGGTGTGGCTCCGGTTGCTCCGGTTGGACCAGTTGCTCCAGTTGCTCCAG
>CAMEEZ010000004.1 GCA_945915275.1 uncultured Mycoplasma sp.
ATGTCAACCAATATTTTCTTTGAAATACATATTTTACATTTTGTCAAAAAAACTGACATTTGTCAGCTTATTTTTTATTTATATTTTCAAATTTAAAATCATCATAATTTCCTGAATAGTAATATTTTTTATTAGAAACTATTATTGTATAATTTGTATCATCGCCAAGTATAGAAATTCTTATTTTGCCATTTATCGATACATCATCTGTTAAAAGATTTTTACTTTTTAATTCAACTATAGTTACTTCTCCAACAACAGGATCATTTTTATCAATTTTAGGATCTAATACTCTCAAAAAGTAATTAGAAGCAATATTCATGATATTTCTAGTTTCTAGAATAAAATCATTTTTTTCTTTTTTAACAATCATATTCTCTAATGAAACTATAATATTATCTAGTTTAAAAAATAAGGTTATTATTAATATAAAAGAAATTATTATTAATATCATTTTTTTTATTTTCATATTGATAAGTTTATTCTAAAACGGCTTTTATTCTTCTTACGCCTGCACTAGATGCCTCTTCTTTCTTTATTTTAAAGGTACCAAGTTCTTTAGTATTTTTTACGTGAGGACCTCCGCATAATTCTTTAGATATGTTGCCTATACTATAAACTGTTACTATGTCAGGATATTTTTCTATAAACATACATTCAGCACCAGATTTTATTGCTTCTTCTTTAGGCATTTCTTCAAAAGTTACATCAATTCCTTTTTCTATCCATTTATTTACTAAATTTTCTACTTGTTCTTTTTCTTCATCATTTAATTTTTTTTCACAGCTAAAATCAAAGCGCATTCTTTCTGTTGTAATATTAGAACCTTTTTGATGAACATTGTCTCCTATGACTTGTTTTAATGCAGCATTTAATAAGTGAGTTGCGGTATGATATTTTGTTTCGATTTCCCCATTACCAGCTAACCCTCCTTTAAATTTACCTGCTGAAGCAGTTCTTGATTTTTCTTGGTGTTCTTTAAACTTTTGTTTAAATCCTTCAGAGTCAACCTTTAATCCACGTTCTTTAGCTAATTCTTCAGTTAACTCTAATGGAAACCCAAATGTATCGAATAATCTAAATGCGGTAGAACCATCAATATCTTCATTATTACGAGTTACTTTTTCAAATTCTCTTAACCCTTTTTCTAAAGTACGATTAAATTTTATTTTTTCATTACTTAATACTTCATATACTACTGCTTCATTATCATTAATTTCCTGATAATACGCTTTATATTTTTCGACTATTAATTTTGCAATTCTTTGTTCCCAATTGCTATTAATATCAATATTTAAATTTTTTGCATGTCTAATAGCTCTTCTTATTAATCTTCTTAAAATATAACCTTGATCAGTGTTACTTGGTTTTATCCCTGCTCTATCCGCAGAGATAAAAACTGCGGTTCTTAAATGATCAGCAATAATTCTCATACTTTTTTTATTTTCTTCATAAGGAATACCTGCAATTTCAGAAATTAGTTCAATTACATCTTTCCAAATACTTGACTCATAATTGTCTTTGACACCTTCTAAGACAGCAACTGTTCTTTCAACTCCCATACCTGTATCAACATTTTTTTTAGGAAGATCAGTAACAATTCCATTCTTATCCTTATAATATTGCATGAATACATTATTCCATATTTCTACCCAACGATCATCTTCCGGATCAAATTTTTCAGGAATATCATCATTACTTCTAAAATAAAATATTTCTGTATCTGGCCCACAAGGTCCTGTTTCTCCAGCAATCCAAAAATTGTCTTTAACAGTACGAGCAATTCTTTCTTCTTTAATACCTAAGCTTTTCCATTTATTATAACTTTCACTATCAAATGGTATAGAATCATCACCAGCAAAGACAGTTACTGCTAATTTCTCAACCGGAATATTTAGATGTTTAGTCAACAATTCAAAGCTCCATTCAATACTTTCTTGCTTAAAATAATCTCCTAAACTCCAATTACCTAACATTTCAAAAAAAGTATGATGAGTTGTATCTCCAATTACATCTAAATCATTGGTTCTAATACATTTTTGATAATCGCATAATCTCGTGCCATATGGATGAGATTGTCCCATTAAGTATGGTATTAATGGTTGCATTCCAGCAGTATTAAATAAAACACTTGGATCATTCTCTGGAACTACTGGAGCACTTGGTATTTGTTTATGACCTTTACTAATAAAAAAATTAATATATATATCTTTTAAATTCATATTTTTACTTCCCTTCTAAAAATTGAAATAATTGTCTTTTTACTTCACTTAAATCATTATTAATAATTGTATAATCAAATTCATCATAATTTTCTAATGCTATCTCAGATGGATGAATTTGTTCTTCCGCAGTTAATGTACTAACTCTAAATTGATTAACTACTAATATCGATGTAACATCATCATAAATATTTTTGATGGCTTTAATCTCATCTGGATATCTTACATCACATATAATTGTGACTTCAAAATCTCTTTCATATACTTTTATATCTTCAAGCATTCTTTCTGTAAAAAAATTAGGCATATTTAGATCGTTTCTAATATACATTCCTAAATCTTGTAAAAACTTTCTTGGCTTATTTGCAGAAAGCCCATCCCAATTTATCATTTCTTTGGCATATTCTTTTAAATATTTACTATACTCAGTAATAACTGCTTCTTTTTGCTGATAAATATAATATTCTTTTATCATTTTAGCAACTTCTGCTTTTCCACTTTCTGCTTTACCAGCAATTAAAAATATTTTCATTCATATTCCTTTCTAAAAAAATACCACATATATGCAAAGGAGCAAATATGCGGTACCATCCTTATTTTTACTTAATTATTGATAACGGCAATGCCGATTTAATCTCCTAAAGTAGCAATTTAATAATTTAATTATTGATTTTCACCAAATATCAACTCTCTATAAATTACACTATTAAACATCTTTAATCACTGATTAACGTGTTAATTATATCAAACTATTGATAAAAATTAAACCTTTTTTTCATCAAATAAATCATATTTATTTTTAATAAATCTCCATAGAACTTTTAAAAGGGCTAAGCAAGGAGTTGCAAAAACCATTCCTATTATTCCAAAGAAATATGCAAATATTAGTAAACCAACAATTATTGTCACTGGGTGTAGTTGCATTGCTTTACTCATAACAACTGGCTGTAAAATATAGCTTTCAACAAGTTGAACAATAACGCAGATAATTAATGCCGAAATTCCTACAACACTTCCCTGGCTAAAGCCAACAATTACTGCGGCAGCTCCACCAATATATGGTCCAATATATGGAATTAAATCTGTTAATCCACAAAATAATCCAAATAATACCGGAGCTTTTAAACCTATAATAGTAAATCCAATAGAATCAGTAACAAAAACCATTGATGCTACAAGTAAAGTTCCATTGACAGTCTTTCTTACTTCTTTTCCTATAGTATTAATTAATGTTTCTATTTCATATTTATTTTTCTTTGGAATTAATTTCAATAAGTGTCTTGTAATAGATTCAAAATCAAACAACATATATAAACCAACAACTAATCCTAGTAAGAAAACACCAATACCAGAGAATAAACTAACAACTAAATTAATAACTATATTAGGCAAATTATTCATGAATCCTAATAATTGTGTTTCAACTGAATTCATCATATTATCTTTGACATTTACTAAATTAAATCTTTCTAGATCAAATTGACTAATTGCATCGTTAACGAAAACTTCTATTTCATCTAAAATACTTGGTACAACAGCAACCAATTCATTTATTTGAGAATATAGTACTGGAATAAATACTCTAATAAAAATTATTAAGCATATCAAAAATATAAGATATACAATTATAGCACTTAATATTTTAGGAATACCTTTATCTTTTAATTTACTAACTAAAGGATTAAATAACCAAGCAATTATAAAACCTATAAATAATGGAGATATAACCTTGAGAATACCTATAAATAATTTAAAGATTCCCAAATACTTTATTAAAAATGTAAAACCTATAATTACTATAGCAATAAGGACAAAATAAAAAACATGTAATATTTTTTTAGAAAGTCCAATTACCTCATTTAATCCTTGAGTATCAATTTTATCTTTCTTCATTTTACTCACCTTCTAAATATAAGTATATCTTAAATAATCCCTAATTACCAGAATAAACTTTTCAAAATGTCAACTATTTCTTTCGCCCCTTTAATAATTACTTTACCAAAGGAGTCATTTATTTTTTGACCCAAACGGCTCATTTTATTGGAATAATCTTTTTCTTCTTCAACGTTATAGTTTGATATATCTACAATTTTATTATTTTTAACATCATCTTCAAACTTTCTTATATTTTCTTCAGTTAAAGTTACTTTCTTAGATAACTTGGTTTCATAATATCCATTTTCTAACATTATATATAATATTAAAAATAAAATTATAGAAATTTTTAAAAATACCATAAGCCAGTTATTCTTTTTAGTTTTCATATATCTCCTTTGTAAATTCAAAAATAACATCTGCTAATAATTCAACTGTATTCTTTACTTCTTCTATATTATTATATTGTCCTCCGATTTCAATTAGAAATACATTTTCATTAAAATCTTGATTATATATTCCATTAACCCCTTTACCACTTTTTTTCATAATCCCTCGAGATAATTTTTGACATTTTAGCTCTATTTTATTATTTAGTATTGTTGCATTATTAAGATTTTTTTCATAATCTTTATGTTCCAATCCTATTACAAATAAAACACGCGCGTATTTTTTGCCATCACACTCTATTGTAGTTGATTTATATGTTCCAGAATCTCTATGTATATCAATAAATAATTCTAAAGTAGAATTTTTATTTTTAGCATCTTCTAAAAAAGTTCGACTTACTTGATAGCTTCTACCATATTTCCAATTATTTTCATTTAATATTCTTTTTACTTCTCTTGTTTCAACTATTGTCGGGATTCCTAAGTCATTTAATTGTTCTCTTAACATATAACTAGTAAGCATTACTGTAGGTTTAATACTATATGGCTCTAGATAATCTTTTTGATATTCTTCTGTTTGGTGAGTGTTATATAAGTAAATAATTGGTAAAGATATTTCTTCTTTTTTGGGATCTTCTAAATATTCTCCTGTGGTTAAATCTTCTAAATCTTCACCAGCTATTTCTTTTTCATTATTATTAATATTTAATGAATAACTTAAAAAAAAGTTTTTATCTTTTATATTTAATATTTTTGGCAAATTAAAATTATTTTCTCCTAAAAGATAGCTTATTATTATATCTTCCGTTATTTTTTTATCTAAAAAGTAATTAATTAATTTTAAACCAATACATAAAGAAAATAAAAAAGTAATAAAAAACATAATAATTCTTAAATAAAAATTTCTTTTTTTTGAAGTTTTAAATCTTTTTTTCATTCTAATCGCTTCCTATTTTTATTATAGAAAGTTTAAAATAAAAATTTTGTCAGTTTAAGATATGAATATTTTATTAATTGCTTTAGAAATCAAATCACTTACATCTTCAATTATTTGATTAATATTACTACTTGTTAAATAATTACCATTATATTTAAAAACCAAAGGAATTCCAATTGAAATAACTGGAATGTTAAATGTATTTGAATTAATTTCTTTATTATCTTTGATATATGCCCCAGGAATAATACCTGAATCGTTTATTTCGATACATTTGTTTAAATTTTCTAAATTACTTGTACATAACGAATCAATAATAATAATACACTCTGGTTTAAGTTCATTTACAACTAATTTTATAAGATCATAGGACATAATTCCTGTTCTTTCAACAACTTCTGGATTAAATAATGCTATTTTAGGAACAGTTAAAAAATCATTATATTGATTTGTCGCAATAATTTTACTAGTTGTCTTAGGTCCTAAGGAATCTGCTAAAACTAAAGAGTTGCCTAATCCTATAACTAGTGTTTTATTTACATTATATTTTTCTAAAAAAATATTTAATGATTTAACTAATTCTTTAAATAGATTATTAGTTATATTATTAAAAAATATTACTCTAAAATCTTTTTCATTTTTTTGATCATAACTATAAACTTGAATTTCTTCGGCTCTTTTTTTACTTTTTAGTTTCATGCTTTCTTTATCTAAAACCGCACTTTCAATATAAAAATTTAAATCCATTATTTATTCACCAATATTATTATGATAAAAATAACATTTATTATTGCAAAAAATATATATTTTTGATAGAATTATTAATGAATTTACAGGAAGGAGAAAAATATGCCAAATATTAAAAGCTCAAAAAAGGCTGTAAAAGTAATAGCTAAAAAAACTGAGAATAATCATGAAATTAAAGCTAGAATTAAAAATTTAGTTAAGAATTGTGAAAAAGCTATCTCAGCTGGCGATAAAGAAGCTGCTAATGAAATGTTTAAAGATATTCAAAAATGTGTAGATAAAGCTGTTTCAAAAGGATTAATGAAGAATAATACTGCTGATCGTCAAAAAGCAAGATTAAGTTTAAAAGTTAAAAATATGAAGTAATAATTGTTTACTTCATTTTTTAATGTTATTATATAGTTGGTGACAGTATATGAATAACAATAAAGGACTAATTATTATATGTTGCTTAATTATTTTTATAACATGTCTTTTTTGTAATAAAACAAGTGATTTTCTAGCAAATATAATAAGTCAAAATTTTGAAACGCAAAATCTGATTAAAAATGATTACTCTAAAGAACTTAATTATGGGTTCTTCTCTATTCCTAAAGATAATATTCCGCTAAGTAAAAAAGAATTAATAGGTGTTTTATTTTCCGTAATTAATAGTAAAGTAGATAAATATACTTTTTATTGTCCTAGCGAATATTCTAAGTGTTTAAAAGATATTGAAGAAATTAGCAACGATGAATTACTTTTAACCCATTTAAATAATTTTGTCCATCCATATAATAGTTTTACTAATATAAAAACAACTATTGCAGAATCCGGAGAAATTACTATAATGGTTTCATATCTATATACTGAGGAAGAAATATATTTATTAGAAGAAAAAGTTAATGAAATAATTAAAAATGAAATCACAAATGATATGGATGAATACGAAAAAATAAAAGCAATACATGATTTTATAGCCAATAATACAAAATATGATGTTGAAAGAAATGAATATGGAAATAGCAAATATGATTCTTTCAAAGCTACAGGGCCTCTTTTAAATGGCATAGCTACATGTAATGGTTATACTGATGCTTTAGCAATATTCTTAACACATCTTGGCTATGATAATTATAAAATTGCCACTACTCCAGAAGAGATAAGTTATGAATCAACTGGTCATGTCTGGAATGCAATAAAATATAACGGCGAATGGTTACATATAGATTTAACTTGGGATGATCCTGTTAGTAAAGATGGCAAAGATTATTTATATCATAAATATTTCTTAGTAAACAATGATGAATTAAAAGAAGCTGATTCTGGAAACATAAATATTGAAGAGCATAATTTCGATAAATCTGTATATTTAGAATTTAATTATTAAACAAAAAAAATTTCAATTATTAAATGAATTGAAATTTTTTATTTAATTTTTAATATTAATTATATAAGGATTTTCGACTGTACCATTACCAGTTGATGAAACATTAGCTTTAATATTAATTACAGGCCTTACACCTCTATTTAAAGTAGCTACATTATCATATATTATTTTTCCATTTTCATTTAAAACGAAAGGATAGTAATTACTATTATTATTCTTCGCTCCAGACATAGTCCAAAAAGATCCAGAATCTTTATTATATAAGTAAAAATCACTATTATTATCTTTAATACTTGCCCCTGCGTAAACTAATTCATCTACTGTCAATAATCCTACGGAACCACTAACTCTATCACCCAAACAACTAAATGTTGGGATATTATTAGTTACAATTCTAGTATATGCATTATAATATCCACTTTTTTCACTTAAATTATTATCATTACAATATTTACCTAATGCAATAAAATTGTCGTATTCTTCTAAAAATATTGAGTACCATTCATCTAAAAATAATTTCAAATCGGAATTATTAAATGAATAATTCTCGATATTAGCAGTATAATTATGAACGCTATCCAAGTTATTATTTAAAACCAATCGTACCGTTCCATCCCCATTTATCCTAACTATTCTCCATGTCATGTTAGCAAAAGAAACATAATTATTAGTTATATTACCCCTAAAATAATAAGTAGGTCCATTTTCATCTATATCACTTATTAATCCTTCATTTAATATAGCTACATTTGTACCAATTATAGTCTTAGGATTAGTTAATTCATTATTTTTTAAAATACTTTTGGCAAAAGTATCTTCATTATTAGCTACTTCATTTACCATTATATCAAAACTAAAATTATCATCAGATTTATTCGTAACTTTTAAAGTGAAGTTTTCAGTTTCATAGGCAGTAAGTTGATTGTTATCTAGCAATACTTTTTCTGATTTGCTTGTTTTTTCAATCACAAAATTATTATTTTCATTTATTAAAGACACACTAACTTTGTCATTAAAATTTTTAATATCTTCAGCATTTATTGTATAAAATATATCTTTATCAGTATTATTTGAAATTGAAAACTTTAATTCAACTTCAGAATCTCTAACGGAAATCTTTTTGTCTCCAAAAAAATTTATTGATAAATTTTCACTTCCTACGACATGAAATGCATCATCATTATTTTTTTCTCTATAATTATAGGCTACTAATAACCCAAAACAACATATAATAAAAAAACCGATAATCGATAAAGAATTTTTATATTTTTTACTCATATTATCAATCCTAACTTGATTTAAGTATACTATTATAAATATTCTATGTCAATTATTCGGTATTTATTATTTAATATATTTTTTAAACTTTTTAAATTCTGTTTCATCATCTAAATCAGTTTTATCTAAATCCGTAAATAATTCTTTTTGTTTACGATTTAATTTTGTCGGAATTATTACATTAAAGACAACATACATATCACCTTTACTATATGAATTAACTCTTTTTATTCCTTTTCCTTTTAATTTAACTTTATCTAAATTTTGAGTTCCAGCTTTTACCTCAAGTTTAACTTTTCCTTCTAATGTTGGAATAACTTTTTTACAACCTAATACTGCCTCAGTAATTGTAAGTGGAACTTCTAAATAAATATCTTCTTCATCTCTTTCAAATATAGCATGGTCACTAACGCTATATTCAATGTAAATGTCTCCATTAGGTCCACCATTATATCCTGCTGATCCTTTACCAGATATTCTTTGTTGCATGCCATCATCAACACCTTCTGGGACAGTGATAACAATTTCTTTTTTACTTTTTATATGGCCTTTTCCCCGACATTCGTTACATATTTCTTTAAAACTTTTACCCATACCATTACAATCAGGACATGTAGTTTGAGTTTGAAACATCCCAAACAAAGAGTTTTGTTGAGATATAACTCTTCCTCTTCCACCACAAGTTGAGCAAGTTTGTTCATGGAATCCACCTTTACCAGAACATTTTTCACACTCTTCATTTAATTCTAAAACAACACTTTTTTTACATCCAAATACAGCTTCTTCAAAGTCTAATTTAATTTTAATTAAACTATCTTCACCTTTACGTGGTCTATTTGTATTACGTCCTGATGAAGAGCCAAAGCCAAATCCACCAAACAAATCATCAAAAATACTTCCTAAATCAATGTCATTTACATTAAAGCCAGAGAATCCTGCTCCCCCTGCGCCATTAGTAAATGCTTGATGACCATATTGATCATATTGAGCTCTCTTTTGAGGATCTGAAAGAATTGCATAAGCTTCGCCTATTTCTTTAAATTTCTCTTCTGCACCAGGTTCTTTATTTACATCTGGATGATATTGTTTTGCTAGTTTTCTAAAAGCTCTTTTAATTTCTTCATCAGTTGCATTTTTAGAAACTCCTAATATCTCATAATAATCTTTTTTATCCATAATTACTCACCTACTTCTTGATTATAAATTTCATAATATTTATCTATTAATGAGTCAAAATATTTAATTGCATTTTCATAAACAATTTTTTCTTCTAAATTTATACCTAAAACTGAAAAAGCTTCACTTGGCCATTTATCATATCCGACCTTCATAAAATCATAATACTTTTCTAATGTTTTAGCATCTCCATTAATAATTTTTGAGGCAACATCAGTAGCTACACTAACGCAAATAGCATAACTATATAAATAGAAATGCATATAATAATGACTTCTTGTAACCCATGAATTTTTACTATATTTGTCTAATTTAACACTATCTCCATAATATTTCTTAAGAGATTTTTTGGTTAATTTATCCATTAGTTCTTTGGTAATTACTCCACCCTTAGATACTTCTTTATACATATCTTGTTCTATTTTAGCTTCTCTTACTGCTCCAAATAAATTTGAAGTAATTACACCAAGAATATTAGAAATACCAGCTAATTTTTCTTCTTTTGTTTCGCCATGATTAGCAAGATAATCTGATAAAAGTATTTCATTAGTTAAAGACATAACTTCACTGACAATTGAAGAAACACTTCTATACTGGATTGGGTTATATTCATTTACAAACTGATGATGAACATTATGACCAGATTCATGAGCAATAGTAGATACAGAGTCCAAATTATAAGTATAATTCATCATAATCCTTGAATCTTGTTTCATTGTAGCGTATGAATATCCTCCACTACATTTTCCTTTATATTGACAATAATCAATATATCTATTTTTAATTATTTTATCGTATTTTTCTAAATATTCTTTTCCTAAAGGTTTAAGAGCTTTTCTGATTAATTCTTGAGCTTCTGGAATACTATACTCCTTATTATTTTTAACTAATTCCATTAAAATATCATATGTTCTTAGTTTATCAATTCCTAAGACTTTACTTTTTAATCGGTAATATTTCTGTAAAGAAGATAGATTTTCTTCGGTAGTTTCTAGTAAAGTTTTAAATACTTTATCATTTAAATTAAGACTAAACAATTTCATTTCCCATGAATCTTTATGATTTCTTAATTTAGCTATAGTTTCATTCATTGATACATACCCATTTAATAAAGAAGCATTAGTTTCAGAATACTGTTCTATTTTTTTATTAAATGATGTATAAACTTTTTTCCTAACTTGCTCATCTTTATTTCTCATAAGTGCTCTATAGTTATTATTCGCTATAGTAACAATTTCATCATCAACTTTTACTTTTCCGTAATCATGCTGACTATTTAATAGATTTGATGATATATCATCATAATTATTCATCGCATCTGTCAATTCATTGATTATAATTTCTTCCTTTTCAGATAACACATGTTCTTTTTCACGATATATTTTGTCTAAATCAGCTTTGTATTCCTTTAACTTTGGACATTTATCATATAATTGATTATATTCTTCTTTAGATAATTTTAATAATTCAGGAGCAAAAAAACTAATATTTGTGCAAATCAAAGTATTAAGTTGTTCAGCTTTCTTTTTTCTAGCCATACTTGAAGGATTTCCTAATTCTTGATCATTTATTAAATATGAATATACATACAAATCTTCCCATAATGCTGTTACTTCAGTTTCTTTACATAAAAATTCATAAACTTTATTAGCATCCTTAGTACATCCATTATATTTTTTTAGTTCTTTCGCTAGCTTAGTTGTTTTTTCATATGTATCATTAAATTCTTTCTCGCTTTTAAAGAAAGATGTCAAATCCCATTTAAATTCTTCAGGAACTTCATTTCTATTATTATATTTTTGCATAATTCCTCCATATATCAACCAAAAGTTCTAGTTTCCTAGAACTTTTAATTTGAATGATATTATATTATTTTTCTTCGTAAGATGCTTCTTCAACATCATCTTTTTTAGATTTCTTATCTTTTTTCTTTTTATCTTTTTTATCTTCAACTTCAGCTTCTTCTACATCTGCAGTTTCTGCTTGTCCTGCTTTAGCTGCTTCTTCATAAACTTTTGTAGCAAGTTTCATAGCAACTTCATTTAAGCTTTCAGTTTTCTTTTTAACATCTTCAGTATCAAAATCTTCTGATTTTAATGCTTCTTTTAGTTCTTCAATTTTTTCTTCAGCATCTTTTTTATCTTTTTCATCAACTTTATCTCCAAGATCTTTGATAGCTTTCTCAGTAGCAAATATCATTGAATCAGCTTCATTTCTAACATCTGCTTCTGCTTTACGTTTTTCATCAGCTTCTTTGTTAGCTTCAGCTTCCTTCATCATTTTATCAATTTCTTCATCAGTTAAATTAGTTGAAGATGTAATTGTGATTGATTGTTCTTTATTAGTTCCTAAATCTTTAGCAGTTACATTAACTATACCATTTGCATCGATATCAAATTTAACTTCAATTTGAGGAATTCCTCTTGGAGCTGGAGGGATATTTGTAAGTTGGAAGTTTCCTAATGTTTTATTATCTGCGGCCATTGGTCTTTCACCTTGTAATACATGAATATCAACAGCTGGTTGATTATCTACGGCAGTACTAAATACTTGTGATTTACTTGTTGGAATTGTTGTGTTTCTTGGAATTAAAACTGTCATAACATTTCCTAAAGTTTCTAATCCTAGAGATAATGGTGTTACATCTAATAAAACTAAATCTTCAACTTCACCTGTTAAAACTCCACCTTGAATAGCAGCACCCATAGCAACTACTTCATCAGGGTTAACGCTCTTATTTGGTTCTTTTCCTAATTCTTTTTTAACTAATTCTTGAATATATGGAATACGAGTAGATCCACCAACTAAAATTACTTGATCAATATCAGTAGCTTTTAATTTAGCGTCTTTTAATGCTTTTCTTACTGGTTCTAACGTAGAATCAAATAAATCACGACATAAATCTTCAAATTTAGCTTTAGATAATGTTGTTTCTAAATGAACTGGTCCTTCATCAGTTTGAGAAATAAACGGTAAACTAATTTGAGCATTTGTCATACCTGATAAATCTTTTTTAGCTTTCTCTGAAGCATCTTTTAAACGTTGCATAGCCATTTTATCTTTAGATAAATCAATTCCATGTTCCTTTTTAAATTCATCAATTAAATATTCTTGAATTCTTTCATCAAAGTCATCTCCACCTAATTTATTATTTCCACTTGTAGATTTAACTTCAAATACACCATCACCTAATTCAAGTATAGAAACATCGAATGTACCTCCACCTAAATCATATACTAAAATTGTTTGTAATTTATCTTGTTTATCAAGTCCATAAGCCAAAGCTGCTGCAGTAGGTTCATTAATGATTCTTTCTACTTCTAAGCCAGCAATTTTACCAGCATTTTTTGTTGCTTGACGTTCAGCATCATTAAAATATGCTGGAACTGTAATAACCGCTTTAGTTACTTTTTCTCCTAAATAATTTTCAGCATCTTTTTTTAGTTTAGATAAAATTTTTGCACTAATTTCTTCTGGAGTATATTTTCTTCCATTTGCTTCAACTTTTTCTTTAGTACCCATTTTTCTTTTTACTGAAGATACTGTTCCTTTAACATTTGTTACCGCTTGACGTTTAGCAGTTTCACCAACCATTTCTTCGTCGCCTTTAAAAGCAACTACTGAAGGAGTTGTTCTATTTCCTTCTGCATTTGGGATAACCTTTGGCTCCCCACCTTCTAATACTGATACACAACTATTTGTTGTACCTAAGTCAATACCTATAATTTTACTCATTATTTATCATCCTTTCTTACCGGCAACTTACTTGCCCAAATCTCGAGTATTTTATTATATTTTTCAATTTCTTTGGTAATATCCTCACTAGATTTTCTTTTTGAATTATTATCGAAAAACTCAATAATATGTCTTAGTGTCCCATTCTCTTTCTGATTAAACCCCTCAGGTAAATTTGGGAAATTATATTTTTTATCAAACATAATATAGATTGTTGTTATTCTATCTGCACTCCAACAATCAAAGTTATCATCTCTTATCTCAGCTGCAAAGGCTAACGGATCGTTTTGTACTTCTTCTAAAAATTCAAGATCAACATTGTATTGTAAAGTCATTTTGGGATAACAATAATGACCACTACAACTAGCTAAAGTTTTATAACCTGCTTTATTTAAAGCCAAAACAGTTTTAGCAATTAATTTATCTACCGATATAATTTTTGAATCATCTTCTAATATCTTTAAAGAGTTCAAATCAACTATCTTTTTCTCGTCCATTATTCGCTAACCTTAACCATGGCAGGTCTTATAACTTTATCATTATAGATGTATCCTTTTTGTAATACATCAATTACTACGTTTGATTCTATACCTTCAACTTTTTCAGTTAAAATAGCATCCATTTTTGCTGGATCAAATGGTTTATTTAAACAATCAATTTCTTCGATGCCTTTGCTTTTTAAGATATCTCTTAAATTTCCATAAATCATTTTAAATCCACTCAAGAATTTTGAAACCTCATCTTCAAGATTAAGATCATCCATCAGAATTGCTCTTTCAAAATTATCAATAACCGGTAGAAGTTTTTTTATTAATTCTTCCCCATCATATTTATATATACGACTTATCTCTTCGTCATATCTCCGTTTCATATTTTGCATTTCTGCGGATACTCTTAAGAGTTTGTCATTTAACTCTGCTTTTTCTTTTTTTAATTTTTCAACTTCTTCATTTTTTTTACATTTTTCTTTTTTGTCTTTTTTGTGTTCTTTTTTTTGCTCTTCTTTTATTTGTTCTTCCGTTAGCTCTTTGAACTCTTTTACTTCTTCATTAGAATTCATCATCATCTTCCTTTTCTATATCTGAAATATAATCATTAATGTATTTCATTAATCCTACGACTCTATCATATTCCATTCTCTTAGGACCAATTATCGCAATTGTTCCTTCTTCCCCATTCTTATGATAACGACTTTTTATAACCGTTACATTAGAATCAAAATCATTTTCGTCTCCAATGTAAATTCTTATATCATCGTTACCATCAGATTGTTCAATCTTTCTAATAATATCTTCGTTTTCTAATTTGCTAATTATTCTTTTCATGTCATTAGCATTATTATATTCTGGTTGTTCAAGAAGCTTGGCTTTTCCACTAACATGAATGTTAGAAGTATTTTCCATAAAATTTCTAAACGAATCATAAAAGATATTATATATTGCTTCGTATTGACTAATTTGTCTTGAAATAATTGGCTTAATCTCAAACTCTAACCTTTGACCAATTTCATTAATTGGTGTTCCTACAAGCATTTTATTAATGATTTCACAAGTCTTAACGACTTCTTTGACCTCAGTGTTTGGAGGTAATACAAATTGTTTATTCTCTACCATTCCTTTATCTGTACAAACAAGGGCAACAACTTTATTGTTGTCCAAAGGAATTATACTCACTTGCTTTAACGTATTTTCTTTACTGTTTTTACCAAGCACTACACTCGTATAATTAGTTAAGTCACTAATAATTTCCATACACTTACTTATCGCATCATTTAATTCCAACTGTTTATTGCTAAATATCGTTTGTAGTTTTAACACATCTTCACCAGTTAACTCTTTTGGTTTCATTAAGTTTTCTGTATAATATTTATAACCTTTTTCTGAAGGAATTCTTCCAGAAGAAATATGATTTTTTTCAATATATCCCATTTCCTCTAAGACGGCCATCTCATTTCTAATTGTTGCACTAGAACATTTAAATCTCTTACATAATGACTTACTTCCAACAGGTTTAACTGTTTTAATATAATTTTCTACAATTTCTTTTAACAATTCTTTTTGTCTTGTTTCCAAAGCCTTCGCCTCACTTAGCACATCTATTTCCTTAGTGCTAATTTAATTATATGCAATTAGTTAGCACTTGTCAACCACAAAGTGCTAATTTAATAAAAATTTAAAAGCTCTTTACAGAGCTTAATATAGTTCATCTGTTATATCAACAGTTTTACCATTTTCGTCTTTTACGAAAACACTATAATAATAAGGTTCTGTTGGGCCAACATCCTTATTTTCAACATCATAAATTTCAATAATATTCTCTAAGTTATTCTCTTTCACTATAAAGCTTAGATCTTTTACTTTAACTTCATTACCACACCCTAAAGAATCTATAGACATAGCTTTTAAATCCCCATTGTTTTGTGTGAACAATAACCAACTATTTCCAAAACAAATATCACTTTGATTAGCATAAACCTCAAAATGTTTTTTTACATCTTCTAATACAACAGTTTTATCTAATAATTCAGAACCCGCAATTATTGTTCCAGTTTTTGTTTTATATACTTTATGCCAATTGTCATAATCATAATTCCAATCTCTTATTAATTCTGCTTCAGGCACAGTAAAATTATCATATTTATAATAAACCACTGAGTTCTGTTGGTTATCTTCTGAATCAATATTTTCTTTTTCGTTGTCTTCACCCGGTGTTTGTTCATTAGTTTCGCCATCATTTCCCTTTGATTCATCATCTAAAACTTCTTGTTTATTTTCTTCCTTTTTAGAACTATCTTTGTCAGCACTAATCCCAAAATAAACTGCTGCTCCTATTGCTCCAATCGCAATAAATATCAAAACCCACATTATATACTTTTCTATATTTTTCATATTAACCCAACTTTCTATAATTTTATTATAGTTAATTTTAAATAAAATAAAAAGTTCTTTCATCAAGAACGTATTTACTTTACATAAACATTTATTTAATGCCTAGCTAACTTTAACAATTTCTACTTGATAAGAACCATTAGGACTTTCAACATCAACCATTTCGTTTTGTTTATGGCCTAATACTGCTTTACCAATTGGAGATTCTACAGAAATTCTATTATTGAATGGATCGGCTTCTACTGAACCAACAATAACATATTCATCTTCTTCTCCATCATCATATTTAACAACAATTGTAGAACCAATATTTATTGTATCAGAGCCTTTAGCTGAATCTGCAATTTCACTATGTTCTAATTTATATTCTAATTCTTTAATACGTGCTTCAAGTTGAGCTTGGTCATTTCTTGCAGCATCATAATCAGCATTTTCAGATAAATCACCCATAGCTCTTGCTTCTTTTAAAGCTTTAATAACTTCTGGTCTTTTTACTGTTTTTAAATTATTTAATTCTTCTTCTAACTCAAGATAACCTTGAGCAGTTAACACAAATTTTTCTTCTTTTTTCATAATCTCACCTTCTAGATAAAACCTGTACCATATTACTATAAAAACATATTTTTGTCAAATACCTTTATTCGTATCATATCATATGGTTTAACTTTTAATGGACAATTAATATAACAAATCATTTTAGGATGCCTTGCAACTTCTAATTCTTCTTTTGCATCGTTATATATATTATGTATTTCAGTCGTAAAAGTTTCTGTATTTGGGCCAAAAAATTCTACAATATCACCAATTTTAAAGTAATTCCTTTGCTCAATTTTAGCCATTTTATTCTTTTCGTCATATTCTAAAACTAGCCCTAAGAAATCTTGATTTGAGGCTTCATCACGATCCAAAAAATATTGTTCTTTTTCACTAGGAATACTATTAAAAAATTGTGGCGCTGAATCACGATTAGCACATCTATTTAAGATATTTAGAGCATAATCCATAAAACCTTCAGTGATAGTATTATCTAAA
The DNA here is from genome assembly GCA_945915275.1 of uncultured Mycoplasma sp. Classification (GTDB taxonomy): domain Bacteria; phylum Bacillota_I; class Bacilli_A; order RF39; family UBA660; genus RGIG1752. Next base: position 17,649 of record CAMEEZ010000004.1, read on the forward strand.
ATCTTATCAATAATCTTACGATACATTAAAACAACTGTAGCAATATAATAAATAGATCTCATTCTTCCTTCAATCTTAAATGAATTTACTCCAATTTGAATCATTTCTTTGATATTAGTAACCATATTTAAATCTTTTGGCATAATTGTAAATGGTTTATCATAATCTTCTAATTTAAATGTCCATCGGCAAATTTGCGCACATCCACCTCTATTAGAATCACGATTAGTTGTATAATTAGATAAAACACATTTACCACTAATACTTGTACACATTGCTCCATGAATAAAACATTCTATATCAATTCCAGTCTCATTCTTTATTCTTTCAATATTATCCTTACTTGATTCACGAGCTAAAACAACTCTTTTAACGTTCATTCTTTTCCAAAAATTAACAGCTTCGTAATTTAAAACACTAGCCTGCGTAGAAACATGAATCTCATAATTTAATTTTAATTCGTTTATCAGATTTATAACCACAATATCTGAAGCTATAACAGCGTCGATTCCTATTTCATTTAATTTAATTAAATACTCTTTTAATCCACTTAAATCTTCATTGTGAAAAATTATATTTACAGTAACATAAATCTTTTTATTTATGTTATGAGCAAATTCTACAGCTTTTTGCATATCTTCTAAAGAAAAGTTATGAGCGTTTGCCCGTAAACTAAAATCTTGTCCGCCAATATATACTGCATCAGCCCCATACATTAAAGCGAATTTTAATTTTTCTAAGTCACCTGCCGGAGATAATAATTCAATCTTACGCATCTTAAATTACCTCCTTTGGTGGTAACTTAAAAATTGTTTTTTTATGTAAAAATCCATCAGTCAGATTAACATTTCTAAACTTTGGAGCGCTATCATCTTGATAAGATTTTAATAATTCAGCAAAATCATCTTCATTTAAACCATATGTATTTATTAAATTAAATTTTATATTATTATGTTTCATATTTCTATTTGTATAAAACTTATTCAAATAAACGACTGTACCACAATCATTTTCAACAAATAAAAACTTTTCTTTAGTAATTGGCTCTAATGCTAATTCTTTGTTCTTGTTTTTTCTTTCATAAACTTTATTATAATTCGAAAGTAATGTTCTTCTTGAATACATTAACGGAATCATCCCAAAAGAAAATATTCCCAACTTTTTATTTGATTTATCCAATATTTTTAACATTTCTTCTTCCGTAATATCCGTAGATATTACTACTGAATCAACATATTTTAAATATTCATTAATACTATCATAGTTAGTAAGTAAATGATGAGCAAAAATAATTTTTTCTAAATTCGTTTTTTCTAGAATTGGAATTAATCCTAAATCCTCAAAAAAAACTCCTTTAATATTACTTTTTAAATTTTTAAACTCTTCTTTTATCTTATCTATATCATTGCAATCTAAATTTTTATTAATATAAAGATAACTATTATCTTCTTTTATTTCATCTAGTTCAAAAAAATCATTAAATCCTAAGGAATAACCCTTAAACGGAAAAAGGAAAGTATTTATCCCTACTTCCTTAGCTTTTTTTAAATATTCTCTGTTATCTATCAAAAATATACTATTTTGCATTTTTCTTTACACTGACAGATAATCCATCACCAATATCAAAAAACTCTGTATCAAACTCTTCGTTGTTTTTAAGGAAATCTATATACCCTTCTATTTTTTGAACTAATGATTTTAGATTTTTACTTTCAATATTAGCTGAGTTACCTACGTGTCCATGAAATTTCAAATTATCTGTAATAATAACTCCACCATCATTTAAAAAATATTTAAACTTTTCAAAAAATTTAGTATATTGTCCTTTAGCAGCATCAATAAAAATCATGTCATATTTTACATCACCCATATTGACTTCTAAAGCATCTTGAAAAACAACATTAATTATTTTATCAAGCTTGCACTTTTTAACGTTTTTAAGGCATTCCATATATCTGGTTTCATCTCTTTCGATAGTTGTTACAAAAACATCTTCGGAAGCACTTGCCATAAGTATTGCTGAATAACCAATTGCACTTCCTATTTCTAAAACATTTTTAATATTATGACTTTTGATATATTTCATAATAAATGCAATTGATTTTTTTTCTATTATTGGAACATTATGCTCATTAGCATATTCTTCCATTTCTATAATTAATTCTTTCATTTTAACCGCCTAACTCTTGTTTATAGTTAATAAACTCATCATATGTATTAGCAAAATAAACTTTGCCAGTAACTATATCCGCATAGAAATATATATAATCTGTATTACTTGGATTAAATACTGCATCAATACTATCTAATGATGGGCTACATATAGCTCCGACAGGCAATCCTATAACAGAGCTGTTCCTAGTATTATACGGATTATTTGTATTTAAGTCAACTTTTGTTAATGGTTCAGTCAATTCCTTTTGAACTGCATAATAGGTTGTAACGTCCATTCCTAAAGCCATATTTAGTCCTATTCTTTTATAAATTACTTGACTAACAGTTTTTCTATCTTCGCTAGAAAGGGCTTCTTTTTCAATAATTGAAGCCATAGCTAAAACCTCATGAACTGTTAAATTTTTTTCAATCATTTTATCTTTATATGGTTCTAATTTTTTGCCCATTTCATCTAACATACGGTAAATAATTGTCTCAATTGTAGAATTTTCATAAAACTCATATGTTGAAGGAAATAAATAGCCTTCCAAAGGATAATATAAATTATCATTTAAAATATCTTCAGTAATAAACCAATACTTATCAATTAATGAATTTAAAAATTCTCGATCATTTATTTTATTAATAATTTCACTTTCAGTAAAATTAGTGTTTTCACTTATTAATTTGACATATGATTTTAATCTTTTTCCTTCGATAAATGTCATAGATATAACTTTTCGTTCGTCAATAATATCACCATTAGAAATAGTAGTAATTATATCTATTGCACTCATATTACGATTAAGCATATATTCTCCAGCTTGTAAATTTAAATCACTATTAAAAAACACATATATAAATAATGGAATTTCACTACGTATTAAATCCGCCGTTTTTAAATTTTGAATAACTTTAATCTTAGATTCTCCTGCTGATACTTTAAATTTAACTTTTTCACTTTTTTTACTTATTGCAGTTAAGCCAAAGCAATACAAAAAAATTAAAATTGCAATCACAACAATTACTATAGATATAATAATTATTGTTCTTTTTTTATTTTTTATCACAACTACACCCTTCTTATCCTTCATTTTCTTTGCTATCTAAATTTGATAATAATTTCTCTATAAAATCCCATTCTTCATCAGTCTCAATTGGATATAATTTTTTATCATTTCCTGTTGGGTCATAAATACTGGCATATGTAATAATACATCCATCACTATCTAAAGAATTATCTGTAAAAACAACATAATGTTTATTATTTTCTTTGGATGAAACTGTTGCAATTATTTCATATTTCATTTCTTTACCATTTTCATCTTTCAAAATTAGTTCATTTTCTTTTATATTTGAATCCATTTTTAATTTCCTCTTTTCTTCAAAAAATTTTCTAATATGATGGTTGCAGCTATTTCATCAACCACTTTTTTTCTTTTTTGATTATTTTTTCCCAAATTAATCAAAATATTATGAGCTTCTACCGAAGACAATCTTTCATCTATAAATGTGACTGGTATATCTGTATGTTCTTTTAATAAATCTCTAAAATATTTGCTTCTATCTGATGCAAAGCCATAAGAACTATCCATATTTTTAGGAAGCCCTAAAGCCAATTCAGTGATTTGATATTCTTTTATTATTTCTAAAAGCTTCGGAATAACTTCTTCATAGTTATTTTCTTCAAATCTTAAAGTTGTTAGTGGGCTAGCTAAAAAATTAGTCTTATCGCTTATAGCAATTCCTAAAGTTTTAGTTCCTAAATCCAAACCTAAATATCTCATTGTTTATTCATAAAACTTTCTAAAATCAATTTTACAATTTCACTACGATCTAAGCTAACAATTTTATTTCGAGCGTTTTTATAACTAGATATATAACCAGGATCTCCACTAATTAAATAACCAGAGATTTGATTCATTGGATTATATCCACGTTCTTCTAAGGCCTCACAAACTTCTCTTAAAATCTGCTTTATTAATTCGTCTTTTAGTTCTTGAACATTAAACATACTGGTTTCTTCACTCATAAATTCACCTCTATTAGTTCTATAATATTGTAACATCATTTATTAATTTAGACAATATTTCAACACGCAAAAAGAGAAATTTATTTCTCTTTTATTTAATAAAAAATAATTCCTCCAATTATTATTGCTAATAAAATATATAATACTAAAATTATAAAAGCATTATTAAATATATTATTTTTTTCATGACAATCATCAGTTTTTTTGCAACATCCCATGGGACACCTCCTCTAAATAGTTTTAATTAGATTATTACGCCTAATATGATTATAAGTAAGATAAATAACACTAAGATCATAGCTGGACCTAAACCAGCCCCACAATTTGAACCACAGTTCATATTACACTCCTCCTTTAAATGTCTTTTCATAGTATTTTATGGTTAATTTTTTAATGTGTGAGTGTTATTCCTTGAATTTAAATATTAGAATTGTTATAATAAATATCATGGAGGTTAAAGAATGAAGAAAAAATTATTTTTATTAATTAGTGCTGGTTTATTATTAACTGGTTGTGGAGAAATCCCTAAAACAAAAGATGGAAAGGATGCTTTAATAACTTTTGATGGTGAAAAAAAGATTAGTGTTGATGAAGTTTATGAAAAAATGAAAGATTCATATGCTTTACAAACTATTATTCCAATGATTGATAAATATGTTTTGGAAAGTGAATTCCCTAAAGAAATCGAAAGTGCAAAAGAAAAAGCAAGTTCTACAATCGAAGCTTATAAAAATCAATTTGGTGGTGAAAATGAACTTTTACAAATGGTTCAACAATATGGATATCCTACAATTGAGGCTTTTGAAGAAACTGTTTATATTTCTAATTTAGAAAATTTGGCTGTTGAAGAATATGCAAAAACTTTAATAAAAGATAAAGAAATCGAAAAATATTATAAAGATAATGTTTATGGAGATGTTAAGGTTAAACACATATTAATCACTCCAGAAGTTACTGATGAATTAACTGATGAAGAGGTTACTAAAGCCGAAAACAAAGCAAAAAAGCAAATTGAAGATATTATTGCTGAGTTAAAAAAAGCTGATGATCCAGAAAAGAAATTTGAAGAATTAGCTAAAAAATATTCTCAAGATGATGATACAAAAAAAGATGGTGGAGACTTAGGCTATATTAATTATGGTACATTAAGTTCTGCATACGATGAGTTAGTAGATGCAGCTTTAAATCTTAAAAACGGCAAATTCTCAACAAAGATAATTACTACGGAATTAGGTTATCATGTAATATATCGCGTTAACCAAAAAGAAAAAGCCGAATTGAAAGATGTTAAAGATGACATAATCACGACTTTATCAAAAGAATTATTGAATGAAGATAGTACTATTTCTGGAAAAGCTTTACAATATTATCGTAATAAATACGGACTAAAAATCACTGATGATGAAATCCAAAAGCAATACGCTAATTATGTACAAAATACTTTAACAGAAAAAACTGAAGAAGAATCTAAATAACAAAAAAAGAAGTTAAATCTGAAACTTCTTTTTTTTGTTTTTATATACGATGTATTAATTTATTTATTTTTTCTTTATCAAATCCCTTTTGATAAAGTTTATTTGTCAATTGATATTTTAATTCTTCTTTGGAATACTTATCTTTATATTTTTTATAAATTTTATTAAACTCTTTTTCTAACAATAATGTATCATCCTTAAATTTTATTGTAGAAATTTCTTTAGAAATCATATAAGATGGAAATCCTTTATTCATTAAATCATTAGTAATTTTTATAGCTAGATTTGCATTACTTTTATTATGATTTGATTTGACTATCTTATCAATTAATTTTCTTAGTTTTAAAAGCCATATTTCTTCATCAACACTAGCAATTATTTCTTGAAATTCTTGTTCACTAAAGCCTAAACTACTTAAGTCTTTTTTTATTTTATTTGGTCCAACTATTTTTAAATTGATTTGATCATTAACATAAGCTTGAATAAATGTTTTATTATTTAAATAACCTTCTTTTTTTAAACGATTAATAGCATAATCTAACGCCTCTTTGGAATAATCCTTGAATTTAGTTCTGATTTCTTTTTCAGACCTCATTTTAGTATTTAAATATTTAATAGATTTAATATATACTTCATATTTTTCATTCAAAGAAATTATTTTATTTAACTCTTCTATTGTTATATCTTTTTTCCTTAAAATCTCAGCATCTAAAATAGCATCTTCATATAAAAGAACTTTTTCTTTATTTTCAAAATATACTTCATATTGTCCATTTTTTAATTTTTTGTAACTTTGTACTTTCATAATAATCTCCTGATAAGATTATAAAGCAAAACATTCGTTCGGTCAACAAAAAAAGATTACACAAGTAATCTTTACACTTTTAAAGAGCCGGAATCAGATAGTTCATCAACTTCCTCAAAAATCTTAGGTTCTCGTTGATTAGTTTCTGTTCTCTTAGCTGCTTCAATTAATTGTTCACATGTAAAATCACAATTTAATTTATTAGCAGGTACGTAAAATTCACCTTTTTCATTCTTTGGTAACATAATTCCTTCAATGGATTTTAAATTTCTTAAGCTTAAGCTTCCTTCAATACATCTAGGTAATATTAATCCTTCTGCTTTGTTTAAACCGCTTAATACTAAACTTCCTTCTATATATTCCGGAAGTATTAAACCATGAGCATCTATTAAGTTGGCTAAATAAACGCTACCCACAACTTTTTTAGGCAAAAATAAATTTTTTGCACTCGTAAAATCACTTAAGTCCAGAGCCCCATAATGAATATTTATATTTCCTTTTAACGCTTCTTCTTCCGTTACCGATATTTCATTTTTTTCAACGCCAAATATTTTAGACAAATCATTTTTTACAAATTGTTCTATTAACATCTCTATATTTAGTTGAGATTTATCATAATCTTTTTCTACTATTGTTGATGTTATGCTATATAGATATTCTAATTCACGTTTTGTTAATGCCTCTCCAAGTTTATATTTTTTAAATATTTTAATTAGTTCTTTCATATTGGTTATTTTTTTACTATATTCTTCTCTAGTTAAAAAAGCATTTTCTATTTTATTTTCAAGACTATATTTTTCTACAATTTTTTTAATTTCTACTACTTCACCATCTTTTATTCTTATTAGTAATAGTGGTTTTGTATATTCTTCATTTCCATCTTTACAATAATATATATACAAATCTTCATCTTTTAAATATGACTTTAAATTATTAGCTAAGTTTGAATCTATACTTTTACCATGCAAATCATTAAATAAATCCTCTGGATTACTTTCCTCTGAATATTTTTTCCATATCCCATCGTTATTACCTTTTGTAATTTTTGTTACTTCTTCATTATTTTCAAAAAGCTTAGTACCTAGTTGTTTAGCCTCTGCTTTTTTAGCAGCTTTAATTAATTGTTCTTTTGTAAATGGACAAATCAAATTATCACAAGGTACATAAAATTCACCATTTTCATTTTTAGGCAATTTTAGAGATTTAACATTTCTTAAATTATTTAAAACCAAACTGCCACTTATATGCTTTGGAAATACAAACCCTTCCGCACTTGTTAAACCATTTAGTATTAAACTACCATCAATCACTTTCGGTAAAACTAATCCTTTAGCACTTGCTAAATTATTAATTTCTATAGAATAATCTACTTTTGGAGGGAAAATCAGATTTTGAGCATTAACTAATTTATTCATCTCTAATCTGCTAAACAAATGATGAGGAAAAATTATATTTTTAGCAACAGTTAAATTATCCAAAAATATTTCGCCTTTCATTATATTAGGAAAAACTATATTTTGGGCTGCAGTTAAAGATTTTAAAAATATTGCGCCATTTACTTTTTTAGGAAAAATTAAACCTTTCGCTTTTGGTAATTTTTCTAAGTGTATAGATCCATTTACTGCTTTAGGAAACACCATACCATCGACATTGATAAAGTGGAACAAATTTAACATACCATCTACATTTTCTGGTAATATCACGCCTTTACCATCCTGCAAATCCGATAATGTTAAATCACCATAATGTAATTTTATATTCCCTTTCAATGCTTCTTCGCTATCAAAAGATATATCTTTTATTTCTATGTTATATAACTCAGCTATTTTCTGCACCAATTCTACATATTCTATTATTTCTTCAATTCTTGGATCTTTATCATAACCAAAACCTATTATTTCAGAATCTTCTTCATATAAAAAGCGTTTTTCTTCTTCTGATATTAACTCTTTATTTTTCATTTTTTTATATAATTTAGTAAGTTCTTTCATATCACTTACTTTTTTTAAATATTCATTTTTGTCAGGAAACTCTTTTAATTTTTCCTCCACTACAATTTCCATTTCACTTTCTAAGTTTTGATTCTCAGCTATACCACGAATTTCTGCAATATTATTATATTCCATTCTTATTGCTATTCGGGGATTTGTATACTCTCCGTTTTCACCTTTAGTATAATAAACATGAAAATCTCCACCTTCTAAATGTGCAGTTGCTGTTTCTAAGCCTCCTGCTGTACACCACCCTGTTCCCATACCATGGATATCGTTAAATAGTATTTCGGGGTTACTTCCTTGTTCATATTTCTTCCAAATTCCTTCATTATCTATAATATTTATCTTTTTTTCTTCGTCTAGTTTTTTTGTTATATACGAATATATCTTATTAAAACTTCCATTTTTTATTAATTGTTCTAGTTGTTCATCTGTTATTTTTTGTTTATCTAAATGTTTACATAATTCATCATATAACATTGCTATAGCTTCCCTATTTATTTCAATAAAAGGCTTCGTAGTTTCTTGCGTTCTTTTTGTAAATTGATTTTTTGACTTATCAAAGTAACCTATTTTCATTACATTTTGAAACACATAATATTTAAACCACATTGGATAACAATTTGTTTCTTCACTTATAAAATAATTTAACCATCTATCTAAGGAACCTTTTTGTTCTGAAATTATTGAATTAATTTCTTGATTTTTTGTATATTCATCATAATCAATATGCCCATATCCTCGTTCTAAAGCTATTTTTTTTAGCATTTCAAAATGACTTTCTGGAACATCATATTCTTTAATTATATACCTGTCATAATAAAATTTTTTTAATAAATCTAATTTATTTTTTGCCTTCGCAACTTCAGTTATTCTTTCTATCCTATTTAAATATATTGCTAAATCTTCATTCTTATTAGCGCCTTTAGCTGTATGCTTTACTTCATCACTATGCACTAAGTCCTTATATAATTTGTTTAAAAACTCCTCACCAGCATATTTTTTCATATAACCACCTATTCTTTATCTATATTATCTTATAATTTTTTTCCTATTTCAACCTTTTAAACAAATATTTATACAAAAAAGAACAACTTACATTGCTCTTTTAAACATTTTTTCTAATTCATAGATTGTAAATTTTATAATCGTAGGCCTACCATGGGGACAATTATATGGATTATCACATAATACTAATTCTTTTAATAATTCTTCCATAGCTTCGATACTAATATGCATATTAGCTTTAATACTCATTTTACAAGCCAATGTAATTGCTAAATGCTCATTAAATTTAACTCTATCAAAATTTGTACCCTTTTCAATTATTAAATCAAATATTTTTCTAATACTTTCTTCTTCGTACCCTTCTCTCAACCATGAAGGGTGTTCTTTGACTAAAAATGTATTATATCCAAATTCTTCGATTACAAAACCTAAAGAAGTTAAAAAATCTTTATTTTCTTTAATTTTTAAAAACTCACTTGAAGAAAATTCTAATTTAATCGGAAATAACATACTAGTAGTGCTAACTTCTTTTCTTTGTAAAGCTCGAAGGTATTTTTCATAATTTATTCTTTCTTGTGCGGCATGTTGATCTATTAAAAATAATCCTTCTTCATTTTCAGCAATTATGTATGTTCCATGAGCTAAACCTATAGGATATAAAACTAACTTTTTCATTTCTTCATTTAAAATAATTTCTTTTTTGTCTGGCTCAACATCAGTATTCTGGTAACTAAAATCTAAAGAGGTTTGATATGTATCTTCAGGTTCTTCTAATTTATTTAAATTACCTATTATCCCGTCTTTAATATTATCATATTCTTTTTTTATAATTGCATCAGGTATTAATAGTGTTTGATACAGGGATTTTTTGATTGTTTCTGTAATTAAATCTTCTAATACATTTAATTTACTCATTTTTATATCTTGTTTAGTAGGATGAATATTCACATCTACTAAAGTAGGATCTGTACTAATATTTAAGATAACTATTGGATATTTAGTATCGGGTTTATATGTATAATATGCATCATTAATTGCCCTGTTAATATCTACATTTCGAACAACTCTATCATTTACAATTGTAATCATATGATTACGATTGGATTTTAAAATCTCTGGCTTACAAATATAACCATAAATATCAAAATCATCGTTACTATTTCTAATTTCAATCATCTTACTTGAAACATTTAATCCATATAATTCGTGAATTGTTTTAAGCAAATTTCCTGATCCAGATGTTTTGATAATTTCTGTGTCATTATTTGTTAAAATAAAACTGATTTTAGGATGTGATAAAGCTAATCGTTCAATCAATGAAGTGCAATTATTTAACTCAGTGTTTTCTGATTTTAAATACTTTAATCTTGCTGGAGTGTTATAAAATAAGTTGGTAATTGTAATGCTTGTTCCAATTCGAGCTTCGCTTTTAGATACTTCTTTTAATTCCCCACCTTTAATATGAATATATGTTCCGATATCATTCTTACAAGTTTTCATTTTAACTTCGGAAACAGAAGCTATTGATGGAAGTGCCTCACCTCTAAATCCCAAAGTGTTAATAAAAAACAAATCATCATCCTTATATAATTTGCTAGTTGCATGTCGTTGGAAAGCTAATTTGGCATCTTCTTCATCCATTCCTATTCCATTATCTGTCACAGTTATTTCTTTTATTCCACCATCAAGAAGGTAAACTTTTATTATAGAAGCATTCGCATCAATACTATTTTCCGTTAATTCTTTGACAATAGAAGAGCATTTTTCTACCACTTCTCCAGCTGCAATTTTATTTGCAAGATTTTCACTCATCACTTTTATAATACTCATATATTCTCCTATTTAAATATTGAATTTCTTTTTTCTAAATAATTTTTAGGAATATTTAATTCTAAAGTAGCTTCATTTTTAAAATTTATAAATCCTATTCCTTTAATTATTAAATCTGTATCACTTTTGATATTAATGATTTCATTATATTCAATTTCTTTATTATATATTTTTTTTATTTTAAATGTATTATTAATATAAAATATAATATTATTTTTTTTATCTATATTGATAAACCATTTATCATCAATAGATATTGTATCACCAGGTTTAATTTGCAAAACTACAGGCTTAATTTCTTTTTTTCCATTAGCTTTTTTTACTATTTCAATGTCTTTATTCCAAAGACTATTTTTATAAATAAAACCCGGAGTATCATAAAAATAAGAATCATTAAAATTTACTTTCATAAATTCCATTGTTGTATTAGGCATAATACTAGTAGTTATTTTTGATTTATTATTAGTATATTTATTTATTAAAGCTTTGATTAGACTACTTTTTCCAGTATTAGTATACCCTGTTATATATACATTTTTATTCTCTTCTAAAATATTCTTTATTTGTGAAAGATTCTTATTTTTTAAAGAGCTTATTATAATAATTTTATCTAAAATTGCATATTCATCTATAATGAAATCAATTATTTTTTCTTGTTTTATACTTTTTGGAATCACATCACATTTATTTACAATCAAAATCTTCTTTGTTTTTATCTTTTTAAATGTATCAATTATTTCTGTATTTAAAGAAATAAAATCTACTAAAAAAAGAGTTAAAGAAGAATTTTTATTTATCTTATTAAGTAAATCGTCATTAGTGTAATCTAATTCTTGATTTCTAATTTCACTATAATGAATATTTTTAAAACATCTTATACAATAATCATGATTAGAATCTTTGACATAACCAGCTTTTAACTCATCTTTATTTTGTAATTCTATTCCACATCCAATGCAATATTTACTCATAATATTTTCCTTTTTCTAATAAACCTTTTTTTAAAATTATTTTATATATTTGTCTTTCTATCATTCGATTAAATTTTGTTGTAATTGGTTCTGTTTCTCCGATTGGATTTACTAAAATAGAGGTTATGTTGTTACGATTAGCGCCAAAAATATCTGTAACTAATTGATCGCCAATAGCAGCAATTTCTGTATCTTTAAAATTGTATAATTTCATTATTTTTTTATATTTTTTCTTTAATGGCTTACATGAAGAAAATGCTACATCAACATTTAATTGTTCTTTAAAAGGAGTTAGTCTGGTCTTACCACTATTAGACATAATAATAACCTTGAAATTTTCTTCAAGTTTTAAGAATAAATCTTTTACTTCTTTTGTAGGCATATCCATTGTATATGGAATTAATGTATTATCTAAATCAAACAAAAGACACTTAATTCCCCTTTTTTTTAATTTTTTATAAGGTATTGTATAAATACTTTTTTGATACATATCTGGTATAAATAAATCCATTCCAATCACCTTTATAATTATAACATAAATTTTTAAAAAAATATTCTATGAAAGAATATTTTAATTGTTTCTCTTAAATTTTTCTAATAATATTTTATATATTTCAGTATCTCCTATTTTGTCTTTAGCAACATTTAAAAACAACTCATATTTTTTTAATAAAATGTTCTTTTTAGACGAATCTTTAACAAACCGAACATAATCAATATTATCAACTAAATCAGAACATTTAACTAATAGAGCATCAGTTCCATTATATTGTAAACACTCATCAAACATCATTTTAGCTTGTTCTAAATGATTTTCAATTTTAGGATCAAAACTAACACAATTAACTATATTTGCTATTTCTTCTCCAAATTCTTCTTTTAAATCATCGTAATTAATAGCAGTATCTTCTATTAAATCATGTAAAGCAGCAGAAATTACTATTTCTTTTTTATAATCTAATTCATATAATCTATTCGCCACTTTAAAACTATGTAATAAAACCGGCTTAGGGTTTGTCCCCGTCTCTCTTAAAACTTTGGCAGCATAATGCAAAGCTTTATCTAATTCTTTTCCAATTTCCATTTTTTGCAAATTCACACTAACCCTTCTTTCTTATTAATTTTTGTTGTTCTTTATTAAGAGGTATCACAAACATCATGAATATTTCCACTCATATATTCAAAACTCATATTATTATACATTAATTTTGCAATTTCCTGTTTGAAGGCAATATATTTAACATCATCATAAGAAGGAAGATACCCAATCTCTGACATGTTTTTTGCCCGAATAATTGTCTCAGATCCTCGAATTACTTTATTAAGAATTTCCCAAATATATAATTTATTTACTGGAGTAACAATGTTACTTTTATATAATTCATTTTGAGTCTCATCAATATGAAATAATACTATAATTTTTCTTTCAGTTTCCCTTTCATCTCTCCTCATAAAAACAACAAAAAAATTATATTATACCCAGATTATTCCTTAAAACTATAATACTATAATTATTTAATAAATCAACAATAAAATTACAATAAAAAAAATACTTAAAAAAGTATTTATTTTATAATAGCCTCTAAAGCAATAGTTATCATATCATTTAAAGATTTTTCTCTATCTTCCGGAGTAATAACAGTGTCTTTAAATGGACTATCTACAACTGTAGCAATACATGTTGCTTGTTTATTTAATTTATTAGCTATATACACAAGTCCAAACGCTTCCATTTCTTCTGCAACAAGATTATCAGCTTTAGGTTTATTCTTTTCTTGAGCTTCTTTAGAAGCATATGGTCCAAAAACATCCATTGTATTAATTAATCCAGAGATTATTTTCTTGTTTAATTTATTTGATACTTCAATTACTTTTTGGTTTAATTCTTCACATGGATATATCATATGAATATCCTCATTATATAGAGAATCTGCAAAATTAGAATTTGTGTAATAAGAATCCCCAATAACTATATCTAATAATTCCTGATCTTCTCTTAAGGCCCCACAAGTACCTATTCTTATAATTTTTTCAACACCATAATATTCAAATAATTCTAATGCATAAATACTCATCGAAGGCATTCCCATACCAGAAGACATCACAGTTATTCTTACACCTTTATAATATCCAGTATATCCAAACATATTTCTAATTTTATTTATTAGAACCGGATTTTCCAAAAAGTTTTTAGCAATATATTTTGCTCTTAAAGGATCACCTGGCATTAAAACTATTGGTGCTATATCTTCTTTTTTAGCTTCTATATGTAAAGCTTTTTCCATAACAATCACCCTTTTATTATATGCTCATTAATTCTTGTTCTTTTTCTTTTATTTTTTCATCAACTACTTTATTATATTTGTTTATTAATTCTTGAACTTCTTCTAAATAAAGTTTTTCTTCATCTTCCGGATACTCTTCCTTTTTTATGGCATTATTTGCATCTTGTCTTATGTTTCTTAAAGCCACTTTTGTTTCCTCAGCTAAAGCTTTAGCTTGCTTTACATAATCTCTTCTTCTATCTTCAGTAAGTTCAGGAATAGTTAAAATAATCAATTCTCCATTATTAATTGGAGCAATTCCTAAATTTGCTTCATTTATCGCTTTTTCAATTTCTTTTAAAGCTCCACGATCAAATGGTTTAATCATAAGCTGACGAGCTTCAGGAACTGTAATATTAGCTAAACTTTGAATTGGAGTTGGAGTACCATAATAATTTGCATTAATTCCAGTTAACATTGCAGGATTAGCACGACCAGCTCTAATATTTAAAAGTTTTAATTCCATGCTTTCTATTGTTTTTTTCATTTTTAATTCTGTATCATTCATAATTTTTCTCCTTAATTTAATTTTACATTATCATTATAATTCACTATATTTGATTTGACAATATAACTTATAAAAAGACCACTTCCATCAATATATATTGCATAATTATCAAATAAAGTATTTAATGTTTCTTCTTTATTTATAACTTCTATTCCATTTTCAGTTATATTTTGTTTCTCATCTAATTCTAAACTGACTTTATCCTTTATAGTGTCGAATGATAAATTGTACTTTTTCATTAAATCTTCATTAGTTAAAATTTTACCATTTTTTATATCTATGACATATCCCTTAATATTTTTAATAATAAAGTCATTATAGCAATTGAAATCTAAATCACTAATTATAACGCTATAATAATCTTTTGTTTTATAGATTTCATAATTTCTCTCAATAGCACTATAAATATCCGAATCTTCATATAATAATGTTTTTTTTGTATCTTTATTAGATTCGTCTAATTTTATGATTGATTCTCTTATTTTATCCATTTCCGTTTTTAAAGATGAATTTAATATTTCAGCGCCTTCTATATTTAATATTACATCAGAAAAAGTTATTTCTGGTTCAGTACTAACTATTTCCTCATTTTCAAAATAAATATATTCTTTTTCTTTGTCGATCCTAAAATCAATATTTTTTTCTGATTGTTTGTTCTTATCATTTTTGTTATTATTCGATAAATCTTTGATATATACATATCCCCCAATAATCAAAAATAAAATAAATACCCAAAATAAGATAGATAATATAATGTTTCTTGTTCTATTTTCCATTATTATCCTCCAAATATTCATTAAATACATATCTTAAAGTTGCCTTTTTTAAATTAATATTATAGTCAGTCCAATAATCACTTGGCGTCATTTTAGCATAAGTATAAGCTGTTTCTTCATCATAATATATAATCTTACCATTTTTTATTATAACCATTGAAGGTGCCACTAAATCTACTTTACCTATATCATTTTTCTTTAAATAATCTTGTAAAAATAATACTATACTCTCATAAGTTCCATTGTTATTTTTTCTATCTTCATAAAAATCATAATATAAAATTTCTTTAATCCCTATTTCAAGAGAAACTTCATTTATAATTTTAGCATAATAGCCTGAAAATTCATTTTTACTAAAACCAAAGAAAATAATAGCATCATTATTTCTTAAAGCATTATAAATTTTAGTACTATTAGAATAAACAAATACATTTTTTGAAGGAACCATATTATATTCAAGGTTAAAAACATTTTGTTCTTCCATTTCTTCGATTGTATAATCCCTAGTTCCTATGATAATAAACCCAATTAATAATAGAACAAATATAACGAAATAACATATTTTTTGTTTTTTACTTAAATCTTTCATATAACAACTCCTAAGCTTAAGAATATTATACAATAAATTAAGCTCTTTTTGGTATTTAATTATCAAAAAGCAAAAAAAACGTCAACTAATTTGGCGTTTTTTGGTCATTCCATCTAATGATGGTAATCCTTCTATTCTTTTTCTTAACTTAGTTAAGCTTTTCTTTTCAATTTGTCTTACTCTTTCACGAGTTAATCCGTATATTTTCCCAACTTCTTCTAAGGTATATACTCTATTATTATAAAAGCCATTTCTATATTTTAATATTTCTATATCTCTTGTATTTAATCCTATATTTTCACATAATTCTAAAATGCTATTTGCCATAATATTGTTTATGGCTGTTTCTTCTGTATTATCTTCGGCCATAAGATAAGTTTCTAATTCAACATCTTCATCTGCTCCAATATAATCATTTATACTAGAAACATGTAAATTATTAAATTTCAATTTTTCTATCTGTTCCACAGGAATATTTAATTCATCCGCTAATTCATTATTTGTTGGCATTCTTCCGAATCTTTCTATTAATTTATCCTCAGCCATGCGCATTTTACTAAGTTTCGATTCTATATGTGATGGTTTTCTAATAATTTTTTGCTGTTCATGAAAACCTCTTATGATTTTTTGACGTATCCACCATGTTGCATATGTAGAAAATTTAAATCCACGATCAGCATTAAATTTTTCAGCAGCTTTTATAAGACCCATATTACCATTTTGAATAATATCCAAATAATCCATTCCTCTATTTGTATATCCGTTTGCAATTTTTATAACTAATCTTAAATTATGATTTATTAATTCATTAAAGGCTGTTTTATCCCCTTTTTTTGCTTTGGATGCTAATATAGTTTCTTCTTCAGCTTTTAATAATGGATATTTTTCTACTTCAGAAAAATATGCTTTTACAGAATCAGTGACACATATAGGAGTATTAATATCATGATACAACTCTATACCCTTGATATTACAATAATCCTCTAAAAGTGCTTCAACAGATATCAAATCTTTTAATACATTAATTTCATTTTCGTTTATAAAATCAACAACTCTTTCAGCAAGTTCATTAAATTTTTTATTCTTTTCTACTAGACAAACAGTATCATAAAAACTTAAGTTAAGATTCTTTTTTGATAAAAAATTCACTATTTTTTTAATACTCTTTATATTTTCTGATATATTGTCAGATACTTCAATACATTCATTAATATATCTATTAAATCTGGCCATTTCTTCTTTTGGCAACGACATAATTTCATTCATTACTATACTCCTTTTTTCTCTTGAATTACAATATTTGCATTTTCTTTATTTTGTAATCTCTAAAACTTAATTAACCTTTTTCCTTGTTAAAGTAGAATTTTTTCTACGATTAATTTCTTCTTGAGTTAATTTATATTTATTTATAATTATACGTTCTATTTTAGGAACAATAGTGTTATGTATTTGATCAATATAATCACTAGTTAATTTAAATACATAATTAGGATTTTGCAAATCCTTACCATAAACTATATAAAGTAAGTTTAATTCATTTAAATCTAAAAGTCCTAAAGCTGAAGTTACTTCCTCCTCAGTATATTCTCCTAAAAGTTCATAAATACTTTTCATATTATTACCATCAATAGAACTAAGCTGTGAGTTTTTTATAATATCTCTATCATTTTCTTCAATTTTAACATTCTCAGTTTTTTCTATATTTGATTTATTTTCTAAATTTAATTTTCTTTTGGCTTCCATAGTAGCTTGATTATGAATATATAATGAACGTATCTTTCTTAAAGCAATTTTTTCGATACTTCTAATTTTTTCGTAAGATATTTTTAATTTTTGAGAAATTTCTTTTAAATTATAAATCTTATTATTATAATATCCATACCTTAGCTTGATTACTTCGAGTTCAGTTTTCTTTAAACCAGCATTTAAAATAAATTCCCATAATGCATTTAAAGACAAGTTATTTTCCACTTCATCTTGAAGATTATAATCATATTTTATGACATCTTTAAGTTCTGCACTATCTTCATCATCTGAAATAGGAACATTTATACTTTCTACATATATTGGACTCGTTTTTACTTCTTTAATTTTTGTTAAAGGAACTTTTAAAATTTCAGCAAGTCTTTCATCAGTAGGAGAATCCATATTTTTTTCTAGAGCAGTTATTTTATAATATAATTCTCTAACATCTTTAGGTACTCTTATTAAAGAATAGTTATGATTTATTGCTAATTGAATTTTTTGACGTATCCACCATGTTGCATACGTAGATAATTTATAGCCCTGTGTATAATCAAATTTTTCTATAGCTTCCATTAAACCAATATTTCCTTCTTCAATAAGGTCTAATAAGTCCATACCTTTATTTGTATATCGTTTAGCAATTGTCACAACATATCTAAGATTATGTTCAATTAATTTGTTTTTGGCTTTTAAATCCCCATTCTTATATTGTTGAAACAATAAGAATTCTTCTTTTCTTGATAAAACAGACTTTCTACTTATTTCCATTAAATACATTTTTAAAGAGTCATCAGTTATTGAACTATCAATATATAATTCAGGTTGTTTTTGCGTTTTTATAACGGAATAAACATCTGTTAAATATAATAATCTATCATTTACAGGTAATTTTTCAAGGAAGTTAGAATTTTCTAATAATATTTCTAAATATTTTTGAAAAATTTCATTCGTTTCTAACAAATTAGAACATAAATCCATATTAATATTTAAAAATCTTTCAAATTGATTTAAAAAGTCATTCAATATTTCCACACAATTTTTTAAATCAGGATTTGGATAAAAATTATCATTTATATATGTGATAATATCTTCGAATATATCACTTTTAAATTTTGACTTTAAAGTTTCTATATTCTCTAAGGAAATATTTGGTTCTTCTATGTGTATATAATCATGTTCTTCTTTTGATAAATTAGTTAATTTATTTTTAGATTTTTCTTCTTTTAAGAGTAATGCTTTTTTTATTTTTTCAACTGCCTTTTCCTCAATTTGATCTATTCTTTCATAACTCAAATTATATTTTTGAGCAGCTTCTCTATGTGTATGTTTTTTTCCATCGTATTTTCCAAACAAAAACTTTATTATGTCTTTATTACGATCAGAAAACTTTTCTAAATTATTTAGTATCTCCCAAATTTCTTCTTTTTCTAATTTAGAAATTATATCTTCATCTTGAGAATCATATATTTCTAATGATTCTTTTACATCATCAGATAATTCTTCAAAACTAATTATTTCGTTTGGATACATTAATATTTCTGTAGTTAATTGTTCATCTATATTTAAATATTGACTTATTTCTGAAACAGATGGATTATATCCATTTTTAGCAAAATAATTTTCTTGAAAACTCATAATATCTTTATATAATTTATTATTTCTATCAGATATTTTTAAAGTACAATTTTTTTTGCTAAAAAATTTCTTAAGGTATGAATCTATACATTTATATACATAAGTGCTAAATTTCACTTGATAGTTTGGATTATAATTATCTATTGTTTTTATTAACATTAAATTTCCATTTTGAATCATATCTAATAATTCATGAGCATCATTACTGTATTTTTGAGCTATTTTAGGAACTAATCGTAAATTTGATTTAATTATTACATTTCTTGCTTCTTTATCCCCATTTCTGACCTTTTTAAATAGTTCTAATTCTTCTTCATAAGATAAAATAGAGTATTTCTTTATCTCTTTGATATATTCATTTAAAGTTTGACTATTATATTTATCAGAAATTAACTTCGTCATTATTTCATCATAATCTAAATCATTTATATCACAATAGATCTTGATTAACGACTGAATATTTTCATCACAGCAAAGATTAATCATTGCTACTGATGATTTAGAATTATTAATCGCGGTCACTAAAGTTTCAAGATTGAAATATAATCTTTGATTATTCTTTAATAATTCACTAAACACATTAATATTTGAATCAACAAAATTTCCAGAATAGTCGTTTTCCTCAATATATTTTATTAATTTTTTAAATGAAGCGATAATTGTATTCCAAGTATCTTCAAGAGTAAAATTTTCGTTGATAAAGTTATCATATAATTTATATATATTTTCCCCCATAAATCGATTCCCCTTTTTGAATAAGTCGTATTATACTACATAATATGCAAAAAAGCAAATAAAAAAGATGCTTTACGCACCTTTTACTTGATTCATAACTTCTTCAGCAAAGTTATCATTTCTTTTTTCCATACCTTCGCCAACTTCAAAACGAACCATTTTTATTACTTTTCCATTATTATTTTTAACATATGTTTTAACATCAATATTTCCATCTTTAACAAATGCTTGCTCATTTAAACATACTTCTTTATAATATTTTTTTATTTTACCATCAACGATTTTATCTGCCATTTCTGGTTTTTTACCTTCGTTAATTACTTGTTCTTTTAATATTTTTCTTTCATTTTCTAAAACTTCAGCAGGAACATCCTCAGGATTTAAATACATTGGTCTCATTGCTGCTACTTGCATTGCTACATCTTTAGCAACTTCTTCGTTAGCACCTTCTAATAGTGTCAAAACAGCAATTTTTCCACCCATATGTAAATAAGCTCCAAATGAATCACTATCCTCTTTCTCTAAAACTTCAATTCTTCTTAAAGATAATTTTTCTCCAATTTTTGCAGTTTTAGCAACAATTAAATCTTTAATAGTTCCTTCTTCACATGATAGTTCTAAAGCTTCTTCTAGAGTATTAGCGTTACTATTTATAATAGTTTTACCAATTGTATCAATCATTGCTTTAAATTCTTCATTTTTACTTACAAAGTCTGTTTCAGAGTTAACTTCAATTATAACTGCCTTATTTTTTTCAATATAAATATTTGCCAATCCTTCTGCTGCTATACGAGATTCCTTTTTTGCGGATTTAGCAATTCCTTTTTCTCTTAACCAATCAATTGATTTATCCATATCTCCATTACATTCAGCTAAGGCTTTTTTACAGTCCATCATTCCTGCTCCACTAGCTTCACGTAATTCTTTTACCATACTTGCAGTAATTTCCATTTTTATTCCTCCTTAGCTTAATGATGATATTAATTCATCTTTTTTCATTGAAGAATAGCCTTTAATTCCAGCTTCTTTTGCCATTGCTTTTAATTCAGCTAAAGTTTTTCCTGTTAAATCTTCTACTTCAGTAACATCTTCTGTTTTAGCTTCCTCTACTACTGGAACTTCAACATTTTCTACTTCTTTTTTAGTAGCTGATTCTTTTGTTTCAGCTTTTGTTTCTTTTTTGTCTTCTTCAGTAACATAGTCAACAATTTCAAGACCATTTACTTCACAGATAGCATTATTTAATACTCCTAAAACAACTTTTACAGCACGAACTGCATCATCATTTCCAGGTATTACAAAATCAACATCATCTGGATCACAATTTGTATCAACAATTCCAAATACTGGAATATTTAATTTTCTTGCTTCTCTAATTGCATTTATTTCTTTTTTAGGATCAACAACAATCAAAGCATTTGGAAGTTTAGTCATATTTCTAATTCCACATAATACACGATTTAATTTTTCATATTCTTTCTTTAAACCGATAACTTCCTTTTTAGGTAATGCTTCGAAAGTACCATCTTGTTCCATTTTTTCAATTTCTTCTAAACGTTTAACTCTTCTTCTGATAGTTCTAAAATTAGTTAATGTTCCACCTAACCATCTTTCAACTACATAATAAGAATTACTTCTTTCAGCTTCTTCTTTTGCTGCTTCACTTGCTTGTTTTTTAGTACCAACATATAAGAAAGTACCACCATTTTCAGCAATTTTCTTTATCTCAGCGTATGCCTCTTCGATTAACGCTTGAGTTTTTTGCAAATCAATAATATAAATATCATCTCTTGCAGTAAAAATATATTCTTTCATCTTTGGATTCCATCTTTTTGTTTGATGACCAAAATGAACACCAGCTTCTAATAAATAACTCATAGAAACTACAGCCATAAAAAATTCCCTCCTTCGTTATTTCCTCTTAATACTTCAACTTATCTTTCCACCTCTTCGGCACTCGGAAAAATAATCCATATTAATGTGTATTTGCTTTTTTATAAGCCACGTATATTTTATCAAATTATATAATTAATAGCAAGATTAAATTACAGCTAAAAATTCATTTAATCTTTCTTAATTTTGGCATATAAGCAGCCACAATAATCTTGCCTATATAAATTATATTTTTTGGCCAACTTAATACTATCTAAATACCCATTTTCTTTTTTAAAATCACTAAATAAATACTTGATTTTATCATCTTGTAAGGTTCTACCTAGATTATTAATCATTTCACTATTTTTATGGGGACTTACTGTAAGTGTTGTTCCAAAATATTCAAAATGATTTTTAATAGCTTCTTCTTTTACGACTTTCAAACGATGTTGTATACATAAAATACATCTTTTTCCACCTTCTGGTTCATTTTCTAACCCATAGGATAATTTTACAAATTCATTATGGTTATAATCAATATCCAACAGTGGAATACTTTTTTCTTCTAAAAATTTTATTTGTTCTGCTTTTCTTTTGAGATATTCTTCTTCTGGTTCAATATTTGGATTATAATAAATTACAGTTATATTAAAGTAATTTTCTAAAACAGAAATAACATGAGTTGAACAAGGGCCACAGCAACTATGTAATAATAATTTTGGCTTATAATCTAAAGTGCTAATTAACTCTTTTAAGACATTATTATAATTAATCTTCATTTTCTTCCTCTTGTTTTTTGGCTTCTTGATCTTTCAAACTATCATAAGAAGTAATACTTATAGTATCACGATTTGAATTAAGATAAATTATTCCTCTAATTCCTTCATCCATCGTAGCACATATCTTATCATATTCATTTAATCTTTTTAAATTAATAGTATTTACATAAACTGTATTTGTATCATTCATTCTTAAAACAAATCGTGTGTCATCAATGGTTACTCCATCTTTTTCTTCTAAAGAATACTCTATCTCACTTATCATACCTATAATACTAGAATCTATATCTTTAAATTTTTTTATAAAGTTATTTAATATTTCTTCGGGAACAAAATTTATTAATATAGGTACCCCTAGATATTTATTACTATTCTCGGTAGTATTGCCATTAGATAAATATATTAAATCAGCATTTCTTGAATAAAATAATGGTTGTGCTTCATTAATAATTATTGTTACTTTCCCAAAAATATTTTTCTTCACTTTAGCTTCTTCAACTAAATCTAATTTTTCTAATTTCTTTTCAATTTTCTTGTTTTTTAATTTAATTATAGCAGGATAATCTTTTAACCCAGCAGTTTCAATTATTTCTAAATCAGTTAAATAATTAGTACCCATTACATAGATATTTTTTATTGGTAGATTTAATAAATAATAACCAAGCATACCTATTAAATAGAAAAATAAAATAATAACAAGAAAACTTCTAATACGATGTTTCTTTTTTACTTTTTTCATTTTTACTCCCAATTTACAAATTCTTGTTCAACAATTAAATCGATTCCTGTTTTATGTAAAACTTCATCATGAACTAGAGTTATTAAATCTTTAATGTCTTTACCTGTAGCGTTTCCAATATTTATAATAAAATTAGCATGTTTTTCACTGACTTTAGCTCCACCAATGGTTTTTCCTTTTAATCCAACTTCTTGTTCGATAATTCTTCCTGAAGCATCACCTTCGGGATTTCTAAATACGCTTCCTGCAGACGGATAATTTAATGGTTGAGTATCTTTTCTTTTTTCTAAACGTCTTTTTACAACTTCTAAAGATTCTTTTTTATCTCCGTATTCTAATTTTAATGTAACATCTAAAATGATTAAATTTTTATTATCTTTAAAGCTGGTATGACGATATTTATAAAAAATATCATCCTTTTTTAAGACTTTAATTTTATTATTCTCATCAATTATAGTTACACTATCTATAAAATCAAACATACAAGATTTATATGCACCAGCATTGCCTACCGTACTTCCACCGACAGTACCAGGTATTCCTGTTGCCCATTCAAGTCCTTTTAATCCATGATTTATTGCTTCAATTGCTAAACGTGGAAGCATAACTCCAGCTTCAGCTATAACTTTATTTTCATCAAAACATATTTTATTTAAATTATCTAATTTTATGATTACTCCATCATATAAGTCATCACTAAATACAATATTAGATCCATTTCCTAAGATAAAGAATTTAGTTTTAGTCTCCTTTAAATAAATAATTAAATCAACTAAGCTATCTTTATCATTTGGATGAATTAAATATTTAGCTTTTCCTCCTATTTTATATGTATTATAATCTTTTAATGAAACTTGTTTTAAAACTTTACCAAATCTTTGTAAATTATCCATCATTCTATCAAGTCCTTTATCTCATTATATATAATATCAGCACTTTTAGTGATATTCATCTTTTTAATATGCTCTTTCAGTCTACTATATTTTTCTTTATTGGTAAATAAGGAATTTATTTCTTTTTTTAATTTATGAGTATTTAAATCTTTTTCTAAAATAAGTAATGCAGCTTTTTTTTCTTTTATTTCCAAAGCATTATAATATTGATGATTATTAGCAACGTATGGACTAGGAATAAAGATTGTAGGAAGTTCTAAGGCTAAACTTTCTGTTATTGCTCCAGCACCTGCTCTTGAAATGAAAAGATCTGTATCTTTCATTAAACCCGTAAGATTTTCCATATATGGTTTTACTATAACATTCTTAGGAAAAATAACATCTTTAATAAAACTATCATAATAATTTTTTCCTGTTATATATAAAACTTGATAATCTTCATTTTCGATACTTAATAAAAATTCTTTCATAATATTATTAAATGTTGAACTTCCAAGACTTCCTGCTACAATTGTAACTAATTTTTTGTTTTTTTTGAATCCTAAATTAGTCTTATCTACCTTTATAGCATTTAAGGCTCTATCACCACAAGGATTACCAGTATAAACAATTTTTTTAGCATTTTTAAAATAACCCTTACTTTTCTCAAAAGATACTCCAACTAAATCAACTTTTTTGGCTAAAGCTATGTTACTCTTGCCAGGAATACTATTTTGTTCATGAATAAACGTTTTAATTCCTAAGCTTTTTGCAGCACTTAACACTGGATATGTAACGTATCCTCCAACACCAATAACAATATCTGGCTTAAATTCTTTAATTATTTGTTTACATTTATCTTTAGCTTTTTTTATCAAATAGATATTTTTAAAATCTCTCAAAATATCTGTTTTACTAAAGCCATAGATTTCTATACTCTCATATTTTATTCCTAAAGGTGGTACTATATCTTTTTCCATCCTATTATGAGTTCCAATATACAAAACATTTAAATTTTTTTCTTTTTCTTTAAACTTTTCAATAATAGATAAAGCTGGATATATATGGCCACCAGTACCACCAGCCGTAATTATTAAATTCATAAGATTCACCCATTTAATTATACTATAAAACTGATAATAAATTATCAGTTTTTAATTTTTAGTGTAAACCATATTTTTTTACACATTCAATATAATCCTTACTTTTTTCCTCATAATTTTTATAATTATTATAACTAGGAGCAGAAGGCGATAGTAAACAATACTTACCTTTTCCGGTTACTTCATAAGCTTTTTTTACAGCATCTTCCATACTTTCAAAATAAAAAATTCTTTTGTCTAATTTTAGTTCAAATAACTTTTCGTAAATATATAAACCAGTTTCTGGTTGACAAATAATATTTGAAATATTTGTTTTTGCTAACGCTTCAATAAAATCATCATATCCTATTTTTCTATCCATTCCTCCGATTATTAAGGTGTCCACTTTTTCTAAGGTTCTAATAGAATTTAGTGTAGAATTTGGGATTGTAGCTAATGTATCATCATAAAATGTTATGCTTTTATATGTTCCAATACATTCCATACGATGAGGCAAAGTTTCAAATTGACGGATTACTTTCTCTACTTTTTTTAAGTCTAATTTTAGAATTGTTGCAACTTTTAATGCAAAAACAATGTCTATTCTATTAAATAGCCCTTCTAATTTTTGTCCTTTTTTAAAATCATATATTTTCTTGCTTTCAAAAGTAACAACATCATTTACTATAATATCTTCATTAATAGGAATTTGCTTACTTTTTAAATTCATACTTTTAACTAAATTATTTAATTCTTTATTCTTATCATAAAATAAAGCATAATCATTAGTATTTTGATTTTTAAACATCTTGAGTTTCGCATTATAATAATTATCTAAATTATAAAAATAATCTAAATGCTCAGGAAATAAATTTAAAATTATTCCGATATGTGGACTATTATGCAAATCATTCAATTGATGTGCAGACATTTCTGCTACAACATAAGATTCATTATTAAAGTCTTCAATGTAATCAAACACTGGTATCCCAATATTTCCAACATAAAAAGTGTTATCTATTTGATTTTTTATTATTTGATAAATTAAACTACTTGTAGTACTTTTTCCTTTTGTTCCCGTTATCCCAATTAATTTAATATTAGTAAATCTTAGTAATAAATCAAATTGTGATGTAATCTCTGTATTGAAACTCTTATTTATCAAACTTATTCCTGGGGATTTTATAACTAAATCAAAATCATTCAATCTTTCTAAATAATCTTTTGAAATTAGACTTATATTATTATCTTTTAAGTCTTTTATTGATTCACTATTTTGATCTAAGATAGTTATATTTTTTTGAGGCAAATGTTTTCTAATTAAATTATAACTGGATTTTCCTTCTCTTCCAAACCCTAAAATAGCAATGTTTTTATCTTTTATATATTCAATAATTCTATGATACATTTTTTAATTCTTCTTTCAATATATTTTGATACTCTTGAGGTATAAAATTTTCTTCATTATAATCATTTAATAAAGAATATTCTTCTAGAGGATAATTATCTTTATAATATTTTAATAGATAAGGTAATTCTGTTCTCTTTTTTATAGCCATGGATACAGCATATCTCACTTCTTTAACTGTACCTACACATTCAAATGGTTTGAATTTTTCAAGTCCCAATAATTCTCTAAATGTTTTTAATAAGCTCTCTTTTTCATATAAGTTTTCTTTGAATATTTCTAATAATTCTTCATCACTTAAATATGGACTCAGTATTATATATACGAATAAACATTTTGGACATTCATCACACCAATTCCAAGGATCTTCTTTGCTTCCAATATTACAACTTTTAAAGACTTTATGATATTTTTTATATTTACTAAAAAGAAATGATATTTGGGTTTCATTTAAAGCTCTAAGCAAAGAAAAGTATTTGATATTTAATCCCAAATATTTTTCAGCATATGAATTAAAATCATATTCATATTCATAACTTTTTGAATATTGATGATTAACATTTGTTCCCAAAACCGTAGCTTCATTAGCGCTTGATTCATTAGATAAAACAATATATTTTTTATTGCATAAATATGCGCATAAATATGAAATGAATGAAACTAAAGCGCTAAAGGGTGTATGTCCATTTAAAAATCCTTTTTCGTTCAATTCTAATAATCTTTTATCTAAAATTCTTTTTACCGAAAATGCTTTATCATAACCAGATGCTTCAACACATGCTAAATGAACATTTTTAGGATTTATTATAAAAGGAGTGTTATTATAATTCTTAAGTAATTCTAAGGTAACATTAGAGTCTTTTCCTCCACCTACTGGAATTAAGTTCCCATCACCTTCATAATTATCTTTGATAATTTTTTCTTCTTTATGTTCAATTATAATTTCAAATAAATCTTCTTCTTTAATTTCAATATTATTGCGATATAAGAATTCACCAAGGCCACGATAATATAGTTTTTTCCACCAAATAATTTGTTCTGCATCTAAATAGCCAGCTTTGATAATAATTTTTTTTGAACATGTACACTTTAAATAACTTATTAACTCTACCATTCCTATATTAAAAGCCAAGTTTTTTATAGTATTATTATTAATATTTTTATTAGTTATATCTTCTTTATTAATTATAATACTAGGATTAAATTCGCATAATTCTGGTATCTTAAAATAATAAATAATTTTGTAAAAATCTTCATCTTCAATTATCTCATAATTTTCATAAATAAATTCTTCATATTTATTTCTTAATTCTAAAAATTTAGAATTCATAATATCACCACTTATTCTTCTTTAGTTCTTTTTAATTCTCTTATTAATATTTCTTTGTTTTCTGCAGTTCCTCTGGTTAAAGGAAGTCTTGGACTTCCTACATTAAATCCTTCAATTTCTAGGGCACTTTTAATAGGAATAGGATTTACTTCATTAAATAATGCTCGAATTAAAGGTTGATATAATTCTTGAAGTTTTTTAGCTTTTTCTTTATTCCCAGCAAAATAATTCTCACAAATATTATGTGTATCCTTAGGCCTTATGTTTGCTAAAACAGAAATCACTCCGTCACCGCCTAAATCTAAGATATCATATATTTGATTATCATTTCCAGAATATACTGCAAAATCACTATTTAGATTTTTTGTTAATTCAATTATTTTTTTTACTTGTTCTAAATTTCCACTAGCTTCTTTAATTCCGACAATGTTAGGAATTTTTGATAATTCAAGCACTGTTTCAGGTAAAATATTTACTCCTGTCCTTGAAGGAACATTATATATAATTATAGGAATATTAACATTATTGGATATTTCAGTATAATGGGCTACTAATCCTTGTTGAGTACATTTATTATAGTATGGAGTTACTATTAATAAAGCATCTACGCCTATTCTTTCAGCCATCTTAGATAATTTTATTGCATGTCTAGTATCATTACTTCCTGTTCCCGCAATAATAGGTACTCTATTATTTGAAGCCATTTTAACAGTGCTGAATGAAAGCATTTTCTCTTCATCAGTCATAGTTGAAGATTCTCCAGTTGTTCCACAAACAATAATAGCATCAGTATTATTCTTTATTTGATTATAAGTTAAATCCCTTAATCTATCATAATCAACCTCATAAACATTATCCTCTTTAAATGGAGTAACTAAAGCAACACCACTTCCCCTAAATAACATAAATTTCATCTCCTATTAAATTATATGGTATTTTTACTAATTTAGCAAATAAACACTTAAAAATTATGATTTTATAACAAAAAAGCAACATATAAGTTGCTTATTCATAAATATTTAATCCATCTGATGATATTACTTTTGCATTTCCATACCACCTATATGAGCTCATTGTAGAAGCATCGACATTCGCTAAAAAGTCCTCTTTAGTTCTTTCAGTTCTTATTATTACATCACTTGTTGCCGTTTCAAACGCACCACTTTCAATTGTAGTTATATTTGAAGGTATATATACTTCAGTTAAATAATTTTCCCCATTATATTTGCCAGTTGTAAGAGAATTGGCAAAAGCTAATGACCTTATTGCTGTTACTCCGCTTCCAAATTTAATAGCCTTTATTGGATTATTTCTAAACATACTAGAAGCGATTGCTGTTACATTATCCGGCACAATTACTTCTTCGATTTCATTAATCGCAAATAAACTTCCACACTTAGACCAGTCTATATTACTTCCTAATTTAAACTTCTTAATCATGTTTCCATAAAAGACACTAGGTAAACCACTTGTAACACTATCAGGAATTACAACTTGTTCTAGCGAATTATATCTAAATGCAGCTCCGTTAATAGTTGTTAGGGTCTTCGGAAAACTTACAAACGATAATTTTCCCAGTGTTGAGCTAGTGGTACTTGCCCCGAAAGAATTTGCCCCAATACTAACCAATCCATCCTTAAATATTATTTTTTCTATGTTTGGATTAAACTGGAAAGATGATGTTCCAAGTGTTGTTACACTTCTTGGAAATTCTACGCTTGTTAACCCTTTTTCTTTAAATGTTCCATTTCCTATTTTCGTTACAGCTACTCCACCTATTTCATATGGTATTACGACATCTGTTCCTCCACATGTCGCATCATATGCTGTTATTGACCCTGTTGCTGCATCAAATGTAAAACATTCTGCTGGTGTATAATATTTCTCTATTCCTTGTCCAGCATTTATTTTTACTTGTGATATGAATGCTGTTCCTTGTTCAGTTGTTGGGCTACTTTCATCTATCCATAATCTTAAGGTATGTGTATTTGTTGATTTTCCCATTACTGTGTCATATCCCAATACTCTTTTTTCTTTTACTCCATTTTCTGTTGTCTGTTCTCTACTTAAATCACTATATAATGTTGGCACTCCATAGTCTAATAGTGTTG
>CAMEEZ010000005.1 GCA_945915275.1 uncultured Mycoplasma sp.
TGATCTTTATCATCTAATAAAGCGGAAGATTTAAACCATTTAGCCCCTTCATTATCATATATATATCCTTTTTTATCTAGTTCTTCGACTATATTTTGTAAAGAATATCTTTTGTATATATCTCTTTCACTTGTAAATACATCATATGTTACTCCATATTCTTCTAAATCTTTAACTATTTTATCTAATAATTCTTTAGTAGCAAGGTCTTTATAATATTCTAATGGTTGATCAATAAAATCTTTGCCATGAACATCAAATATTTTTTTGGCCATTTCTATTATTTCTGGACCATAATACCCATTCTCAGGAAGTTCTTCATTTTTTCCACATAAATTTAGATATCTTGCTCTTAATGATAAGCCTAAATTAATAATTTGATTTCCCGCATCATTAATATAATATTCTTTAGTTACATTATAGCCACTAAATTTTAAAATTCTTGCTAAATTATCTCCATAAGCTCCGCCACGGGCATTACCTAAATGAAGAATTCCCGTAGGATTTGCACTTACAAATTCTATATTATAATTTTGACCATTCCCAATATTATTTCTTCCATAATTTTCCCCAGCTTCTAAAACATTAAATATATTTTCATACAGATAAGAATTATCTACAAAAAGATTAATAAATCCAGGGGATTTTACTTCATATTTATTTACTATGTTTGTGTCCATATTAGATGTTATTTCTTCGGCAACTTCTATAGGTGTTTTATCCAATTTTTTTGCTATTTTTAAAGCAATATTAGTCGAAAAGTCACCAAAGTCTTTATTACTTGGAATTGACACTTCAACAGATTCTTCTAAATTGTATAATTTTGATATTAATTTTTCTAATTCTTGTTTTAAAGTTTCTTTCATTTTATCACTCTTTCAAACTTATAATTAATTTGTTTGTTTCTTCTTTATCTAATTTATAAATTATAGTAATATTATCATCTTTGTCAACTATTTCCAAGTCTAAAAGTTTAATTTCTGTATATAAATTTTCATTTAATAAATCAATTGTACATAATTCTTTGTTAAAATCAAACAAAATCTTATATTCATCCGTTATTCTTTCTAAAATATAACTTTTATCTTTTTTTATCAATTTTAAATTATTATTTACTTTATAAGTATTATCTTCTTTAAAAAGATTATCATACTTTTCGATTAACTTGTCATTTTTGAAAAATGACCAACAAAATAATCTATTAATATATACCACCTCATTAATCGGACTAATTATAGCATATAATGTATATCTTTGCACTTATAAAATAGCAAGTTTAAATCATAATAAATAATGGTGTTTCAAATGAAAATTATTTATCGCATTACTAAATTTAGTGTTTTTATTTTTATAGCTGGATTAGTTGTATTAATTGGTCTTTATTTTTATGCATCTTTACTTCCAAAACTAGAGTTAAGGTCTGCAAATAGTTTTCAAATTTTTGATAGTTCAAACAAATTAATTACTCAAGGCTCCAGCAGTGAAAGTTGGACAAAACTTGAAGACATAAGTAAATATTTAATAGATGCAACAATTAGCGTTGAGGATAAAAACTTTTATAAGCATCAAGGTTTCGATTATTTAAGAATCATTAAAGCAATGTATATTAATATAAAAAATAAAAACATTACTCAAGGAGCTTCGACAATATCTCAACAATATGTAAAAAATCTTTATTTAGATTTTGGACAAACTTGGAAAAGAAAGATTGAAGAAGCATTTTTAACAATGCAGTTAGAAATAAATTATGATAAAGATGAAATCCTTGAAGGATATTTAAATACTATAAATTATGGACAAGGAAATTATGGAATTAAAAATGCAAGTAAATATTATTTTAATAAAGACCCTTTGGATCTTACTTTAGAAGAATCCATTATTCTAGCAGGAATTTCTAAAAATCCAAGTAATTATAATCCAGTTAGTAATTATGAAAAATCTATAGAAAGAGCAAAGATTGTGGCTAAATCAATGGTTAATAATAACATTTTAAGTGAAGAACAATACAATAATTTGTTCCTTGAAAAAATTGAAATTTTAAAAACTAATGATAATGATTCATCCGATTTAATTATGTATTATAGAGATGCGGTTATGGAAGAATTAAATTCATTAAATTCTATTCCTACATCACTAATTGAAAGTGGTGGATTAAAGATTTATACTAATTTAGATTGGAATTATCAAAATGCTTTAGAAAACTCTATTAATATAAATTTAAAAGATGATGAAAATATTCAAGTAGCCAGCATTATAATTGATCCTAATTCTGGGGGAGTTAAAGCTTTAGTCGGAGGAAAGAATTATGCAACTAGTCAGTATAATCGGGTAACTCAGGCAAAAAGACAAGTTGGGTCAACAATGAAACCGTTTCTCTATTATGCCGCTTTAGAAAATAATTTTGTTTCCTCTTCGACTTTTACTAGTGAAGCGACAACATTTACTTTATCTAAAGGAAAACATTATTCTGTTACTAACTATGGAGATAAGTATGCAAACAAGCCAATTACTATGGCTGCAGCATTAGCATTATCTGATAATATTTATGCAGTAAAAACAAATATATTTTTAGGTCCTGAAACATTAGTTGAAGTAGCACATAGAACAGGAATTAAAGGAGAACTATTGGCAGTTCCATCTTTAGCTTTAGGAACTAGCGAAATAACTATGCTAGATTATGCAAGAGGATATACAACTTTTGCAAGCGGAGGATATAAACGAAATATTCATTTTATAACTAAAGTTGAAGATTTAGATGGAAATATATTGTTCGAAAAAAAATATGAAGATGAATTAGTCCTAAATCCAAATTATACATACATTTTAAATGAAATGATGACAAATACTACTAACCCAAATTTTATTGATTATGCTAAACCTTCTGCTTTATCAATAGCAAATAAATTAACAAATAAATACGCTATAAAAACAGGAACTACTGGCACAGATTTTTATTTAGTTGGATATAATCCTGACATAATGATGTTAGTATGGATTGGATATGATGATTCTAGTGAGTTAGAATTAAGTAAAAATGTCTATACAAGGAATATTTTTGCCGATTCAGTTGAAAAAATTTTCTATAATAAAGAAGTTTCTTGGTATGAAACCCCCAAAAACGTTATCGGAATTCCGAAAAATGCTATTACAGGTGAAGAGGCAAAAGATACATCCAATTCTGCAATTTATTATTATGTTAAAGGTACTGAAAATTATGTTTTTAAAGAAGAATAAAAGTGTATATGATATATACTTTTTTTCTATTAATTGAGTATAATTCATTTATGAGTCCTCGTTGTTGCATTAGTTCTTTTTATTCTATTAAAAAACCACACCGATTGGTGTGGTTGAATTCTTATTTTAGATTTTATTCTTTATTAATTGTAATATTTATTTTATAACTATTTCCTAAATCTAATTCCTCTATTAATATATTATTATTAGTATTTAAAGATTGAACTTTTTCTCGTAATTCATTAATAATATCTGTTAAATCTATTTTAGATTCGTCCTTATTATCTATAATTGAATCCTCATTTTGTTTAATCTCTTCTTCCTTAGGCAATTCGTCAACTTCTAAAAGTTCTACATCATCAAATAATTTTATTTCATTAATTTGAGGCTCAGGTTGAACTATATCAAAACTAGGTATTTCAACTTCTTGAACTGGAGCAGTTGCTCCCATTCTAACTGGCTCATCTTCCAATACATTAAAAAATTTATTTTCTGATGGTTCTTTTTTTAGAGAATTTGTTTCATGTTCATTTATACTTATTATATCTGTTGCATTACTTTTTATTTCTTCAATGTTTTGATTCATATTTACAAGGGGCACATCCTCTTCTTCATTATTATTTTTCTTTAATAAATTATCTAATTGCCTTACTGTTAATCTTTCTGTTAAAATTCTTTCTAACCATTTATCCTGTTCTTCATTACTATTTAAAACTAGAAGTGAACGAGCATGTCTTTCTGAAATCTGTTCATTTAAAAGAGCATTTTGGACTTTATCTGATAAATTAAGTAAACGAAGTTTGTTAGCGATAGCAGATTGACTTAATCCCATTTTTTTGGCTATTTCTTCTTGTGTCATATTATTTTTTTCAATAAGATTTTTATAACTTTTTGCTTCTTCAATTGGAGTTAAGTCTTTTCTTTGAACATTTTCTACTAAAGCTACTTCTGCACTTGTTTGATCATCTACTTCTGTAATTACAGCTGGAACAGAAGTTAACCCAGCCATTGTTGCTGCCTTATATCTTCTTTCACCTGCTATTATCTCATATTTCTCTCCAAGTTTTCTAACTACAAGCGGTTGAATTATTCCATGTTGCTTAATTGAAGCGGACAAATCATTTAGTGCTTTTTCATCGAACGAAATTCTTGGTTGAAATCTATTTGGAATTATATCTTCAATTGGAATTTGTAATATTTCTTTAGGTGGATTCATACTATCAATCCCTTCTTCTTATTCTTCTATAATTTTATCTTATTTATTGTTTTTTTTCAATGGCTTTTTTAAGATTTTATCGTATGTTCTTGGATATATTTGATCTGTACTTTTTATTTTTTTTATTTCAACTAAACACCTTTTTCCTAAATTAGTTGGTAGCTTTATTTCTTTTATTAATGGTTTTGCTCCACCTAAAATATTAATAGTTTCTTCAGCTTCAATTATTTCCTCATCTACATGAGATTTTAAAGCAATCGTATATCCTCCTATTTTTAAATATGGTAATGATAACTCTGCTAAAATTCTCAACTCAGATACTGCTCTTGATATTACTATATCAAAATGGGATTTTTCTTTTAAATTTTCTACTCTATCATTTATTATTAAAACATCTTCAATATCAAGTTTTTCTAATAATTTTGCTAAAAAAGTAGTTTTTTTATTGTTGGAGTCAATTAATGTTAATTTTATATTAGGAAACAGTATTTTTAGAACAATACCGGGAAAACCGGCACCCGTCCCAATATCCATAATTTTTTCATTACTTAATTTATATATATATCCCACACTTGCTGAATCTAAAAAATGTTTTAAATATACATCATCTTTATTCCTAATCGCGGTTAAATTTGTATGAGTATTATATTCTAATAGATAATCACAATATATTTTAAACTTTTCTTTTTGATCTTCTGATAAAAATATATTATTATTTGCTAATTCTTTATAAAATTCTTCAATTTTCATTTTTTCCGTATTCCTTTTTTAAATATATTGCTAAAATCGATATATCTACAGGGTTAACACCACTTATTCTTGTTGCTTGGGATAAAGTTAGTGGTTTTATATCTTTTAATTTTTGTCTTGCTTCATTAGCCAAATTTTTAATTTTATCATAATCAATATCATCTGGTATTTGCTTTTCTTCTGCTTTTCTTAATTTTTCACTTTCCTTATATGCTTTTTTTATATATCCTTCATATTTTACTTCTATTTCAACATTCTCAAAAACTTTTTCAAATTCTTTTATATCAATTAGTTCTGATATGAATTTTATCGTAATTTCTGGCCTTTTTAACAATTCATAATATGATAATTTTGTATGAGGAATATTTATATTTTCTTTAATAAATTTTTGTTTTATCTCTTCAGTTAAGCTTAAGTTATTTGATTTCAATATATCTATTAAACTTTGAATATTATTTTTTTTGTTTAAATATCTTTCGTATTGTTTTTTACTTATTAATCCATATTCATTTGCTATTTCTCTTAATCTTAAATCTGCATTATCATGTCTTAAAATAAGTCTAAATTCAGCACGAGAAGTTAGCATTCTATAAGGTTCTTGAGTTCCTTTAGTAACTAAGTCATCTATTAATACTCCTATATATGCTTCATTTCTTTTTAATATTAATGGTTTTTTATTTTCAAGTAAGTTTATTGCATTAATTCCTGCCATCAATCCTTGAGCCGCTGCTTCTTCATAACCAGAAGTTCCATTTATTTGACCAGCAGTAAACAAATTATTAATTATTTTTGATTCAAGACTTGCTTTAATTTGTAAAGGATCTATTGCATCATATTCTATAGCATAAGCATATTTTGTGATTATGGCATTTTCTAGTCCATGTAAACTATGAACCATTTTATCTTGTATATTTTTAGGCATACTTGTTGAAAATCCTTGTAGATACCAATCATCATATTCTTTGCTCTCTGGTTCTAAGAAAAGCTGATGACGAGGTTTATCACTAAATCTTACTAATTTGTCTTCAATTGATGGACAATATCTAGGACCAATTCCTGTAACATACCCTCCATACATACTTGATTGAGATAAATTTTCTAAAATAATTTTATGTGTTTCTTCATTAGTATAAATTAAGTAACACTTTTCTTGATTGTCAATGTCATATAATGGGTCATTATCAAAACTAAAAGTATATTGTTTTTTAGCACCATATTCTTCTTGCATAACTGAAAAATCAATAGAAGAAGCTTTAATTCTCGGTGGAGTTCCTGTTTTTAATCTTTGAATATTAAAACCATATTTTTTTAAATTATCACTTAAATAATTTGAACGTTCTTCTCCATGAGGACCACCTGGAGTGTTTTGGTTTCCAATAAGAATATTTGCTTTTAAATATGTTCCTGTAGTTAAAATTATAGTCTTACCTTCTATTTTTGTTTGATTTTTTAAGATTACTCCTTTAGCCGTATTATCCTCTATAATTATGTCTTCAACCATATCTTCAATTATATCTAAATTAGAATAACTTCTTAAATGGTTTAACATATTTCTTGGATAAACTTTTTTATCTGCCTGTGCTCTTAAACTTCTTACTGCAGGACCTTTAGCATCATTTAACATCTTAATTTGAAAATGAGATTTGTCAGCTATTTTTCCCATTATTCCACCTAATGCATCTATTTCTCTTACAATAATTCCTTTAGCTGTTCCACCTATTGATGGATTACATGGCATATCAGCAATATTATTTATGTTAGAAGTAACTAAAGCTACTTTCTTATTTTTAAAAGCAACAATATTTGCTGCTTCACATCCAGCATGTCCCCCACCTACAACAATTACATCATAAATCATACTATTCCTTACTTTCCTAAGCAGAAGTTTTTAAACATAATATCTATAAGCTCATCTTGATAACTTTCTCCTGTTATTTCACCAAGTAAATCCCATGCTATTTTTATATCTATGGCCAACATATCCACTGGCATGACCTTTATATTTTTTAAAACTTCTTCTAATTTTTTAATACTATTTTTAATTAAATTTTCTTGTCTTACATTGCTTGTTAATGAAAAATCATTAACCACAATTTGATCTAAATTGAACATATCAATTATTTTTTCTTTTAATAATTTTATTCCATCTATTGACTTGGTATTTCCATATATTACTGGAATATCTGTATTTAAAATTACTTTTTGGTCTAAATCATTTTTATTTACAAAAATTATGCTTCTCATTTTATCTATACTATTTAATAATGTTATTTCATCTTTGGTTAAAACTCTACTTCCATCTATTATTAAAATTATTAATGAAGAATAATCCATCGCTTTTTTACTTTTTTCAACGCCAATTTTTTCAACGACATCTTCTGTTTCTCTAATTCCTGCTGTATCTATAAAATTAATTTCAATATCATTTAACAGACATTTTCCTTCAATAATATCTCTCGTTGTTCCAGCAATATCTGTTACAATTGCCTTTTCTTCATCTAAAAAAGCATTTAAAAGACTGCTTTTACCGACATTCGGGCTTCCTATTAAAGCTACATTAATTCCAGAAGATACAATTTTATTTTGTTTTGAATTTTCTAAAATGTTATTTAGTTCTGCAATAACTTTAGTAATTCTTTCTTCAACTATTTGTTCAGTAATAATTAAATTATCTTCATATTCTGGAAAATCTATATTTACTTCTATATTTGATAAAAGATCACTTAAAATATTTCTTACTGAATGTATTTTTTTATATAAAAGCCCATTCATTGAATTTATAGCTAATTTTCTTTTTTTATCAGTGTCTGCTAATAATAAATCATTTATA
Source organism: uncultured Mycoplasma sp. (assembly GCA_945915275.1). Taxonomy (GTDB): domain Bacteria; phylum Bacillota_I; class Bacilli_A; order RF39; family UBA660; genus RGIG1752. Next base: position 8,031 of record CAMEEZ010000005.1, read on the forward strand.
GCCTCCGCTTGCGTTAAATCTATTCTACCATTTAAAAAGGCTCTTTTAGTAAATTCTCCTTTTTCTGCTAAACGACAACCACTTTCTATTAATATATCTAATACTTTTCTAGTAGTTGCTATTCCTCCATGGCAATTTATTTCTACAACATCTTCACACGTATATGATTTAGGACCAAACATTACTGAAACTAAAACTTCATCAATTATTTCTCCATTATATACTAATTTACCATAATTTATTGTTCTATTATTTTCTTTAGTTATTTTTGAACCCGAAAAAAATTTATTTATTATATTAATGGATTCAGAGCCACTTATTCTTATTATAGAAATTGCTCCAACTCCTAATGAAGTTGATATTGCACAAATTGTATCATTCATTATACTCACTCCGAACGGTTGTATTATAGCAAATTGATATATAAAAATCAATTTATTCAAACAAACAAAAAATAGACTTATGTCTATTTATAAATTTAAATTATTTGAATCGTCCAATTCATCTTTTTTATCTGGAAAAACTTTTTGAATTGCTAATTCAATTGCTTCATTAACATTTAAATATTTAATTCCCTCTTTAATATTAAAATTAACATCTTTATCGAAATAAGCTCTGTTTGATAAAATTATTTCAGCAGTGTATTTAATTATGTCAATAATATTTTGTGTTGTATATTCAAAAGTTAAATTTTGATAATATTTTTTTAAATTTTCACATATTTCATATATATCATTAAGTGTCAACCCTGAATAATTTACTATGTCATCTATTTGTTCTTCAAATTCTTGAAATTCTTCTGGCATTAATATCCTTCTTTCAATATTTAATTATTCACTTTTGGTTTAATTACCACATGTCTATTTGGCTCTTCACCTTTACTTTCAGTGTAAGCATACTTATTATTTGTTAAAGCATTATGTACAATTCTTCTTTCATAAGAATTCATGTTTTCTAATTCTACTTCGACTTTAGTTTTTCCAACTTCTCTTGCAACATTTTTAGCTAATTTTTCCAATCTACTAATTTGTTTTGATTTATAATTTTCTACATCTAATGATATATATGGATATGTACCTATTTCATTAAAGATTATTTGTTTAACAATAGTTTCAAGAGACTTTAGTGTTTGTCCATTTTTTCCAATTAATATTGGATTATTATTTGAGTACATTCCAATTATTATTTGCTCATCTCTTATTTTCGCTTCAAATGAAACTTCTAATCCCATTTTTTCTAAAAGTTCTTTTAAATAGTTTTTTATTTCCTTTTGAATTTCATCATAAGTTATAGCCTCAACAATAATTTTAGTTCCTTTTAATAAACCAGCTTTTTGTTCATAACTTTTATAAATAATATTATCTAAAGAAACATTATTTTCTTCTAATAATTTTTCTAATGCAGCTTCTTTGGTTTTTGCTTCTGATATTAACTTCTTCATTACTACTATCCTTTCTTCTTGTTAGCTTTTTCTTTTATTGACATCTTTTTATTATTTTCTTTTTTAGTTTTAGGATTTTTATTTTTACCTTTTTTTTCTAAAGATTTTTTTATTAAAATATTTTGTATTGCTATGAATCCATTAGTAGATATCCAGTATAATGCAATTGCTGTTGATAAACTAAATGATGCCATTCCTATAAATACTAACATAAATATCAACATATATTTCATTTGTTCATCTTGCTCTTTATTTCCAGTAGTAGTCATTGTCTTTTTAAATGAGAAATATGTAGTTCCAAACACTAATAATACTAAAACTATATAAATATATTGACCATTTTTAATACCTATTAATGGCGTTGTCCCTAAATACATTCCAAATAAACTATCTTCAAAAATTGCAGGAATTCTATTTAATGCTTGAAAGAATGCGAAAAATAAAGGTAGTTGAATAAAAGATAATAAACAACTTGAAAATGGATTAAAATTATATTTTTTATATAATATCATCATTTCTTGACTTTTTGCCATCATTGATTCATTATCAGTTTTATCTTTATATTTTCTTTCAATAGCTTGTAATTCTGGATTTAATTTTTTCATATTCTCAGATTGCATTTGTGTTTTTTTAGCAAATGGTAATAATAATAATCTAATTAAAATTCCTAAGATAATTACTGAAATACCATAATTTTTAACTAATCTTTCTAACTGAATAATTAAAAAAGCTAATGGTTTTACAAATAGACCTTCCCAAATACCTGAACTTTTATTTGAATTTATTTTAAAATTATTACATGTTGGTAAATTATCTATTGATATCTTTAGTTGTTTATCATACTTCTTATATATTTTCAATAATTCTTTATCACTGGGCTTACATAAAATATCTCTTGGTAAAGTTTGTCCTGTTTTTTCATATGTAATATTATTTTTATTTTTATCTGTAATATAGTTACTTTCACAACCACCCAATAGTATTACGCAACAAACTAATACTACTATTTTTAATTTTTTTGTCATTTATTCACCTTTTCTAATAGATTTATTAACTTTTTTTCTTTTTCTTGATATGAAGCATTTAAATATGCCTTCTTTACCATTATAATATAATATAAGTTATTTGAAAATAAAAATTTATTGTTAGTAATCATCATTCTAAGTTGTCTTTTGATATGATTTCTGGTTACAGCATTCCCTATTTTTTTTCCTATTGCTAAACCAAATTTTGGAATAGTTTCATCGCTTGATAAATAAAAAATACGAAAATAATTGTTAGTAATTGATTTACCTTTCTCTATTACTTCATTAAATAATCTTGATTCTTTAATCATTTCATTTCTTTTCATATAATTCTCCTTATAGAAAAAAAACCACTTATTTAGTGGCTTACTTTGTTAGTCTTTTACGACCTTTTTGTCTTCTTCTTTTTATTATCTTTGTTTCTTTGCGTGCAAAAAACCCATGTTTTTTACTCTTTTTTCTATTATTTGGTTGATAAGTTCTTTTCATTTTGCACCTCCATCACTAATAAAGCTTCCTTATTATAATATTTATCTTCTTTTTTTGTCAAGTATTTATTAACTTTGTATTATTCTATAGTTTATTTAATTTTACATTTAATCATTCTACTTCAGCAGATAATTTTTCTATCATCATATTTTCTTAAATTCATTTTTATACTATCATATTATAAATGATTGTTTATAACATTTTATTTATCTAATTAATAAAAAATTATAAACACTATCTACTACAGATTTATGTTAATAATTATACTCCATTTTATAAATAAATAATTATAATATTAACAAATAAACATTTATTAACAAATTAATAAATTAACATGTTGAAAAAAATTTTAAAAATTTTGTTAATTGTGTTGATAAGTAATAATTTTTTCGATATTATAGTACCTAAATTGTTGATATGTTATGTTGATAATATTTATTTATTTATTTATACTTTCATTTTAAAAAAAATTGAGATAAAATTTAATTAGAAAATTAGTCATGGGGTGGTGGAATGAAGACGGATGCATTATGGCAGAATTTTTTGTCAGAAGTACAAGAAGAAGTAAGTGCAACTACATATAATGTATGGTTTAATGACTTAGTTCTTTTAAAAATTTCTGATGATACTGTTACTATTCAAGTACCGATGGAAATTCACCAAAAAATGTTAGGTGATATGTATTATCAATTAATAGAGACTATTTTCTATAATTTAACTGGAAAAAATTATAAATTTAACTTTGTTTTAGAAAGCGATAACATATTTAATATAGATGATGAAAAACAAGAAGAAATAGAAGAAGAAAACTTAATTTGGGATACCAATTTAAATAAAAACTTAAATTTTGAAAACTTTGTAGTAGGAAATACTAACAGATTAGCGTATATTTCTGCTAGAGCAGTTGCTGAAGCACCTGGTAAAATTCACAATCCATTATTTTTATATGGAAAAAGTGGTCTTGGTAAAACGCATTTAATGCATGCTATAGGTAATTATATTGTGGATAACTCTAAAAAAAGAGTTCTATATGTTACTAGTGAAGATTTTATGACTGATTTTACTGGAATTGCTGATATTAAAGGAAACAACTTAAATTATGCAAGGGATTTTAAAAATAAATATCGAAATGTAGATGTATTAATAATTGATGATATCCAGTATTTAGTTGGGGCCGATAAAACGCAACAAGAATTTTTTAATACATTTAATGCTCTTCATAAAATGGGAAAACAAATTATAATAAGTAGTGATAGATCTCCGGATGACTTAAAAATACTTGAAGAAAGATTACGATCAAGATTTATGTGGGGTCTTCCAGTGGATATTTATCCACCTGATTATGATTTAAGATGTCGTATCATTCGTAGTAAATTAAGTAATACAAGTATTTCTAAAAAAATAGATGATTCAGTTATAGAATATATTGCAAATTCTTGTCAAAATGATGTTAGACACATTGAAGGAACAATAAATAGATTAATGGCTTATACGGCAATGATTGTTCCGGAGAGAGTAACATTAGAATTTGCTCATGAAGCATTAAAAGATTTTGTTAGTACTAACATTTATGCTGTTAGTAATATTGAAAAAATTCAAAAAGCTGTTGCTGATTATTTTGGAATTACTGTCGAAGATTTAAAAGGGAAAAGGAGAAGTAATAAAATTGCCTACCCAAGACAGATAGGAATGTATTTATGTCGAATGGAAACAAATGAAACATTTCCTAAAATAGGGCTAGAATTTGGAGGAAGAGATCATTCAACTGTAATATTTGCTTGCGATAAGATTGAGAAAGAACTTAAGACAGATGAAAAATTAAAATTAAGTATTAATGAAATAAAAAATAAAATGTGAATTATTTTGGGATAAAATGTGAGTAAAATTATAGTTATCAACTATCTAATTTTCCTTATATATATGAAATAATTAATATTATCAACATTACTAACATTAATAATATAAATATTAAATAAAAAAAGAAAGAAGGATTTAAAATGAAATTTTCAATTGAAAAGAATATTATCTTAGAAGGAATTAATAATGTAATAAAAGCAATTTCAACAAAAAATGTCATTCCTATACTAAATGGAATTATGTTTAATTTAAAAAAGGATGGACTACATTTGTTAGCTAGTGACAGTGAATTAACAATTAAAACTTTTATTGATAAAAAGGAAATAAAGAATATTGAGCAAGAAGGGAGTATAGTAGTTCAAAGTAAATATATTTTAGAAATTATAAGAAAAATGCCTAGCGATATTATTAATTTTGAAGTATTAGATGGTTTTAAAATTAGGATTTATACTGAAAATAATCAATATAATTTAAATTGTTTAGATTCAAATGATTATCCAAATATAAAAATAGACGAAAGTAAAAATCCTATTATTATTAAAGCAAATGAATTAAAAACAATAATTAATCAAACTGCTTTTGCCATATCAACTCAAGAATTAAGACCTTTATTAACAGGTATTAATATAAAAATTAATGGAGATTTACTCGAATGTGTTGCTACAGATTCATATAGACTTGCAAAAAAGAATATCAAATTAAATGAAGTTGTTAATAATTCTGTGGATATTGTTATTCCAGGTAGAAATATTAATGAATTAGAAAAGTTATTAACAGATGAAGAAGAAGTAAGTATTCATGTATTTAATAATAAAGTATTATTTATATATAAAAATATTATGTTCCAAAGTAATTTATTGAGTGGTACTTATCCAAATACAAGTAATTTAATACCTAATGATTTTGCATATATAATTAAATCAGATTATTCTGCATTTACATCTGCGATTGATAGAGCCGCTTTATTAACTCAAGGTAAGGATAAGAATATTATTAAGATGAATTTGGATAAAGAAAATATGTTAATTAGTTCTTCTTCAAGTGAATTGGGTAGGGTAGATGAAAAACTCATTGTAGAGACAAATAATAAAGAAAAAATTGAAATTTCGTTTAGTTCCAGATATATGCTTGAAGCCTTGAAAACTATTAAAGATGAAGAAATATTAATATTATTAAATAGTGACAATAAACCAATTATTTTAAAATCTGTAACTGATGATACATTAATTCAATTAATTTTACCAATTAAAACTTATTAGACAGTTATCAACAAATTTTGCAATATTGATATGATATAAGATAAGCAATTTATTTGCGAGGGGGTGAATAGATTGCAAGAGTATGAAATTAATACAGATACTTTGGCTTTAATTAATGAAAACGATAGAACTAAAGTATATGAAATTGATAATGTATTTTATGTTGATAAGTCTGCAAATAAAATAATGGAAGATAGTTGTGAGTATTTTGGAAGTTCCTTAGCTGGCAGACAGAAGGGAACTTTTAATTTAATTGGGGTTACTCATAAAAGTCCAATAATTGTAGAAGAAACAAAAGAAATAATATTTTTTCCCACTGTTTCTCCTAGATTAAAAAATTGTAATTGGATATCATTGAATAATATTGATAGATATTATCATGAAGATGGAAAAGTTATTATTATCTTTAAAAATCAACAAAAAATAGAATTATTAACATCATATGGAATAGTAGATAATCAAATTCTTAGAGCTACTAGATTAGAATCAGTTCTAAGAGGAAGAAAAAAAGCAAAAAAGCTTTAAAAATCGCTCTTTTTATGTTATAATTATTAATAGGTATAGGAATACGTTCATACCTATTATTTTATTTATATAGGTTAAAAAGGGGGTTAAAATGAAATTAAAACTTTTAAAATTAACAAATTTTAGAAATTATGAACGAATTTCATTTCAGCCATCAGAAAAAATTAATATTTTATATGGAAAAAATGGAAGTGGTAAAACAAATATTGTTGAAGCAATATACATCTTGGCTTTAACAAAATCTTTTAGAACATTAAATGATAAAAATTTAATGAAAAAAAGTGAAGAGTTTTTTAAATTAGAAGGAAATTTTTGTCAAGAAAATAAGAAAATTAATTTTAAAATTTTGGTCGATTCTAAAGGTAAAACTGTATTTATTGATAATGATAAAATCAAATTATTAAGTGATTATATTTCTAAGATAAATATTATCTTATTTAATCCAAGTGATTTAAAATTAATAAAAGATTCTCCAAGTGTGCGTAGAAAATATTTAAATATTGAAATATCACAATATGATAAAAATTACTTATTCTATTTGAATGATTATAATAAATTATTAAAACAGAGAAATTCCTATATAAAACAATTATCTCTTAATTTTAACAATAGTTTTGAATATTTAGATATTTTAACAGAAAAATTAATATCTAAAGGTTTAAAAGTATATGAATATCGTAAAAAATTTGTGGATAAAATTAATAATTTGATTGGTATTTATTATAAGAAGATAGCATTATCAGATAATATTTTAATAAAATATAAATCTCATTATAAAGATATGAGTGTTGATAAGCTATTAGAAATTTACAAAAAAAACAGAATGAGAGAGTTAAATTTTGGTAAAACATTAATTGGAGTTCATTTAGATGATTTTGATATATATTTAGAAGATAGTAATATTAAAGGTTTTGGATCTGAAGGACAACAAAAAAATGCTATTATATCAATAAAATTTGCTGAAGTTGATATTTTTAAAGAAAAAACAGGATTATATCCAATTTTAATTTTAGATGATATTTTTAGTGAATTAGATAGCGAAAAAATTAATAATATCTTAAATATTTTACCTCAAGATATGCAAACATTTATTACAACAACAGAAGTAAGTAAAATTGATGAAAGAATTATAAATAATAGTAAAATATTTAAAATTGAAAATTGTATGATAGAAATGGAGTAGAATATGGAAAAAGATGAACAAAAACAACATTACAATGACAATGATATTCAAGTTCTTGAAGGATTAGAAGCAGTACGAAAAAGGCCTGGAATGTATATTGGAACAACTAGTGAAAGAGGTTTACATCATTTAGTATGGGAAATTGTTGATAATGCTGTGGATGAGGCTTTAGCTGGTTATTGTGATGATATTGAAGTAATAATTGAAAAGGGAAATATAATTTCTGTTAAGGATGATGGCCGTGGTATGCCTACGGGTATTAATGCAAAAACTGGTTTATCAACAATTGAAACAATATTCACTGTTTTGCATGCAGGTGGCAAATTTGGTGGTGGAGGTTATAAAGTATCTGGTGGATTACATGGAGTTGGAGCTTCTGTAGTTAATGCTTTATCTGAATGGTTAGAAGTATATGTTTATAGAGATGGAGACGTCCATTATCAAAAGTTTTCTGAGGGTGGAAAACCAGTAGAACCAATGAAAATTATAGATAAATGTTCAGTAGAAAGGACGGGTACTACAGTTAGATTTAAAGCAGATCCTGAGATATTTACTGAAACTACTGTTTATAACTATGATACTTTGCATAAAAGACTTCAAGAAATATGTTTCTTAAATAAAGGCTTAAAAATCACTTTAATTGATGAAAGAGATACAGAAAAGAAAATAGAAGAGTTTTTATATGATGGTGGTATTAAAGAATATGTTGCTATGTTAAATGAATCAAAATCAGCAATCCACGATGAAATCCTATATTTTGAAGGTGAAGATAATGATATTCAAATAGAAGTAGCAATGCAGTACAATACAGGGTATAATCAATCTATTTATTCGTTTACAAATAATATTAATACTGTTGAGGGTGGAACACATGAAGATGGTGTAAAAATGGCCTTAACACGTGTTGTTAATAATTATGCAAAAAATAGTAAAATGGTAAAGGAAGGTAGTGAGGCTTTAACAGGGGATGATTGTAGAGAGGGTTTGACAATGATAGTTTCTTGTAAACATCCGGATCCCCAATTTGAAGGTCAAACTAAAACTAAACTTGGTAATGCTGAAGTAAAAAAAATAGCTAGCGATATATTTAGTTCGGGATTTGAAAGATATTTAATGGAAAATCCTAACATAGCGAAAATAATTGTTGAAAAGTGTATTACTGCTTCTCGTGCTAGAATGGCTGCAAAAAAAGCTCGTGAATTAACTCGTAGGAAAAGTGATTTAGATGTAATAAACTTTGGTGGTAAATTAGTTGATTGTAAAGAAAAGGACCCTACAATTAGTGAAATTTATTTGGTTGAAGGAGATTCAGCTGGTGGTTCTGCAATTAAAGGTAGAGATTCTATGACACAGGCAATCTTACCTTTAAGAGGAAAAATACTAAATGTAGAAAAAGCACGTTTGGATAAGGCTTTAAGTAATGAAGAAATTAGAACAATAATTACTGCTTTTGGTACTGGAATTGGTAATGATTTTGACCTTAGTAAATTAAGATATCATAAAATTATTATTATGACAGATGCGGATGTTGATGGTGCACATATAAGAGTATTATTATTAACACTATTTTATCGTTTCTTTAAACCAATTGTTGAGGCTGGATATGTATATGCTGCTCAACCTCCTTTATTCTGTATAAAACATGGAAAAAATAACATTAAATATGTTTTAACAGAAGAAGAAAAAGAAGAATATGTAAAATCTATTCTTGAAAAGAATCCAAATACAAAATATGTAGTAATGCGTATGAAAGGTTTGGGAGAAATGGATCCAGAAGAGTTAAATGAAACTACTATGGATATTAACAAAAGAGTATTAAGAAAAATTACAGTCGATGATGCTATTGCTGCTGATGAAATGTTCTCAAAATTAATGGGTGAAGAAGTTGAACCTAGAAGAAAATTCATTGAAGAAAATGCAATTTATGTTGAGAATTTAGATATTTAAGGAGGTTATTATGGAAGAGATTAAAGATAAATTAGTTGAAAATAACATAGTTAATGAAATCAAAACATCATTTATAGATTATTCTATGAGCGTAATAGTTTCCCGTGCATTGCCTGATTTAAGAGATGGATTAAAGCCTGTACATCGTCGTATTTTATATGATATGTTAGAAAATTCCTTAACGCCAGATAAACAACATCGTAAGTCAGCAACTATAGTTGGTGATGTTATGGGTAAATATCATCCCCATGGAGATTCATCAATTTATGAAGCTATGGTTAGAATGGCGCAAGATTTTAATTATCGTTATATGTTAGTAGATGGTCATGGAAATTTTGGAAATATTGAAGGACATGGAGCTGCAGCATATCGTTATACAGAAGCTCGTCTTGCAAAAGTTTCAATGGAATTATTAAGGGACATAAATAAAGAAACTGTAAACTTCCAATCTAACTATGATGAATCGACAACGGAGCCAGAAGTATTGCCTTCAAGATTTCCAAATATTCTTGTGAATGGTACAATGGGAATAGCTGTAGGTATGGCTACAAATATACCTCCACATAATTTAGGTGAAGTTATTGATGGTTGTATTGCATATATTGATAATCCGGAAATAGATACTATAGGATTAATGCAGTATATTAAAGGTCCAGATTTTCCATTAGGGGGAATTATATTAGGAAATAGTGGTATAAGAAAAGCATATGAAACTGGACGTGGTTCTATTACTATTAGGAGTAATGCAACAATTGAAGAAAAAAATGGAAGACACTATATAATTATTGATCAAATTCCATTTGGAGTAACAACAGAGGATTTAAGAAACAAGGTTGCTGAACTTGTTCACAATAAGATAATTGATGGAATTTCTGATTATCATACTGATTTAAAAAACGGAGTAAAGATTACAATTACTTTAAAGAAAGATGCTAATCCTCAAGTAGTTTTAAATAAATTATATAAACACACTCCTTTTCAAACAAATTATGGAATAATATTATTGATGATTGATCATGGAACCCCTAGAACTTTAGGATTAAAAGATATAATTTCTAAATATGTTGATTTTCAAAAAGAAGTTATTTATCGTCGTACAAAATTTGAATTGGACAAAGCAGAAAGTAGAGTTCATATTTTAGAGGGCTTAAAAATTGCTTTAGATAATATTGATGAAGTAATTAAAACTATTAAGTCTGCTAAAACTGATGAAGAAGCTAAAGAACAATTGATGAGTAAATTCTCTTTAACTTTAATTCAGTCTGAAGCAATTCTAGAAATGAAATTAAGAAGATTAACTGGATTAGAAAGAGATAAAATTGAAGCAGAATTAAGCGAGTTATTAGAATTAATTTCTAAATTGAAAGAAATATTAAGCGATGAACAGAAAGTATTAAATATAATTAAAGAAGAAATGTTAGAAATCAAGAATAAATATTCTGATGAACGTCGAACTAAAATTGACATGACTGCTATTGATTTTATTGAGGATGAATCATTAATTCCAGAAGAAAATGTTTTAATTGCACTTACTAATGCAGGATATATTAAAAGAACATTACCTGACGCATTTAAAGCACAAAATAGAGGTGGTGTTGGTATAAAAGGTATGGCTACTAATGAAGAGGATGTTGTAGAACACTTAATTAACTTATCAACACATGATTATGTATTATTCTTTAGTAATAAAGGAAAAGTATATAGAATAAAAGGATATGAAATACCAGAATTTAGCCGACAATCAAAAGGTTTGCCAATAGTAAATTTATTGCAAATTGAGAAAGATGAAAAAATCACTTCATTAATAAGTGTATCTAAAGAAGAAAATAGTAAATACTTACTATTTACAACTAAACAAGGTGTTGTTAAAAAGACTTTATTAAATGAGTTTGATAATATTAGGACAAATGGTAAAATTGCAATTTCATTAAGAGATAATGATGAATTAATTGCTGTTAAAAAAACATCTGGAGATGATATGGTTTTACTTGGAAGTACCAGTGGTAAGGTTGTTAAATTTAATGAAAATGAAATTAGACCAATGGGAAGAACTGCAAGTGGTGTTAAAGGAATAGAACTAAGCACTGATAATTGTGTTTGTGCTGAAATAGTATCAGATGAAAGTAAAATATTACTTGTAACTGTAAATGGCTATGGTAAACAAACTAATGTTTCTGAATATAGACAAACTAAACGAGGAAGTAAAGGAGTAAAAGGTTTAAACATAACCGAAAAAAATGGTACAATCGCTGCTATTAAATTAGTTGAAGATAATAAAGATTTATTAATTATGACCACTTCTGGTATAACTATTAGAACTAAGTTAGATCAAATCAATACATTAGGTAGAGCTACACAAGGTGTAAGATTAATTAATTTAAAAGATGATAATAAGGTTTCAACCATTAGTTTAGTTGATAAGCAATCAGAAGAGCAAAATGGTGAAAGCGAGAATTTAGAATTATCAAAAGAAGAATAACAACAATGTTCCACGTGGAACATTGTTTTATGTATAATTATTAAAAAAATATTTCCCGGGAAATAATTATGTAATGTTCCACGTGGAACATTGAAATGTTTTATTTGAATATATTGAAAAAATATGATACTATTTAAACGTGCAACAGACACACTGTAAATTGGTCAGGATAGGAATATAGCAGCCATATCAGTTAATATCTGTGTGCACTTTTTTTTGGAGTTAGATTATGAAAGAAAAAATTATAAAAATTATTTTAAACGAAGCAAAAAAAGCTTATAAAAAAGGAGAAGTTCCTGTAGGCGCTGCAATTATAAAAAATAATAAATTGATTTCTAAATCTTATAATAACAGACAAAAAAAATGCGATGTAACAGGACACGCAGAAATAAAATCAATAATAAAAGCATCTAAAAAATTAGGGGATTGGAGACTAAATGAATGTGAATTATATGTTACACTTGAACCATGTGATATGTGTCGTAAGGTAATTGAAGAATCTCGAATAAAAAAAGTGTATTATTTGAAAAAAGCAATAAATAATAATAAAAATCATCTTGCAAGTTATAAACAAATTAATAATAATGATGATGAATATGATAAAATGTTTAAAAATTTTTTTAAAAATTTAAGATAAAATATATGGAATATGTTATAATTGTTAAGAAAGGAAAAATGTGAGTATGGAATATAAAGTATTATATAGAAAATATAGACCAGATAATTTTGATAATATAGTTGATCAAGATTATATTATAACAATATTAAATAACTCAATAAAAAATAATAAAATATCGCATGCTTATATTTTTTCGGGACCTAGAGGAACGGGAAAAACATCAACAGCAAAAGTGTTTGCAAAAGCCATTAATTGTATGAATCCTACGGAAAAAGGACCATGTGGAATATGCAATATGTGTAAAATGTTTAATAATAATACCGATATAATTGAACTTGATGCCGCTTCTAATAATGGCGTTGATGAAATAAGAGAAATAATAGAAAATGTAAAATTAGCGCCATCATATTCAAAATATAAAGTATATATTATTGATGAGGTTCATATGTTAACTACTAATGCATTTAATGCTTTGTTATTAACATTAGAAGAACCTCCTAGCAATGTTGTTTTTATATTAGCGACAACTAATATAGAAAATGTCCCAATTACCATACTTTCAAGATGTCAAAGATTCGATTTTAAAAAAATTGGATATGATGCATTAGTTAATAGATTAAAATATGTTTGTGAACAAGAAAAAATTAACATAACTGAGGATGCAATTGGAGAAATAGCTAGATTATCTGATGGAGGAATGCGAGATGCTTTAAGTATACTGGATCAAGTTCAACAAGAAAATAAAATTGTTGATTTAGATACTATCCAAAAAATTTATGGTATTGTTCCAAATAAACTAATAGAAAATTTGATTGAAAAGTTTGATGAGAAAAACATAGATGAAATAATTAAGTGCATAAATGATTTTCAAAATTTAGGAGTTAATTATAAAACATTAGTTAAATATACAATCAATATTTTAGAAAATAGAACAATTGAAGCTATTAAAGAAAAAAATTATGATACATATAATAATTATAAAAATATTATTTTGGAACTTAATAGGACAATTAATGAAGTAAATGTTTATATTAATCCCTTTATATTATATGAGCTAGCATTTCTAGATAATTTATATCGAAATGAAATTACTGAAAAAGTGCCAGATGATTCAAAAGAAAAAACCAATAATAAAATGATTAACAAGGAAACTAATAGTAAACAAAATGATATAAATTATTTCCCGGGAAATAATTTTGAAGAAAATCAACTAGAAACAAAAAAACAAATTCGAATTAATAATTGCTTTGTTAATCCGCAAAAAAAAATACTAAATGATTTAAAAAATAAATGGTCAGAATTTGTTGAAAATATTAATGACAATCAAATATTATCATTAATTATTGATACACAACCAGTTGCTGCATCGGATAAAATTATAATTTTTTCAACAAATTCTATAGGTACTAGTGAACTGATAAATTTGAACACATTAAAAATAGAAAAAGTTATTAATGATTTCTACAAAAATGAATGTTTAGTTGTTGCTGTTACGAAAAATGAATGGGATGATTATCGAAAAAAATATATTTTAGATAAAAAAAACGACGTTCAATATCACTATATTGAAGAGGTTCAAAAAGAAATAGAAAACTTTAATGACATAGAAGTTGTAGCCAAAAATATTTTTGATGCAAATAAAATTGAAATAAATTAAGGAGAGATGAATTATGAATATGCAAGCAATTATGGCAAGAGCCCAAAAAATGCAAAAAGATATTACCAAAAAGAAGGAAGAAATTGATAAATCTATATTTGAAGGAAAATCAGAATGGGTTATTGTTACTTTTAATGGTCAAAGAGAATTACAATCTTTAAAAATATTGAAAGATGGAAATATCGATGAGGAAGATAAAGAAGTATTAGAAGATATGATTAATATTGCTATAAAAGACTGTTTTAATAAAATAGATAGAGAAATAGAAGCTAAATTAGGCACTTATAGTAATGCTATGAATGGATTATTTTAATTATGATATATCCTAAATCTTTAGAGGAAGTAATTGAATATTATAAAAAACTTCCAGGTATTGGTGAGAAAACAGCTGAGAGATTAGCCTTGGCCTCTATTGAAATAGATGATGATTATACAGAAAAAATGCTTCATAATTTAAAAAAAATAAAAGAATTAAAAAAGTGCACTGTATGTGGTCATATTTCTGAGGATGATAAGTGTATTATTTGTAGCGATGAAGGAAGAAATCAAAATCTTATTTGCGTAATTGAAGATTATAAAAGTGTGTTTGCTTTTGAAAAAGCAGGTAATTTCAAAGGAGTTTATCATGTTTTAGGTGGTTTAATATCTCCTATTGATGATATTACTCCAGATGATATAAATATAAGTTCATTGGTAAAAAGAACTGAAAATTTAGATAATCCTGAAATAATAATTGCTTTAAAATCGACTATTGAAGGTGAAACAACCACATTATACATAAAAAAAATATTTGAAAAAAAGAAAGTTAAAATTTCTAGACTTTCTTATGGCATTCCAATAGGCGCAGATATTGATTATTTAGATTTTATGACTCTTGATAGAGCTCTTTCTGATCGTAAGGAAATTTCAGAATAATTAATAATATTTAACATATAATTTGCTAGAGGGATTTTATGTTAAAAATATTATTTAAAATTAGTAAAAAAATTGTACTAGCAGTAGCATTATTATATAGTTTTAATATATTAATGTCTTCATTAGATATTTTAATACCTATTAACTATATATCTGTTTTAGTTGTATCTTTGTTGGGGATTCCAGGCCTTTTATCGTTACTTGCTACGTATCTAATAATCTTTTAAAGGTGGGTTATGTATGGAAGTAAATTTTAGTAAAGAAATATCTACAAAATATCGTGAGAACAAGCTATCTCACGCTTATTTAATTGAAACAAATAATCTTGAAGAAACATATAAAGATGTTTTAGAACTATGTAAAAAAATAGAATGTCCTTTTGAGTATAGTCTGTCTTGTAATAATTGTAATATTTGCAATTTAATTGATTTAAATAATCATCCAAATGTATATACTCTTGAACCTGATGGTTTAAATATAAGAAAAGAGCAAATTATTAATTTAAAAGAAAGATTTTCTACAATGCCTATTTATTCAAAATATAATATTTATATAATAAAATGGGCTGAAAAATTAAATGAAGCATCTGAAAATTCTTTACTAAAATTTTTAGAGGAGCCAGAAGATAATATATTAGGTTTTTTATTAACAGAAAGCAAAGATAAGTTGCTTAGTACAGTAGTAAGTAGATGTCAATGCTATAGTGATTTTCGTGATAATCTAAAAAATAGTGTAAATGAAGAAATAGAGACAATCGCCAATCAATATTTTGAATTAATTAACTCCAAAAATTCCTTATTATTATTAGCCAATAAGTCAACAGCATTAACGTTAAAAGATAAAGATAACACAGCTATATTTTTTAATATATTATTAAATAAATACTTAGAAAACTGTAAAAAAGAATTATTGAAAAAAAATCTAAAAAGAGTTAGTATAATTCAAAAAAATATTGAGAATTTGAAATTTAATGTTAATATAGAATTGTTACTTGATAAATTTATAATAGAGATGAGTGAATTGGATGAAGAATATTTATGAAGTGGTGTTTAAAGAAAAAGGAAAAAAATATTATTTTGAATCAGATTTAGATGTTGAATACGGTACTCCAGTTATTGTAGAGACAGAAAAAGGTTTACAATATGCTAAAGTTTTAGAAAAAGCAATTAATGTAAAAATTCCAATTTCAGAAATAAAACCTATTCAAAGAATAGCAAATAAAAAAGATTATCAACAATTTTTGGAAGTTACCAAAGAGGCTAAACAAGCTTTAGATAAAGCTAGAACTATAGTACAAGATTTAAATCTAGATATGAATATAATAAATTCTTCCTATACGTTTGATAAAAAACAATTATTATTTAATTTTATAGCTGATGATAGAGTTGATTTTCGAGAATTAGCAAAAAAGCTTGCTAGCATTTATAAAACGAGAATAGAACTAAGACAAATTGGTGCTAGAGATAAAGCAAAAGAAATTGGCGGAATTGGTCAGTGTGGGAGAGCTTTATGTTGTACTTCTTTTTTAAATCATATCGATTCAGTTTCAATGAATATGGCAAAAAATCAAAATTTAGCTTTAAACCCTTCTAAAATTAATGGTCAATGTTCAAGACTTTTATGTTGTTTAACTTATGAGGATGAAGAGTATAAAAAATGTTCAAAAGGAATGCCTAATGTTGGTCAAACGGTTACTACTGATTTTGGCAAAGGTCAAGTTGTTTCTATTAATACTCTAGAAAGAAAATATAAAGTTATGGTTGGTAATGAAATTCAAGAAATAGAATTGGAATCTATCGATGAAAGTGCTTAATGACTTATATGATTATGGATTAAAGATTTATCAAGATGATGAAAATTTTAAATTTTCTTTAGATACAATACTTTTAGCTGAAGTTGTAAAGCTTAAAAAAAATGATAAAGTCTTAGATTTATGCACAGGTGGTGCGCCAGTTCCTTTGATTTTATCAACAAAATATAATAATAATATCATAGGAATAGAAATTCAAGAGTATGTTTATAATTTAGCATATGAAAGTATTAAATATAATAACTTAGAGAATCAAATTCAATTAATAAATGATAATTTGTTAAATATTAAAGATTACTTCATCAAAAATAGTTTCGATGTTATTACATGTAATCCTCCTTATTTTAAATACAATAAAAACTCATTAATTAATGATATACAATCTAAGGCAATTTCTAGACATGAAGTTACAGTTACCTTAAAAGAAATTATTGAAACAGCTAATTACATGTTAAAAGAACATGGAACATTTTATTTAGTACACCGAATTGAACGACTTCATGAAATTATGTCAGAATTATCATTTTTTAATATTATTGTAAAAGAATTATATTTAATAAAAACGAATAATTCTAATGAGATAGATTTATTTATTATAAAAACTGTTAAAGGCGCTAAGCATGGAATGAAAGTTAAGATAATAGAAAATAATAGAATAGTAAGTTATAAAAATATTTTTATAAAATAGAGGTGATATTAGATGAAATTAATTGTTGGCTTAGGAAATCCGGGAAGTGAATATGATAAAACTAGGCATAATATCGGATTTATGTGTGTTGATAACTTTGTGGATAACTCAAAATGGAGTAATAAATTTGATGGTTTATTAACTGAAATTAATTACAATGGTGAGAAAATCATTGTTCTAAAACCGATGACTTATATGAATGATTCTGGTATTTCTATAAAAAAAGTAGTTGATTATTATAAAATTGAATTTTCTGATATTTTAATTATTCATGATGATATGGACTTAGATATAGGAAAATTTAAAATAAAAACAAACAGCTCAAGTGGAGGACATAATGGTATTAAATCTATTATAAAGTATTTAAATACAGAATCTTTTGCAAGATTAAAAATTGGTATTTCTCATAATCGGAATATCGATACAAAGAATTATGTTTTAGGTAAATTTAGTAAAGAAGAATTGATAATATTAAATTCAGTTATAAACAAAACAAAAGAAATTATAAATAGCTTTATTAATAATGGATTAGAAAAGACTATGAATATTTATAATACTAAATAGAGGAAAAAATGAATTTTTTAGATAATTATATAAAAATTGAAAACGAGAAAACATACAAGGGTTTAACAAAAGAGTTAAACATTTTTTGCGTTTTAAAAGCACACGAAATGTTTAATAAGAATACTATAGTACTTACAAATACGTTATATGAAGCTAATTTGATTTATAAGGATTTATTAACTCATAATAATAAAACTTTATTATATCCTATGGATGAATTAGTAAGCTTTGTGGCTGATGCAATTTCTCCCGAATTAAAAATTACAAGACTAGAAACACTAGAAAAAATAAAAAATGAAAATAATAATATAATTGTAACAAATTTATTTGGTTTTTTAAAAAAAGTGTCTAAAGAGAAATTTAAAAACAAAAATGTTATATCTGTTAATATGAATATAAATCGTAATAAATTAGTCGAATTATTAGAAGATAATGGTTATTCTAAAGAAACTTTAGTAACAAGTACTGGTGAATATGCTGTAAGAGGTTATGTTGTAGATATATTTTTATTTAGAGAAAAACATCCCATTAGAATTGAGTTTTTTGGCGATGAAATAGAGTCGATTAGATATTTTGATGAGTCTACTCAATTATCTAAAGAAAACATTAAAGAAATAGAAATTAAGCCGGTTGATGAAATAGATTCTGAGGAAATGATCAGTTTATATGAATATTGTGAAAATCCACTTGTTGTTTTATATAATTATCAACAATTATTAGTTTCATCACAAAAACTTTCTGAAGATATAATTGAGTTAAAAGAAAATTCCAAATTGGTTAAAATTTTGGAGTTTGATAAATTAAATATAAAAGAAAAAATATATATTGAATCATTGGATAATTATAATTCTTCTTTAAGATCTAATGAAATAGATAATTTTGGTGGAGATTTTGATTTGCTTAAAAAATGTGTTGATAAGTGGTTAACAAAAAATTATCATGTTATTTTTTGTTTATCAAAAGATTCTCAAATAAAAATTATCAAAGATATGTTTGGAGATAATGTTTGTATTGAAAAAAAGAAAATTAATAAAGGGTTTATTATTGATAAATATGTAGTTATTAGTGAATATGATATTGATAGAAATTTAAATGTTGAAATAAAGTATCGGAATAATTTTCATTTAGGCAGAAAAATAAAAGACTATGAACAATTAGAAATAGGTGATTATATTGTCCATTCTACTCATGGGATTGGAGTATATAATGGTTTAATTACTTTAGAAAAAAATGGCTTAAAAAAGGATTATATTCAATTAAATTATTTGGGTAATGATAAAATATACATACCAGTAGAAAAGATAAGTAATATTTATAAATACTCTAGTAAAGATGGTGTAACTCCTAAGTTAAATAAATTAAATTCCGTTACTTGGTCTAAAACAAAAAATTCAGTACGAAAAAAAATAAAAGACATCTCTGAAGAACTTATAAAATTGTATGCGGCTAGAGCTGCTATAAAAGGTGATAAGTACAAAAATTATGAAGAAGAAGAAATTTTTGCTAATTCTTTTATTTATGATGAAACTGAAGACCAATTAAAAGCTATTAAGGAAATAGATGCCGATTTGCAAGATAGTAAACCAATGGATAGATTGCTTTGTGGTGATGTAGGATTTGGGAAAACTGAGGTTGCATTTAGAGCTATGTTCAAAACTGTTTTAAATAATAAGCAAGTTTTTTATTTATGCCCTACGACAATTTTATCTAAACAACAATATGAATCAGCTATTAATAGATTTAAAGATTATGCTATAGAAATAGCCTTGTTAAATAGATTTACTTCTAAAAAAGAAGCAACTAAGATTATTGAAGGATTGAAAAAAGGAACTATTGATATAGTTATAGGAACACATCGATTGCTAAGTAAAGACATTAGTTTTAAAGATTTAGGATTATTAGTAATAGATGAAGAACAGCGTTTTGGAGTTACACATAAAGAAAGATTAAAAGAATACAAAAAAGATGTTAATGTTTTAACTTTATCAGCTACTCCAATTCCTAGGACGATGAAAATGGCTATGAGTGGATTGAGAGATTTAACAATTATTGATACTCCTCCAATAAATAGGTATCCAGTTCAAACTTATGTTATGGCTGAAAATGACTTTATCTTGAAAGATGCAATTTATAAAGAGATATCACGAAACGGTCAAGTATTTATATTATTTAATAACATTTCTTTGTTAGATAGTAAAAAGGACATGATATCCAAAATAGTTCCAGAAGCTAGAATAGTATGTGCACACGGAAAACTTACAAAAACAGAATTAGATAATATTATGAGTGATTTTATATCACATAAGTATGATATTTTATTATGTACTACCATTATTGAAACAGGAATTGATATTCCAAATGCAAACACTTTAATTGTATTTGATGCTGATCATTTTGGTTTAAGTCAATTATATCAATTAAGAGGTAGAGTTGGTCGTAGTGATAAAATTGCTTTTGCATATCTATTCTATGATCAAAGAAAAATGTTAAATGATATTGCTGTAAAAAGATTAAATGCAATTAAAGAATTTACAGAATTAGGTAGTGGATATAGAATTGCTATGCGTGATCTATCAATTCGTGGCGCAGGTGATTTGCTTGGAAGTGAACAAGCAGGTTTTGTTGATGCAGTTGGAATCTCATTGTATATGAAAATGGTTGATGATGAAGTTCGAAGACGCAATGGCGAAGAAATTGATGAAGATGAAGATAAAAATAGTTTAATTGAAGTTGAAACACATATTAGTGATAATTATGTCAGTGATGAAGATTTAAAAATTGAAATTCACAAGAAGATTAATGAAATAGATTCATATGAAAGCTTAGTAAAAGTTAAAGATGAAATTGAAGATCGATTTGGAAAGATTAGTGAGTCTATATTAATATACATGTACGAAGAGTGGTTTGAAAAATTAGCTAAAAAACTTAATATTACTAGAGTTAATCAAAATGAAAGATTGGTTGAAGTTGAACTTCCTGAAGATGTATCAAGTAATATTAAAGGAGATAAACTATTCCTAGAAGCATATGCAATTACACCTAAGTTTCAATTAAAATATTTCAATAAGCGAATAATTATATCTTTACCAATCAAACAAGTAGAAAAACATTTTTTAATTTATTTTATACCTTTATTAGATAAGATTATAAAACAAATTAATTGATAAATAAAATTTGTATGATATACTTAAAGTAGAAAGTAGGGTTGATATGACAAAAAACGATAAAATATTAGGACATGTGATTGGTGTTATAGGTGGATTAATGATAGGGGTTGTTATTGGTGTGGCTGCTTGTATGTTTAACTTAATAGATATTAATAAGCAAGAACAAGATAAAGTTGTTGAAACTGATAAAGAAAATGTAAAAAATCCTGATAACGATGAAGAACAAGAAGAAAATAAAGAAGCTATAGCATTTTGTGAAGCTAATAAAGATGAGATTTATAAAAAGATAATAGAAAACAGAAATAATAGTTTGGCAGCTAAATACGATAAGAAATGGTTAGATAGTTTATATAAATTAAACTCTAAGGATGAATTAAATTGTAGTTATATAGAAAGTCTTGATTATGGTTCTTATAACTTGTATTTTGACAATACCGATAAGACTTCGGCTGGTTATTTTGCATTTAGTAATAGTTTGGCGAGTGTAGATGAATATATTCTTGGTGTTGAAGGTGAATCTGAAATAAATTATGCTTTTGCTGAAGAATTTGCATATGAAATAATTACTAGCAATTGGGATAAGCCAAATGTTGATTTTTGGGATTTTAGTGTTATAAATATATATTATGAGGATTTAGTTTTGGTTCAAATAGTTGATAAACCGGTAGTAATTAATAGTGATTTATTATCTTTATATTTAGTTGATTTAAAAACAAAGACGTATGAAAAATTAAAATAAAAATAGAACACTTAATTGTGTTCATTTTTTTTGAAGTTATCATAACATTCTTGAATTAATTTTTTTGTTTCTTCTAAACCATGAAGTTCGCCAATTTCAACTTTAATTCCTTGCAAATGTTTATAAGTTTTAAAGAATTCTTTAATTTCCATAATTGTATGTTCTGGAAGATCCTCAAGTTTTTGAATGTGATCCCATCTAGGATCATTATTAACTACTGAAATTACTTTTTGGTCTCCATCTCCATCATCAATAATATCTAAATATCCTAAAACTCTTGATTCAATTATACATCCTGGAAATGTTTTAGAAGAAGATAAAACTAAAATGTCCAGAGGATCACCATCATCCGATAATGTATTTTCAATAAATCCATATTCACATGGATATTCTACACTACTAAAAAGAACTCTATTTAATCTTATTCGTCCAGTATCATGATCAACTTCATACTTGTTTTTAGTTCCCATTGGTATTTCAATAATTGCATCTATTAACATATAATTTCCTCATTTCATCATAAGAGTATAATAAATTTTTTAACAATAGTCAATTAAAAGTATAAAAATTTTTTTAGGGTTAACAATATAATTAGAATGGAGTGAAAGTAGTTGAAATCTACTGGAATTATTAGAAGGATAGATGAATTAGGAAGAATAGTTATACCTAAAGAAATAAGGAAAAATTTAAATATACGTGAAGGAGAGAATTTAGAAATAGTAATAGATAATAAAAATATTATTTTAACTAAACATTCTCCATTTATTAATATAGAAAACATAATAAAGAAATTGGGCGAGAATTTAAGTGAGATTATAACAGATACAATTTTGATAACTGATAGAGAAAAAATAATAACTTCAAATATAGATTATTATTTAAATAAGAATATTAGTTCATTTGAAAATTTTATGGATAATCGTGAAAGTTATAACTCAAAGGAATTAGATATGTTTAAAATTGATAATGATGAATTAACAGGTTATTTTACTATTGCTCCAATAATATCTTTTTCTGATTGTTTTGGTTTAGTGGTTATAGTTAGTAAAAGTAGTTTTAAAAAAGAAAACGAATTATTAGTAAAATTAGTTGCAAAAATAATATCTAATAAAATCGATATATCTTGAAAATAAATATATTTCGTGCTAAAATACTTTTGAATTTAAGTGATGAAGGAAAGAGTATTTTATTTTTTTGTTTTAGAGAGTCTTTGGTTGGTGAAAAAAGATACAGATATTAAAAGAAGATGATTCTGGAGCTTAACCGTATGTTTTGCGTTAAAAAACTTAAGAGCATGTAAATCATGAATTAAGGTGGTACCGCGGGTTATTACTCGTCCTTAGTTTATGATTTTTTTGTTATTTATGGAGGAATAATGGAAAGATTTTTTGAAAAAATTAGTTTGGAACAATTTAAAAAAGATATAATGGAAGATGAAAATTTATATAATAATTATATGCTTCCAAAAAGAAAAACTAACTCATCAGCTGGTTACGATTTTTTCGCAATAAAAAGTTTTGAAATAAAACCTGGAGAAATAAAAAAAATTCCAACTGGTATAAAGGCAAAATTTCCTGATGATGAAGTGTTGCTATTAGTTATACGTAGTAGTATGGGATTTAAATGGAATATTCGAATGTGTAATCAAGTTGGGGTAATTGATGCTGATTTTTATAATAATCCCGACAATGAAGGTCATATGTGGCTTGCATTGCAAAATGAAGGAGATAAAATTTTTAAAGTAAACGCTGGTGAAGCTTTTGGACAGGGAATTTTTATAAAATACCAATGTGTTTCGAATGAAGAAGAGATTAATAATAAAAGAACAGGCTGGAGTGGTAAGCCTAATGAAAGAGGGAATTAAAATGGGTGAAAACAAAAAGTATTATATAAGTACTGCAATAGCATATACTTCTGGGAAACCACATATAGGAAATACCTATGAGATTGTTTTAGCTGATGCAATAGCTAGATTTAAAAGATTGCAAGGGTTTGATGTTTATTTTCAAACTGGTACAGATGAACATGGAGAAAAGATAGAATTAAAAGCCAAAGAAGCAGGAGTAACACCACAAGAATTTGTAGATGAAAAAGCCCAAGTTATCAAAGATATTTGGGATACTATGAATACTAGTTATGATAGATTTGTAAGAACAACAGATCCTAAACATAAAAAAGTAGTACAAAATATATTTAAATATATGTTTGATAAAGGAGATATTTATAAAGGTGAATATAAGGGACTTTATTGTACTCCTTGTGAATCTTTCTGGACAGAAAGTCAGTTGGTTGAAGGAAAATGTCCAGATTGTGGAAGAGACGTTGAACAAAAATGTGAAGAAGCTTATTTCTTTAAATTATCAAAATATCAAAAACAATTAGAAGAATATATTGAAGAACATCCTGAATTCATTCAACCGGTAGCAAGAAAAAATGAAATGTTAAATAACTTTATTAAACCTGGGTTACAAGATTTGTGTGTTTCAAGAACATCTTTTTCTTGGGGAATACCTGTAGATTTTGATCCTAAGCATGTTGTTTATGTTTGGTTAGATGCATTATCAAATTATATTACTAATATTGGATATGATGTTAATAATAACAGTGATGAATTTAATTATAAATGGCCTGCGGACTTACATTTAATAGGTAAAGATATTATAAGATTTCATACAATTTATTGGCCTTGTTTCTTAATGAGTTTAGATTTACCATTACCAAAACAAGTATTTGGCCATCCTTGGTTAATTATGAGTGACGGAAAGATGAGTAAGAGTAAAGGTAATGTAATTTATGCCGATGATTTAGTTAAAGAATTTGGGTGTGATGCAGTAAGATATTATTTCTTACATGAGATACCTTTTGCTCAAGATGGTGTGTTTACAAGAGATTTATTAATAGAAAGAATAAATGGAGATTTAGTTAATATCTTAGGAAATCTTGTTAATAGAACCGTAAGCATGAATAAGAAATATTTTGAAGGTATAGTTCAAGAAAACAGTGTTTCAGAAGATGTAGATACTGAGTTAATTAATAATGTGTTAGCTTTAAATGAAAAAGTATCACAAAAGATGGATGAGTTGAAAGTAGGAGAGGCTTTGCAAGAAATATTTCGTAAATGCAATAAGTATATTGATGATACAATGCCTTGGGTTTTAGCTAAAGATGAAACTAAAAAAGCAAGACTTGGAACTGTACTTTATAATTTATTAGAAAGTATCAGAATTTGCGCTGTATATTTAAGTGCGTTTTTGCCGGAAACTTCTGAAAAAATATTTGCTCAATTAAATACTGAAGAAAGATCATTAGAAAGCACTAAAGAGTTCGGCAATTTAAAATCGGGAATAACTTTAGCTGAACCAGTACATTTATTTGATAGAATTGAAATCAAATAATAATATAAAAAATTATCTTGTTAAAAAGATAGTTTTTTTTTATAATTTTTATGGTGATATTATGTTTACAGATAGTCATTGTCATATATATAAGGAATATTATGAAGATATAAATAAAGTTCTTGAAATATCAAATAAAGCCAAAGTGTCTCGTGTTATTTCAAATGGATGTGATAGAAAAAGTTGTAAAGAAGTTTTTGAATTATCTCAAAAATATGACTATTATTATTGTACTTTAGGAATTCATCCTGAAAGTGTTTTAGAATATAGGGAAGAAGATATTAAATATATAGAAAAGAATCTAAATAATCCTAAAGTTCTTGCAATTGGAGAAATTGGGCTAGATTATCATTATGGAAAAGAAAATCGTGAAAAACAAATTCAGCTGTTTGAAACTCAATTGTCTTTAGCAGAAAAATATAATAAGCCAATAGTTGTTCACACCAGGGATGCAATTGAAGAAACATATAAGATTTTAAAAAAGTATAATTTAAAAGGTGTTATTCATTCTTTTTCTGGAAGTTTAGAAATGGCTCAAAAATTTATTAAGTTAGGATATGTCTTGGGAATAAATGGTGTTATAGCTTTTAAAAATTGTAAATTAAAAGATATTTATAAAGAAATTTCTTTAAATAATATTGTCCTAGAGACAGATAGTCCATATTTAACTCCAGAGCCATATAGAGGAAAGCAAAATAATCCTAGTTATATTATAGATATAGCTAAGTTTGTATCTTCTATTTATAATATATCATTAGATGATTTAGCAAAAGTTACCAATAGTAATATAAAGCGGATTTTTGACATTTAAAGGTGATTATGGTAAGATATTGTTACCAATTGAGGTGAAAAGAAATGATGAATAAGTGGAAGGCTATCATTAGTAGATCTTTAAGAACGATATTAATGATAACTTGTATTATATTTATTCAATCAAGTACATTTGTTTATGAAAGCAAAGTAGAAAATGAAAATGTTACAAAAAATGTTAATTTATCTACAATGGCTTTAAAAATAGATGAGATTGAATCAAATAGATTATATTCTGCTATTGATACATATACTGGTGATTTGACTGGTTATGTTTATAATTGCCCATTATGTGGTGGAACACTTGCTTGTGCCCCTGATTATTATATAAAGGATGGAAAAGATTATTATGATGATGAAGTTTATGGAAAAGTAAAAATAGTTGCATCATCAAGTAATTTATCGTGTGGAACAATTGTTAGATTTAATAGTACGAGAATATCAAAGGATCCAGTTATAGCAATAGTTTTAGATAGAGGAGTTTCTGGTAATTCTTTAGATTTATTGGCTCCAAATTTAGAATTTGCAACACAAAATATTGGAAGATCATCAATTACATATGATGTATTAAGATATGGATGGGATTAACCCAT
Source organism: uncultured Mycoplasma sp. (assembly GCA_945915275.1). GTDB lineage: Bacteria > Bacillota_I > Bacilli_A > RF39 > UBA660 > RGIG1752. Next base: position 35,193 of record CAMEEZ010000005.1, read on the forward strand.
CTTTTTTAAGGAGAGTTTATGGAAATAAAAGCAAAAAAAAGTTTAGGGCAAAATTTTTTACATGATGAAAATGTTTTACATAAAATTGCGAATTCCACGGCTGCAAAAGATGGCGACTTGATTATAGAAATTGGTGCTGGAAAAGGAGCATTGACTCAAAAATTGAAAATGACGGGAGCATATGTCTTGTCTTTTGAAATTGATGATAGAATGATTCCAATTTTAAGTAATTTCGAAGATAGTAAAACAAAGATTGTTTTAGAAGATATTTTAGAAGTAAATTTAGAAGATATGGTGCGTAAATACAAATATAATAATTTGTATGTGATTGCTAATATACCTTATTATATTACAACACCAATAATCAAAAAATTAATTGATTCAAATTTAAATATTGAAAATATTGTTTTATTAGTTCAAAAGGAATTTGCAGAACGAGTTTGTGCAAAAGAGGGTTGTAAGGAGTATGATTCATTAACAGTATATATAAATTATTATTATAAATCCTCAAAATTATTTGAAGTAAAAAACACATGTTTTAGTCCTATACCAAAAGTTGATAGTGCTGTAATAAAATTAGAAAAAAGTGGTTTGAAAGTATCTAATGAAAATAGATTTATGAAATTAATAAATGATGCATTTAAGTTTAAAAGAAAAACATTAAAAAACAATTTAAAGGGATACGATTGGAATAAAATTTATGATTTTTTAAAAACAAAAGGTTTTAGTGAGATGGTAAGAGCGGAAGAAATATCGTTAAAAAATTATATAGAACTTACCGAATTGTTAGTGAAATAATTAATATTTCACTTTTTTTATGCATAAATTTTATTGGTGATTCATTTGGAAATAAAAAAGGGAATGTATGTAACTAGAAATAGTTATGGGAATGATATTCTTTTTAAAGTAATAAATGTAAAAGATGGAATTTGCTATTTAAAAGGAAATGAGGTAAGACTTTTAGCAGATTCTCCTATTGAGGACTTAAAAATAGTTGAAGCCGAGAATGTTAAAATTACTGAAGTCTCTAACGATCATATTGAAAAAAATTTAGAACGTAACGATTTTTTTTACCTCCCAGCAAAAGTTTTGCATATAGATGGAGATAACGAGTTTCTTGAACGTTGTTTGAAATTTTACAAAGATGCAGGTATATATGCAGTTGGAAAGAAGATAAAAGAAGATAAAATTTATCAACAAATATTTTTTCTTTTAAAAGAATATAATCCAGATATATTAATAATTACTGGGCATGATGCATTTTATAAAAATGAAAAAACATCGCCAAATAAAAAGAAATATAAAAATTCAGAATATTTTATTAAAGCTGTTAATGAAGCACGAAAGTATGAAAAAAGTCACGAGAAATTAGTTATAATAGCAGGTGCTTGTCAAAGTGACTATGAATCATTAATTAAAGCTGGTGCAAACTACGCTTCAAGTCCGAAAAGAGTAAATATTCATGCTTTAGATCCAGCTATAATAGCTAAAACTTTAGCATTAACAGAAAGAGATAAACCTATAGATTTACTAGAAATGTTAAATCAAACTAGATACGGAAAGGATGGTATTGGAGGTATTCAAAGTAATGGATTAATGTATGTAGGATACCCTAGACAATAATGAATATTGATATTGTAAAAGAACAATTAAGAAAAAATATTGGGCGTGAAGTAGAGGTGAAAATATATGGGATGAGAAATAAAACAGATACTATTATAGGAAAAATAGAAAAATTATATCCAAAATTATTTATAGTTAGTAATAAAAGAGAAACAAGGAGCATAAATTATGCTGATATTATAACGAAGGAAGCGGTTATTAAGTACTTATAACTTTAGCTTGAAAAAGAATAATTTATTAGATAAAATATAATTATATAGATAGAAGGAGTGAACACATGGAAATTACATCAGTAACTGTACGTAGAATTGAAAAAGAAGGTTCTCGTATGAAAGGAATAGCATCTGTTTTGTTAGATGATTCTTTTGCGGTACATGATATTAGAATAATTGAAGGAGACAATGGTTTATTTATCGCGATGCCTAGTAGAAAAACTGCTACTGGAGATTATAGAGATATAGCTCATCCAATTAATCCAGATGTACGTAAGAAATTTCAAGATGCTATAATTGAAGCATACAATAATGCTGAAAATAGTGAAAATGAATAATAAACTCAATTTTGAGTTTTTTTTGTGCTAGAAAAAAAAGTTGTTCATATACTTTAATGGGAGGCTAATATGGATCAAAAGACAGAAATGAATTTAGGAAATCACGAATTAAAATTATCAGAACGAAGTCGAATATTACTAACAGGAATCAAAAAGATAATAAACTTTGATAGTCAAGAATTTTTGATGGAAAGTACGCTTGGAATTATTCACCTTAAAGGTAATGGGCTAGAACTTATTAGGCTAGATACACAAGATGGAACTGTAAAAATAAAAGGTAAAATGAATAGCATAGAATATTTGGATGATAAAACAAAACATAAAGAAGAAAGTCTATTAGCTAAATTATTTAAATAATGAACTATAAAATACAAATAATATCTTTATTGTATTCTTTTGGTTATGGAGTGTTTTTCTTCCTATTCAATATTCTAAATAATAAGTTTATTAGTAAGAATAAATATATTAATTTTATTACACTTTTAGTATTCGTTATTTTAAATGCAATTTTATACATAACAATTCTTTATAAAATAAATTTTGGGGTTTTTCATATATATTTCCTTATTATGATTTTCTTAGGATATTATTTTTCTTTTTTTATAAAAAAATATATATCAAATAATGTCAAGTGGTGTAAAAAAATTAAGAAATCAAAAAATATATGATATAATGTATTTGTATAATAGGTGATTATGAATGAAAAGAAGGGTAACGAAAAAGGATAAACGTCGTATAGTGCTTATATCTGTTTTATTAATAGGGTGTATTGGAATATTAATAAAATCAGTATATAAAGATTGGATTGTTATATTTCAAAATCAGAAAAAAACGATTTCTTTAAATGCTAAATATGAAGCTTTATTGCAAGAAGAAGAAGAATTAAAATCAGAAGTAAAAAAACTTCAAGATCCAGAATATGTAGCAAGATATGCTAGAGAAACCTATTTATATTCGTTGCCAGGTGAAATTATTATTAAAACTGATTAACTGAAGGAAGTCTTATAATGAAAGAAGTTGTTGTTAGATTAGCTAGTGATATACAAACGGATAGTATAGTTGATGGGGAAGGGATTCGTTCTGTAATATGGTTTCAAGGTTGTACACATAATTGTAAGGGTTGTCACAATCCCGAAACTCATGATTTAAATGGTGGCTTTGAAATAAAACTTGATGAACTATTAAAAAAAATTTCTGAATTGGAATACCAAACTGGCATAACGCTTTCAGGTGGTGATCCTTTTTTTCAACCTTATGCTGCTTGTGAAGTTGCTAAGCATGCTCATTTTTGTAATATGAATGTTTGGGCATATACTGGGTTTAAATTTGAAGATTTATTAAAAATAATGGAAAAAAACAAAGATATAAAAAATTTATTAAATAATATTGATGTCTTAATTGATGGAAAATTTGAAATAGATAATAAAACATATTCTGCAAAATTTAGAGGATCTAGCAATCAGAGAGTATTAGATGTCAAGGAGAGTTTAAAAAATAAAAAAGCTATTAAATATATAGATTAATAGTTTTTTTTTTAGTATAATATGCCCGTTAGTAGGTGATATTATGGAGATTTTGTATAGTAATAAAAATTATAAATTAAATATATATAAACGCAATACAACAATTATTTCAACAAATGATAGTGATTCTTTGTTTATTTTAAATCAGCTAAGAAATAATGGTTATGATTATATTAGTGTTTTTGAACCATTCAGTACTGACACAGTAGAGAAAGAATTATGCTTATTTAATAAACAAGATATGCTACTAAAAGAACTTGATATTATTTCAATAAAAAATAAAACTATTAAAGAATTAACATTGGAAGAAGTAGCTATTTTAAAAATTTATTTAGAATTATCAAAAAATAAAGAAGTAATAATATTTTATGATGTATTAACTTATTTAAAAAAATCAATTAAAGATAAGGTAATTAAATATATAAAAAGAGAAGGAAAAATATTTATTAATGTTACTAGTGATGAAGAAGAGTTTATTATTAATGAATATATGATAGTATTAAATAATAAAATGGTTGCTCTTGAGGGAAAATGTCATTTGGTTATAGAACAAGAAAAGCTTCTTAAAAGATTAGGCTTTTCTTTACCTTTTACAATAGATATTTCTATGCAATTAAGAGCTTATGGTTTAATAAATAAAACTTACTCTGAATATAAATCCTTGGTAGGTGACTTATGGAAAAGCAAAAATTAGTATTAAATGCTGTTATGAATGGGATTACAGCTTATTTAGGAAGTTTTAATATATCTAACGCATATGTCGTAAATGGATTTATTGAGCTTGATTTATCTGTTAAAAATTATTTAATGTCAGTAACTAATACAGAAAAGATGCATTCATCTTTAAAAATGGTTATGTTTGATAAAGACATAAACATTACTATTTCAAGTTTGAGCCCTGTAGATAAGAAAAAAATACAATTGGCTTATGTTTTATGTAAAAGAGAAAAATATATAATTTTAGATTACTTTGAAAAAGGTTTAAATAGTAAAGAAAAAAATTATTTTAAAAAACTATTTAAAAAAATTAAAGAATATCAAATATCGGTTATTGTTCACACAAATGATGTAAATTTTATATTAGATATTGTTGATAAAATATGTTTAGTAAAGAATGATAACGTAGTTAAAATATTACCTAAATATGATTTATATAATAATGAAATATATGATTATGTTGATATGCCTACTATAATTGAATTTATTAATTATTGTAAAAGTATAGGTATTAATATTGATAACTACCTTGATAATAAAGAAATTATTAAAGCAATATTTAGGATGGTGTCGTAATGAGATATTTAATTAAGATTGCATATGATGGAAGTAAATTTTATGGTTTTCAAAGATTACATGATAAAACTAGTGTCCAAAAAGAAATAGAGGATGCATTAAAAAGTTTTACCCGAGAAGATGTACATATTAAAGGGGCTGGACGTACGGATAAAGGTGTTCATGCATATGGACAAGTTGCTCATTTTGACTTAGAAAATGAACTAGATACAGATAAAATCTTATTTGAATTAAATAGAAAAACTTCACCTTATATAACTATTAATTCCTGTGAAATTGTTAATAATGATTTTCATGCTAGGTTTAGTGTAAAAGAAAAAACTTATCTTTATAAGATTAATGTTGGTAGATATTCTCCCTTTAATGCAGATTATTATTTAAATTATAATGATAATATAAATATCAAAAAATTAAAAAATGTAGCTAAATTATTTAAGGGGGTTCATGATTTTAGGAATTTTGTCAGTGGTGAAAGAGAAAACTATGTAAGTGAAATTTTTGATATAAAAATTAAAAAAAAGAAAGATATAATTTTTATATATTTTAAAGGTAAATCATTTTATCGTTACATGGTAAGGAATTTAGTTGGAGCTATGTTAGATTATAATAAAGATAAAGTATCTCTTGAAGATATTAAATCAATGCTAGATAAGCCAGAAATAAAAAAACAATTATCGACAGTTTCTAGTGAAGGACTATATTTATTAGAAATAAAATATTAGTTCTTTTTTTTGAAATAATATGATAAAATTGTTTTGAATAGAGGGTGTTTAAAAGTGTTGGGTAAAATAGTATCTATTGATGAGAAAGTTATTGAGTTAGAATTAGAATTAAATGTTGCTGAAATTAAAAATATAATTGATTTATATGTTTTAATTAGTGATGGAAGTCAAAATTTTGTAGGAGAAATTTCAAATATTAAAAATAATAAAGCTTATATAAATATTATTGGTGAAATAATTAATAATAATTTTATATATGGTTTTTCAAATAAACCCTCATTTTCATCAAAAGTTAATATTATTGCTCCTAGTTTTGTTAATAAGATAATTGGTGTTAATAATGAAAATAAAGAGTTGGTTATTGGCCATAGTGAGGTTTATAAAGATATTAAAGTTGGAGCTGAATTAAATAAACTATTTGGTCAACATTTTGCCTTTATTGGAAGTACAGGCAGTGGTAAGTCTTGTGGCTTTGCAAGAATGATTCAAAACTTATTTAATAGACCTAACTATCCAAAGAATGCTAATATATTTGTAATAGATTCTTATGGTGAATATAATCAAGCTTTTAGTAATTTTAACGAAGATATAAATTTTAAGTATATTACAACTAATCTTAATAGTAATGATGAAAAAGTTGCAATCCCAGTTTGGTTATTAGATGTAGATGATTTAGCTTTACTTCTTAATATTACTAAAAGAAGTCAGATAGCTTTACTTGATAAAACATTAAAATTTGTTAATATTTTTAATAAATCAGATGAACAAACTCTAAAATATAAAGATAGCATTATTTCTGAAGCATTATTAGAAATATTAGTTAGTGGAAGAAGACCCGCTCAGATAAGAGACCAAATAGTGTCTGTCTTAACTAAGTATAATACTGAAACTTTAAATTTAGATACAATTATTTATCAACCTGGATACCCTAGAAGTTTACGCCAATGTTTGTTAATAGATGATTCCGGTAAGATTAGAGCAATTGACTTAATAATAGAGTTTTTAAGTAGTAAAATTATAAACAATATTCCATTAAGCTTGCCAGATAAATCTTATATGTATACTTTAAAAGATGTATTATATGCCCTAGATTTTGCTTTTATTGACGATGGAACGCTTCGTAATGAAACATATTATAATGATGTTTACTATATAAAAGCAAATTTAGAGACACTTTGTAATAGTATAGATAGCTTATTTTTTAATTATCCAAATTATGTTAACATGAGTGAATACTTAAATAAATTAATGGAAAAAAATGGAAAAAAAGCCAAATTAATTGATATAAATATTAATTATGTAGATGATAGGTTTGCAAAAGTATTAACTAAAATTTTTGCAAAAATGTTATTTAATCATTGTCGGAAATTAGAGAATAGAGCTTCTATGCCAGTTCATTTTATTTTAGAAGAGGCTCATAGATATGTTCAAAATGATGGTGATATTGAAATATTGGGATATAATATTTTTGATAGAATTGCTAAAGAAGGAAGAAAGTTTGGCATTTTATTGGGGTTAATCTCTCAAAGGCCAATGGAATTATCAGAGACTTGTTTATCTCAATGCAATAATTTTTTTCTATTTAAAATGTTGCACCCAAAGGATATAGAGTTTGTATCTAGTGTAGTTCCGAATATTACAGAGGGAAGTATAAAAAAAATGCAAATATTACAACCAGGAAAATGTATGGTTTTTGGTTCATCATTTAAGCTTCCAACATTAGTAAGTATGGATATGCCTAGTCCTTCTCCATCTAGTTCAAGTTGTGATATTGAAAAAGTTTGGTTTAACTAAATTATCTAAAACATTATAAAATCAAATAATAAATTAGTTAAATTATAATAAAATTTAAACAAATCTCCATTTTTTGTTTGACTTTTTCTAGTTATTCTCATATAATTTTGAATGGTACATTTTATTTATTGGATGATTTAGACCCTGGGAAAGTTGAAATCGGAAGATAGTGAAAGGAAAAAAATATGAAATCATTTATGCAAAAAAAAGAAAACGTTGAACGTAAATGGTATGTGGTGGATGCAGAAGGGCAAACTCTTGGTAGATTAGCAACTAAAGTTGCTACAGTATTAAGAGGTAAACACAAAGTTACTTATACACCACATGTAGATTGTGGAGATTATGTTATTGTAATTAATGCGGAAAAAATCAAATTAACTGGAAATAAATTAGACAATAAGATGTATTATAATCATAGTGGATTTCCAGGAGGATTAAGAGAACGTAATGCTAAAACAATGTTAAATAGTTATCCAGAAGAAATGGTTGAAAGAGCTATTAAAGGAATGCTTCCTCATAATAGATTAGGCAGAGATATGGCTAAGAAATTATTTGTATATGCTGGTCCTGATCATAAACATGTAGCTCAAAAACCAGAAACAATGGAAATTAATTAGGAGGAAATGGTTATGGCAAACAAACAAACATGGAGTGCTACTGGTCGTAGAAAACGTTCTGTTGCACGTGCAACTTTAGTTGGTGGAACTGGAAATATTACTGTTAATGGAATAGATGTTAACGAATATATGCCTTATGCAACTTTAGTTATGGATTTAAAACAACCATTAGTTGCTACTGGTAATGAAACTAGATTTGATATTGATGTAAAGGTTATTGGTGGTGGTTTTTCTGGTCAAACAGGAGCTATTAGATTAGCAATAACTAGAGCATTACTAAAATTTGATGAAAATACTGATCAAACAAGAGAAGACTCATATAGACACATTCTTAAGAATGCAGGATTTGTAACTAGAGATCCAAGAGTTAAAGAACGTAAAAAATATGGTCTTAAAAAAGCTCGTAGAGCACCACAATTTAGCAAACGTTAATAATTGCGTATTTCAATGTTTTAAAAGTCCATTTTTGGACTTTTTTTGCTTTTTATTAATTATATAAAATTAAAATCATATATATTAACATGAGAAAATTTATATGTTGTTTTTTGTTGATAAGCATATGGTTATTAACAATCCCTGTTAAAGCTTCTTTACCATTATTAGGTAAGATAATTGTTATAGATCCTGGACATGGAGGTAAAGATCCGCGGACAATTTATGGTGATATTTATGAAAAAGATTTGAATTTACAAATAAGTATGGAATTAGAAAAAGAATTAAGTAAATTTGGAGCTATTGTTTTATTAACTAGAGAGGGTGATTATGATTTAAGCTCTGCAAATTCGATTTGGAGAAAGAAAAGTGACTTTGACAATAGAATTAAATATATTAATGAAAGTAAGGCAAACTTTTATTTATCAATACATTTAAATTATCTAGATGATAGTAAATATAGTGGTATACAAGTTTTTGGAACCAAAGATAATATGTCAATTGCTAAAAATTTTCAAGAAAATTTAAATAAAGAATTAAAATCTGGAAGAAATGCTAAATTAATTCCTCAAAGTACATATATGTATAGTAAGTTGAAACCAAAAGGGCTTTTAATAGAATGTGGGTTTTTATCAAATTCAAAAGAAAGGAATATGTTAATAACATCTGAGTATCAAAAAAAAATAGCTAGTGAAATAGCTATAAGTGTTACAAGAGTGCTTAGTTAGTTTTTAGAGGCAATCCATTAGAATATGATATATTAGGGATTGCTTCTTTTATTTTTTTTAGAGATGTTTGATTCTTAAAAAATTTATGACATAGATTAATAATCATTAAACTTTGGCTTTGGGCTTTTTCAAATAATTCGTCCCATGAGTAGGTATATTTTAAATTTTTATTTCTTGGATTATACCATTCTTTTTTATCTTTATTTAGAAAAGATGTGTCAATGTTTCTTATATATAAAGAACAATATATACTTTTTATTTTAAAATGGACAAGTATTAAATCTAATATTCTATAAATAAATTTTTTTATTCCATATCGATCTTTCATAGCTAAATTAAATATATATCTACTTTGATTATAACTTTTTTCATATATTTTTCCAATATTATCCATGTTATAAGTTTTCTTAAAAACATCATCAATACTTTTAACTAATTTTTTAGAGAATTTAGTCTTTTTTAACAAATCTTTGGGAAGATCATAATTATAAAAGGGCTTATTGTTTAGTTTTTCATAATAATAAGCATCAATTTCAAATTCTAATTTGGTATGTATTCCAATATTATCTTTTGGTAACTTACTTAAGTAATTTATATATGGATGCATGGTAGTATCTAATGTGTAGTGGTTAATTGAACCAAATAAATATGCTAAGATATCTGGATTATTGTATAACTTATTTTTTTTAATATAACTTATAATATTAATTAAATAATCCTGTGTATTATTTTTATGACAATATCTCCCAAATTTTCTAATTTTCCTTCCGGGTTTTAATGATAAAAAATTATAATAAAATAAAAAATCAAAACTTTGAGCAAATATTTCGTAAATATTATTACTTTTTTTAAATGTGTCTTGTATTTTTTTATCTAAGTTATTGAAAACGTTTTTAGCAAAAACATTATGTGTATAAATAGCAGGCATATAATCACCATGAAGATTATAACACAACTTCACAAATATTTCACAAATTAATAACTTTAACTACATAAATAATTAGTATTATTTGATTGTAATGTGTTATAATTATGACAATAGGGTGATGCTAATGAGTAATAAAGTATTTAAAACTATTGATGAACAGATTGATATACTTAAAGGTAAAGGATTAGTAATCAATGATGTGGATAGTGCAAAGAGTATTTTATTAAGGGAAAATTACTTTTTTGTCAGTGGTTATAGACATTTATTTTTAAAGTCATCTGTAAACAAGCAATTTATTGAAGGAACTACTTTTGAGGAAATGTATGCAATGTTTTATTTTGATAGACAACTTAGAAATATAATTTTTAAAAATGTTTTAATTGTAGAAAATAATTTAAAAAGCATTTTATCATATGTAGTATCTAAAAATCGTGGTTACAAAGAGAAAAATTATTTAAATCCGAATAATTTTGTTAAAAATCCAAAACAGAGTAAACAGGTTAACGATTTGTTAAGGAAAATGTCACGTCAAATTAGGACTAATGGTTCAAATCATTCAGCAACTGCTCACTATTTAACTAATTACGATTATATTCCTTTATGGGTTGTGGTAAAAGTATTATCATTTGGGATTGTCAGTGAGTTATTTACTATTTTAAAATCTGAGGATCAAGTTGAAATTGCTAATATATTAGAGGTAAATACTGATGATGTGCTAGATTATTTGCCTATTTTAGCTAATTATAGAAATCTTTGTGCTCATGAAGATTTATGTTATGATCATCGAACTCAAAAACAAATTAATAATTCAAAATACCATTATTTATTAAATATTCCTAAGATGAATGGGGAATATATATATGGGAAGAACGATTTATTTTCACTAATGATTATTTTAAAAAATTTGTTATCAAAAGATGCATTTATATTACTTATGAATGAAATATCGTATGAAATAGATAGACTTGAAGGAAGATTGCATACTATTAGTATAGAGAAAGTACTTGATCGTATGGGCTTCCCTAAAAATTATATGGAATTGGCGAGGTTATAAAAAATGGAATATTATACAAATAATAATAATAATAATAAACTAAAAACAATTGTTGTTGTTATAGTTGCTTTGTTTTTAGGTGCTGGAGCAATGTATGGAATCATAAAATTAAATCCGGCCGTATTTATAAAACAGATTACAAAATTGGAAAAAGATGTAACAGTTAATGAAAATGGTATAGCTGATGCTGTAGAAAAAGTATATGATGCTGTTGTAGTAGTTTCTAATTATCAAAAAAATTTAAATCAATCTTTACAATTGGCTGGTTCAGGAACTGGGTTTGTATATCAAACGGATGATAAAAAAGCGTATATTTTAACTAATTATCATGTTATTGAAGGTGGATCAGAAATACATGTAACTTTTACAAATGGTAATCAAGAAAAAGTTGATGTTGTAGGAGGAGATAAGTATTCAGATATAGCAGTTCTTTCAATTGATAAAGATAAAATTATAAGTGTAGCAGAAATTGGCAAGAGTGATAAATGCAGGCTTGGTGATACTGTATTTGTAGTAGGCTCTCCTTTAGCAGATGTATATTCTTGGTCTGTGACAAGAGGAATATTATCTGGAAAAGATAGAATGGTTGAGGTGTCATCTAGTGGTAATTCATATCAAGCAGATTATGTTATGAGTGTTCATCAAACAGATGCAGCAATTAATGCAGGAAATAGTGGTGGTCCATTGTCTAATTCTAATGGAGAAGTTATTGGTATTACTTCAATGAAGTTAGTAAGTGATGGAGTAGAAGGCATGGGATTTGCTATTCCAATTGAAACTGCATTAAATTATGCAGAAAAAATTATTGCTGGAAAAGAAATAGTAAGACCATATTTAGGAATTTCTATGCTAAATGTAAGTGAAGCATATAATTATAGAGAATATTATAGTTTGCTTAATCAATTAGGAGTTCAAACAGGCGTTATTATTCTTGATGTAGAAAATGGTAGTTCATCTGAAAAAGGTGGGTTAAAACCTGGAGATATTATTGTTAAATTTGGAGAAAGTGATATTACTTCTCTTGCATATTTACGATATGAACTATATAATCATGATGTCGGAGAATCTATTGAAATTGAATATATAAGAAACGGTGAAAGGAAAAGTACAACTATTAAATTAGAAAAAAAGTCATAGCATAATTTATATTTGCTATGTTTTTTTTATAAAAAGTTCTTAATATTTTTCTATTCACTAAATAATTAGTCTAGGCATATGTTATTATGAGGTGAGTTCTTTATGAATAAAAATAGAGCAACAAAAAAAGTTGTTGTTGATGCTGGACATGGAGGAAGTGATGGTGGAGCATCGGGGAATGGTATAGTAGAAAAAGATTATACTTTAAAA
>CAMEEZ010000006.1 GCA_945915275.1 uncultured Mycoplasma sp.
TAGAAATATAATCTCCTTCATGGAATACTTTACCAGCCAATGTAAATTGTTTATTAGCTTCATCCATTTGAATATCACCACATCCAGAAACACAACAAGTTCCCATACCACGGGCAACAACAGCTGCATGAGAAGTCATTCCACCACGAACTGTTAAAATACCTTGTGATGCTTTCATTCCAGTAATATCTTCTGGTGATGTTTCAAGTCTTACTAAAACTACTTTTTCTCCTTTTCCACCAATTCCTTGAATTTCAGCATCTTCAGCAGTAAACACAATTTTACCACAAGCTGCTCCAGGTGATGCCCCTAACCCTTTACCAATTGGTGTAGCAGCCTTAATAGCTTTAGCATCAAATTGAGGATGTAATAATGTATCTAAATTTCTTGGATCAATCATTTCAACAGCTTCTTCTTCAGTACGCATTCCTTCATCAACTAAATCACAAGCTATTTTCAAAGCAGCTTTAGCTGTTCTTTTACCATTTCTTGTTTGTAGCATATATAATTTACCATGTTCAACAGTAAATTCCATATCTTGCATATCTCTATAGTGAGCTTCAAGTGTTGCACAAACTTCTTTAAATTGAGCAAATGCTTCTGGGAATTTTTCTTCCATTTCATTAATATGCATTGGTGTACGAACTCCAGCAACAACATCTTCTCCTTGAGCATTTGTTAAAAATTCTCCAAATAATCCTTTTTCTCCAGTTGCTGGGTCACGAGTAAAAGCAACACCTGTTCCGCAATCATCACCCATATTACCAAATGCCATTGATTGAACATTTACAGCAGTTCCCCAAGAATAAGGAATATCATTATCTCTTCTATAAACATTTGCTCTTGGATTATCCCAAGATCTAAATACTGCTTTGATTGCCCCCATTAATTGTTCTTTAGGGTCATCTGGAAAATCAGTACCAATTTTAGATTTGTATTCTGCTTTAAATTGGTTAGCTAATTCCTTTAAATCTTCAGCAGTTAATTCAACATCTTGCTTAACTCCTTTTTTTTCTTTCATTTTATCAATTAATTCTTCAAAATATTTTTTTCCAACTTCCATAACTACGTCAGAATACATTTGAATAAATCTTCTATAGCAATCCCATGCCCATCTAGGATTATTAGATTTTTCAGCTAAAGTATTAACCACTTCTTCGTTTAATCCTAAATTTAGAATTGTATCCATCATTCCAGGCATTGAAGCTCTAGCTCCACTTCTTACAGAAACTAATAATGGATTTTCTTTATCTCCAAATTTTTTCCCTGTCATTTCTTCCATCTTAACAATATACTCATTAATTTGAGTTTGAATTTCTTCATTAATTTCTCTACCATCTTCATAGTATTGAGTACATGCTTCAGTAGTTATTGTAAATCCTTGAGGTACTGGTAAACCAATATTAGTCATTTCTGCTAAGTTAGCACCTTTACCACCAAGAAGATTTCTCATGTCTGCATTTCCTTCTTTAAATGCATAAACAAATTTCGTCATCTATTTCCTCCTTATTTTTCTAAACAAATTTATTATATCAGATTTCAACACTTCAAACAACGGAAAATTAAAGAACTTTTATAGCATTTACTATTTTTTCCCGTGGGGATGTGTATTTAAATATACATTTCTTAATCTTTCATTTGTAATGTGAGTATAAATTTGGGTTGTACTCAAACTTTCATGTCCTAATAATTCTTGAACTGATTTTATATCAGCCCCATGATTTAATAAATGAGTAGCAAAAGTATGTCTAATTGTATGAGGGGTTACTTTATGCTTTAACGCAATCTTTGCCGTACTTTTTTCAATTAGTTTTTGAACACTTCTTACACTTAATCTATTACCAAATTTGTTTAAAATTAAATAGTCAGAATTTTTAGTATCTAAATAAACATTTCTGCTTTCATTAAGATATTTTTCTAACAAAGATTTTGTATAGTCTCCATATAAAACAATTCTTTCTTTACTCCCTTTTCCCATAATTAAAATAGATTTATCATAATAATTTATATCTTTAAGTTTAATATTAACAAGTTCGCTTACTCGAACTCCTGTAGCATATAAAAGTTCTAAAATCAACCTATTTCTTATTCCATCATAAGTATTTAAATCATAAATATCTAGTAAATCTTCTATTTCTATTTCACTTAAAAAATTAGGAAGTTTTTTTTCTTTCTTAGGATTACTTATCAAAATAAAATTATTATTTTCAACTACACCCTCATTAACCAAAAATTTATAAAAGCTTCTTAACGACGATAGATTTTTAGAAATTGAAGTGTTTTTTAATTTTTGTCCATCTAAATATTTTAAGTATTCTCTTATCTCATTTCTTGTAAAATTTTTATAATCTAATTTATTTTCTTTTACGAATGCTTCAAATTTATTTATTTCCATTAAATAACTATTAACAGTATTTTCAGAATAATTAAGTTCATTTTGTAAATATTCAATAAATTTTAATTTTTCCTTTTCCATATATCATCACAATTTAAATTATAACAAAAAAACTAGAAAAGTTCATTATCCTCTTCTAGTATTAACTTCTTCATTAATTTGGCTAATATATGTCTCATATATTTTTTTTATTTCATTTAAATCTAAAATAAATCTTCTAATTTGTTGATTTGTATAATGATTATCATCTTCTAAATCTTTTTTTTGCGCCCAATTTTTCGCATTTAAAATTGCATCTTTAGTTTCTTCTACCTCTTCTTTTTTTTCGTTAATTATATTGTTAAAATAATTCATAAAATATAAAGTAATATCAATTGGATTCAAAACTTCTGAATTATATAATTGAGTTAATATTTCTTCGCTATCCCAAGAAAAAACATCACCACTTATATTGAGATAATTAATAATATAATTTCGAAAATCAAAAGAAGATACCTTATATAAACTTACATATTTATCTAAAAGAACATTTAAATCTAAAGAATATAAATCACAATCATCACTTTGATTAATTATTTTATAATAACTAATTATTTTATTTCTTAATAAATCTTTTAACATCATTTAACCTCATCATTATTTTTTCTTTGTAAAATCTGATTATTCTCTTTAGCTTTGTTCATTTCGTAAAAGTAAAATACCAACTCTCTTTGGCCTTCATACGATAAATTATTAAACAAATATTCTAAATATGAAGAATTTCTAGTATTAATAGCAAGCCCAAAATTTTTTAATAAATCTTGAATTCCTTCTTCACTAATATAATTTAACATATATTTTTTCATAACACTTTGAATTTTATTTTTTAATTTATTCGCTAATTCTTTATTATCAAATGAATCATGAAATATATTTGATATATCAAGGTAAGTAATATTTTGATTAGTTATAATAGGTAAAGAATGATTTTTATAAACAACAACTAAAGGAACATCATAATGATCTAAAATTACAGTATTAGAGTTTTTTATTGCTTCTTTAATTTCTTCTTCACTGAATTTTGAGGTAAATGCATCAATACTTTTTAATGTACCATCTAAATAATATCCTTTAAATATTTCTAAATTACATAAATCGATAGGTTTATAACTATTTGGTCTTTCTTCAAAAGCTATATATGGCACTAAATTAATTTTTTTGTTACTGCTCATAAAAACCTCCTTTTAAGGAAAAGTATTATAACATAATTATTAATTTAATGTCAAATTTTAAAATTCTATTCTCTCTTGAATATAATTTACAACTTCATCTATTGGTATTTTTATTTGTTCCATACTATCTCTATGCCTAATAGTTACAATATCTTTATTTAGTGTTTCATCATCAATCGTAATACAAAATGGTGTTCCAACTGCATCACATCTACGATATCTTTTTCCAATACTTCCTGTTTCATCAAAACTACAATTAAATTTTTGACATAATTTTGAATATACTTCCATAGCTTTCTCACTATGAAATTTTTTTACTAATGGTAATATTGTTGCTTTTATCGGAGCTAAATATGGATTGATTTTTAAAACTAATCTTTCATCATTTTCATTTATTTTTTCTAATGTATAAGAATTAAATAATATAGCAAGAACAGTTCTTCCTACACCATATGTAGACTCAATTATATAAGGTATATATTTTTCATTTGTCTCAGGATCGAGATATTCCATACTTTTACCACTATATTCTTGATGACGAGATAAATCATAATCAGTACGATTGTGAGTCCCATTAATTTCTCCCCATCCAAATGGAAATAAGTATTCTATATCACATGCTGCCTTTGCATAAAAAGCAAGTTTTTCATGATCATGGAATCTAAGTTTTTCTTCCGGCAAGCCTAAGTCAACAAAAAATTGTTTACCATAATTTTTAAAATATTCATATAATTCTTCATCATTTCCTTTTTTACAAAAAGTTTGATATTCCATTTGCTCAAATTCAATCGTTCTAAAAATAAAGTTGCCGGGAGTAATTTCATTTCTGAAAGCTTTTCCTATTTGACCAATTGAAAAAGGTATTTTTGCTCTCATGCTTCTCTGAACATTTAAAAAGTTAACATATTCTCCCTGAGCATTTTCTGGTCTCAAATATACTATATTTTTATTATCTTCAGTTACTCCTCTATGAGTTTCAAACATAAGTTTAAATTGCCTTATATCCGTAAAATTTGTTTTACCACATTTTGGACAAGGAACTTTATGTTCATTAATATAACTAATCATTTCCTCATTAGACATTTTATCTCCAATACTACTATTAGAAAAATCATTAATTAAATTATCTGCTCTATGCCTTGTTTTACATTCACGACAATCAGTTAATGGATCAGAAAATGATTGAACATGTCCGGAAGCTTCCCAAACACGTGGATGCATTAAAATATCTGCATCTATTTCATATGCATTTATTCTTTCCTGAATAAATCTTTTCCTCCAAGCATCTTTAATATTATTTTTTAATTTAACTCCTAAAGGACCGTAATCCCATGTATTTGCAAGGCCATCATATATTTCACTTCCTTGGAAAATGAAACCATATTGCTTGCAATAACTTACTAATTCATCCATCGTTAATTTCATAAATATCCTCCTAAATAAAAAAATCCTAGAAATATAAGGGTGAGTCTTAACCCACGGTTCCACCTTATTTATTCCTAAGAATCTCATTTCTTATATAGCTCTAGGTTTTCCACACCTGTCATCACTTATATGACTTTATTATAACAAATTTTTTTTAATTTTCAATAAACTTTTTTAAAAAATCTTTGCTTTTTAAATAAAGACCTGTATATCTATCATAATATTTATCAATAAAAGTATTTATTTCATTTTTAATTTTATCACTTATTTTTATATTTGAAATACTTTTAATATCTACACAATAATACATACGTAAAAGTTTTAAAGTTTTACTCTCTACTATTCTTTCATTAGAATAACAATCTTTACAAATAAATCCCCCGGCATCTCCATCGATTGTTACAATATTTTTGGCATTTCCACATATTGCACATCCATCCAAAGATATCCCAACACCTAAAAATGGCAAATATCTAAGTTCAATAATATTTGTTAAAATTAAAGGATCAAATCCATCATTTATTTTTTTTATTGTAGCTATAAAATCATCATATATATTAATATAATCATTTTGCTTCAATACTTGTAAAGTTAAATCACTTAAATACGAAATAAAACTTATTCGCGTAATATCATTTCTTATATTACTAAAAAAATCTTTTACATCAACTGAAATTAAATTTGACAACTTATTTTCTTTATAATATAAATCAAAAATACCATATGTAAATTTAAGTGTAGTTGCTCTTAACTTACTTTTTGGACTCTTAGCTCCTTTACACATAACACTAATTAAACCATATTCTTTTGTTAACAATTGAATTATCTTAGAAGTATCACCATATACTGATTCCTTTAAAATAATTCCCTCAACTTTTTGAATCAAGAAAATCACTTCTTATCTTGCTTTTTTATATTCTAAATAATATTCTATTTTACCAGTTTTTTTAAACATTTCCCAGGCTTCTTTTTTTGTCATATTACTCACCTCTATTATATATATGAGTAATATAAGCCTTTTTTATTCATTAAAGTTTAAAATCCATGAAACCTAAATCGCTTAAATATTTTTCTTTATCTTTCCAATTTTTTATAGTCTTTACAAAAAGTTCTAAATAAACTTTTTTACCAACTAATTCTTCAATTTCTTCGCGAGCTAAAGATCCAATTTCTTTTAATCGTGTGCCATTCTTCCCAATAACAATTTTCTTAATAGAATCTCTATCAACTACTATGTCTACCATAATATTAACAATATTTTTCTTTTCTTCATATTTAATACAATGGCATGTCAAAGAATGAGGAACTTCTTCAGCAGTTACATTTAATAATTTTTCTCTAACAATCTCTCCAATCATAAAGTTAATACTACTACTAGTAATTATCTCTTCATCAAAATATACTATGTCATCAGTTAAGTATTTTTTAATAACATCTATTAATCTTGCTATATTATCTTTTTTTAATGCTGATATAGGTACAATTTCAGAAAAAGGAAATAAATCCTTATATTCTTCAATTGTCATTAAAATTTGTTCATCTGTTATTCTATCAATCTTATTAATAACTAATATTACTGGGGCTTCGGTTTTTTCTAGATTTTCCATTATCCATCTATCACCTTTACCAATACCATCCTTAGCATCAATTACAAACAAAACAACATCTACATCTTTCATATATGTATATGATTGTTTATTCAAAATCCTGCCTAATCTATTAACAGGTTTATGTATTCCTGGAGTATCAACGAAAACTATTTGATAATTTGGTTCGTTATATATTCCTTGTATTACATTTCTAGTAGTTTGGGCTTTATCAGATGTTATAGCTATTTTTTGATTAACTAATGTATTTAATAAAGTGGACTTCCCGACATTTGGACGCCCTATAATACTTACAAAACCACTTTTCATATTAATCCCACCTAAAATATTCTTTATATTTTATATAAATAGCGCCACTATTTTAGGTCCAAAAATAATTAATGCTGTTATAATGCTTAAAATAGAACATACAAAAGTAGCAGCACTTCCACAATCTTTTGCAATTTTGGCTAAAGGATGAATTTCCAAAGTAACTAAATCAACAGTTGCTTCAATTGCCGTATTAATAAGTTCCATAGCCAATGTAACCGATAAAGAAATAATAATAATTGCCCATTGATTAAAACTTATCTTTAAAACAAAGCCAAATAATAAACAAAAGAATGTGCAAACTCCGTGAATCCACAAACTTTGTTCGTTTTTATAAGCATAAATAAGCCCATCTACAGAATTTTTAAAACTCATTAAAAATCTTTTAAAACCTTTTTTCTTTAATTCATCTCTTGATATCTTCGCCATTTAAAATCAACTCCTGTAATGCAAACATTTCTTTTTCTTCGCCTTTTGTCTGATGATCATATCCTAATAAATGTAATAACCCATGTACGGTTAAAAAAGATAATTCTCGTTTTTCAGAATGACCATAATCTCTAGCTTGATCTAACATTCTAGGAATACATATATATATATCTCCTAAAACTCTGAAATCATTATACACTAATTTAGCGTTATCTTCAAATGCAAATGAAATAACATCAGTAATTTTATCTATATTTCGATATTTCTTATTTATTTTCCTTATCTCTTTTTCATCTACAAAAATAATTGAAAAAATAGCATTATTAACATTTTCATGTTTTAGAGTACTTTTAATAACTCCGTCTAGAAAAGAATAATCTTCTTTATAATTATAATTGTTATTTATTTCATAATCTATCATATCAAATTCCCCAACCTATATACTTGTAATAATAAAATGCAAATAATAATATAAATAAAATACATAATATATTATAAAAGAAATCTCTTTGCAAAAATTTAGGGACATGATTTTTAATTGCTGTTAGCCCAATATATATTAAATAACCTAATAAACCACCTATTACATTCAAAATAATATCGTCAACATCAAACGATCTTCCGATTTTTAACTGAACAAATTCTACACTTGTACTAACAATTAAAGTAACTAAAAACAATGGTGTTATTTTTTTTGCTTTTATATAATATGAAATAAAATATCCAAATGGAATAAATAATATAATATTACCCAAAACATTATAAATAAATAAATTACTGCCAAAATCATATCTTAATATCTCTGTAAATGGTATATAATTAATTCCGCTATTCTGATTTATTTCTGTACTAGTAAGCAACTGAAATAATAAAAGTATATACACTAAAAATACGAGACTTAAAAATTCCTTATAAAAGCAAAATTTTTCCTTATGATTTACTATATATGCTACTCTAACGGTTATCAAAACAACTAAAAACACAGTTAACATAGGCCAAATCTTACTAAAAGTTTTTAAAGCAACTTGCCAAATCATTTTTTCAACTCCTAATTTATCTTTTGAATCGTTCCTATATCTTCTTTCACAGATACAAACAACTCTAAATATATTTTACTATCATTTATACTTTTTTTCAAAACTTTTTGTGATATTATTTTTGTTTCTTTATCTAGTGAAATATTTAGCTTGGTTAATGCTGTATTTATTGCTTCTTTCATTATTTCTTTTTCTGTATATTTTATTTTTTTTCTTTTTATTTCTTCCTCTTTTTGTAAAAATATATTATAACCTAAAAGGCTAAACATTTTTTTATTAGATATTTTTTTATCTTTTAATCTGCTTTTTAAAATTACTATTTCTTTGTTATCATGTTCAACCATAAAATTAATTCTATTTTTGCCTGTTTTTTCTATTTTTTCATAATATAATGGCATTTCAACATTTACATCATACCAAACTTCTGCATAAATTTTACCCCTAGCACAGACATTATTAACAACCTCTTCGTTCAATAATATATCTCCCGAAACTAAAATATCATTTTTTCTAACATAGGATCCTCTACTTACCCTTGCAACACCTTTTTCTACTTGAAGATCTAAAATATGTCCATCCTTTTTAGCAATAATATTACAATAATTATCTTCAGTTCTTTTATTAAGAATTATTCTTTCTTCCACTCTTACTATATATTTCATCCCTTTATTTTCTATCTCCAACCATTCAATCCTATCTTTATTATTTTCTAAAATTTTCCCCTTAATTTTAGCAATTTCTTTAAAATCTTTTTTTATGGTTAATCTTTTTATTCCATATTTCTCTAATTCATCTTTTAATAGTTCTCTTATCTGTTCTTTAGAATGTATTATTTCAACATCAACAATTACTTTACTAAAAAAAATAATCATAAAAATACCCAAAATACTTATAATAATAAACATTCTTTTCTTATAAATATTTTCTCTTAATCTTTTAATGCCTGTCACTTCATAAATTTTAAATTTATAAAAACAATATTTTTTTAATTTATAATAATCTTTTTCCTTTATTAAATATACATTTTTATCATTTACTTTTTTTGAACGAATAATTTCAATATTTAATTCATAAAACTTTTTTATTATTTTACTATCATTTATATCTTTGGTATAAATCCAAAACATATTATCCATAATATTCGTACTCCATTTTTTTAAGTTTTCCTTGAACTAATATTTCATTCTTAAGCATTTTTTTTACCACAAAACTCTCTCCAACAATTGCAATTTTAAAATTTAAAAACTCAAATTCTAGTAGAGATTCAGAAATATTTAATAATTTTTCAAAATTAAAAACATGAATATAATTTTCAAATATATTTACAAAATAATCTTTACAATATAAAAAATTTTTAATATTATCTAACGCTTTCAAATGAATCACCTAAATAAGTATATGAAAACCACAATAAAAAAAAGCTGATTTTCATCAACTTAATTTTCCTTTTACGATTTTACTAACCAATGACATATCAGCGTTTGGTAACTTTTCTCCGACAGATTTCATAATTAATCCCATTTCTTTCATAGAAGTAGGTTTAATTTCTTCAAAAATATTATCTACACACGCTCTAATATCTTCTTCAGAAGGTTCTGCAGGCAAATATTCATTCAATATTGCTATTTCTTTATTCAAATCTTCAATAACTTCAACTTTATTGTATTTTTTATATTCTTCTAACGAATCTTTACGAAGTTTAACTTGCTTTTTTATTACCTTTAAAACTTCTTCATCGGTTAATTCTTTTTTTTGATTAATAGCCTCATTTTGAAGTGCACTTTTTAACATTCTTAATACAGAAAGTTTAAACTTATCTTGTGACTTCATAGCTAATTTTAAATCATTAATAATTTTTTCCATCATTATTTATTGCCTCTTTTACGTTTATTTTTACGTGAATTTTTAATCATTTCTTTTAATTCATTACGTCTCTTAACGCCTGGCTTTTCATAATGCTTTCTTTTCTTTAATTCAGAAGGGACTCCGCTTCGTGCAACTTTTACGTTGAATTTTTTTAATGCAACTTCTACGTTACCATCTTGAACCACTACTTTAGTCATTATATTCCCTCCCTTCACTTCACTATTGCTAATTATAACACCTCGGTCAAAATTTGACAATAAAAATTAAAGCTTTTATCCCTGGATAAAAGCTCTTTTTGTTTAACAATAGTTTTTTTTGAAAATTCTCTTGATAGCAGTTCCTAAAATTTGACCTAAATTAAGTATTGTGGTAACACCATTGGAAAGAGCGGATAACAATGCAGCAGTTATTTTTACTCCACCTTTAATTAAATATAATTCATTATTATTTAACATTATTACCTCTTATAACACTTTAATGGTCTAATTATACCATCAACAATTCCAATTATAAATGTACCTAACCCTACTATCGCTGCAATTACGCCAAATTTTATTCCACCGCCTTTTATTTCATATTGTTCTTTTAAATTTAAACTCTTACTCATACTCCTCCTTCATTTTTTAAATTTACAATATTTTCAAAACAATTATTTACTTTTTTATGACTAACATAAATAATTGTTTTATCAGAAAAAAATTTCCTTATATTTTTTATAATTGCTATTTCTGTTTTTTTATCAACCTCGCTTAATGCCTCATCTAAAATATAAATATTAGCTTCTATTAAAAGAGCACGTGCTAAAATAATTCTTTGTCTTTCTCCTCCACTAAGATTTGATAATTCATTATCAATCATGCTCATATAGCGAAAAGGTTTGTTTTCGATAATCTTATCAATCAAACAAATATCACAAATTTTATAAAACTTATTAATTGAAACATTTTTATAACAAGCTATATTATTATAAATAGTATCTGAAAACAACTTTTCGTTTTGACCTATATAAATAATATTTTTTCGCAATGTATTAAGGCTATAATCTTTTAAATTAATATTAGCAATTGTAATATCTCCTTCATAAAAATCATTATTTATTAAACATTGTAAAAAAGTGCTTTTTCCAACACCGCTAGCCCCTGTCAAAAGGATATGTGATTTATTTTTTATTTTAAGATTTATATTTTCGATTATTTTATTATATTTATCATAGGAAACAGATAAGTTCTTAAATTCTATATCTCCCATTTTAAATCTACAATTAATTTTATTATTATTTTCAATAGGCATACTATAAAATTCACTAATTTTTTCAAAAGATGCTTTGTAAAAATTATATTTTGGAAAAATATTTAAAATATTTTTTAATGAATCAAAATAAAGCGAAGATAAAGAAATAAACAATATTGCCTTAGAAATATCAAATATCTTTTTAAAAATATAATATAAGCATATTGCCATAATAAAATAATTAATCAAATCATTAAAAGTGTTTTTTAAAAATCTCCAAAAATTAAAAATTTTTTCAAATTTTAAATTGCTCTCGTTTAATTCATCAAGTTTTTTATCTGATTTTTCAATAATTTTTTCCGTCATGCTTAAATTTTTAATGCTGTTATATAAATTAATATTTTCTATAAGGCATTCATTATATAAAGAATCTTTTTCTATAACTTCTCTAATATTCTTATAAATAGGATTACAGCTCAAAATGCTTATAAAAATATATATAATTGTTAATATTAAACATATCACCATAATTCTAAAATTAATAAATCCTAAAAATATTAGAGAAAAAATAGCTAAAATAGAATCTAACAATAAAGTAATAAATATTTCTGTCATTAAACTTTTTACATGTCCTAATTCATTAATTCTCGACATAACTTCACCAGTAGTTCTATTTTGCCAAAAATTTAAAGGAAGTGAAAAAAGATGTTTTGTAAAATCTTTGAACAAAGATGTATCTATTAAAAAATTTAATTTATATGCCTTCTTACCCCGAATATAATCAACAAGATTTTTACAAACAGTAATAAATAAAAATAATATAATAATATTTAGTAATAAATTCAAATCGTTTAAATTATTTAGCCCTAAACTTAGAAAAAAACTCTGAATTAACATCAAAAGCATTAAAAAAATATTTATCAATATGTATAAAGTATATTTGTTTTTAAAAAGATGTATATAATTAAAGAAAATTGAAAAAATACTAACGTTTTTTGGAAAACTTAAAATTTTATTTTTGGGATGGAAAATGATAATTACATTTGACCATATTTTTTTAAATTCTTCGAAACTAATTGTAGTTTTTCCTTTCGCAGGATCCATTATAATTAATTTATTATTTTTTATTTTATATATTACAATATAATGAGAATAACCATTTGAAAAAATCACATGAGCAATCAAAGGCATAATTTGTTTTTGAAGTTCATTAATTCCAATTCTTTTTCCCTGTGCTTCAAAGCCATATTTTTTGGCACTTTCAATAAGATGAAATGCTGTCGTTCCTCCATTATCCGTACATGTATCTCTTCTTATTTTTTCAAGTGGCACAAAACCATGATAATATTTTATAATTGATTGTAAACAACAACAACCACAATCTTTTAAGTCCTTTTGTTTTACAATAACAATCTTCATTTTAACTCCCTTCACCTTTATTATTACTAAAACAAAACAATTATTCCTTTTAAAAAAAAGAAATATTTCTATTTCTTTCGTTATTATCTAAAACCTATTTTTTTGATTTCTTATTTTTAGATTTGTTTGGCTTTTTATTTGCTTTTTTTAACTTATCAATTATATCAAACTCTAAACTATAATTAGATATAAATTTTGGAAATGCTTTTGAAATTCTCTTTGGCATCCTCTTAATTTTATCTATTCGTTTTTTTAGATTCTCCTCTAATAACTCAGGCAATTCATTTAACTTTTTGTTCTTTAAATCTTCTACAATAATAATGTTATTACGCAAATTGAAAGCAACTATCCATGAATATATCATATCTAAAATAAATATAATTATAAATATAATTCCTATTATAATTTTTAAAATATTAGGCAATGGTTCCAATATTTTATTAATAAAAGGATCAACAAACATAATAACAATAACTGCACCAATACCAAATAAAATTGTGTTCAATAAACAAACCCGCCCATTAAGATTAAATTTATTTTGACTATAATCCCACCATTTATTATGAAATAATTTTTCTAAAGCCCACCCGGTAAGATACTCAACTATTGTTGCCAAAATAGCACCTAAAATAAACAATGCAAAAATATCGCCATAATATTTTTTTAAGAAAAACACCATAAATATTCCACCAACACCATAAATAGGGCAAATTGGCCCACATAAAAATCCCCTATTTGTTGGTTTTTTGTTTTCTAAACTTACAAAAATACATTCAACAACATAACCTATAAAACTATATATAATAAATTTAATAAAAAGCGTCAAAAATGCTACCATATTATCACCAGTAATAATTATACCACTTTTTTCCAAAAATACTTAAATTTAGTTATATTTTTAAAAAATATTTATATAATTTAATAGATTTACAAAGGAGGATAATATGATAAATAAACAAAATATGTGGTTTGTTACCCTTTTTTCAATAATTTTAGTACTAAGCATATATTATGTTACTATTTCTGATAATTCATTACAAGAAATTATTGAAAATAAAGAACAAACGGTGGCCAAAGAAGTAGATGTTAAAGAAAGTGATGTTCTAGTAGCTTTAAGAGTTTCGTCAGATGAAGAAGTTTTAGCTGAAATGCAAAAACTTCAAACAATTCTCTTAGATGAAACTACATCAATTGAAGAAAAAAATGATGCTTACACTTCTTTACAAGCATTAAATTCAAACAAAGGAAAGGAAAGTAATATTGAAGAACTAATTCTAAAAGAATTTAATTACAAATCCTTTGTAAAGATTAAAAATGATCAAATAAATATTACTATCGCTAATAATAAGCATAACGCTGAAATCGCTAATAATATTATTAAAAAAGTTCAAGCATTATATGATACTAGAATGTACATTACAGTAAAATTTCAAAAATAATCTATTATAGGCAAACATTCTCACTCTTATGTATTAATTTCATAAAATAATATGAAGGATATTATTTAGGAAGTGAGGATTTATGAATAAAAAGATATTAACTACTAGAGAAAAAGAAGTATTTGATCTTTTAATATTAAACAAATCAACCAAAGATATTTCTGATGAATTAAATATAAGTGAAAAAACTGTAAGGAATCATATATCTAACGCTATGCAAAAGCTCGGAGTAAAAGGAAGAGCGCAAGCAGTCGTAGAACTTATAAAACTTGGGGAAATATCAATTTAAGCTTCGAAAGAAGCTTTATTTTTTGCATAAAGATATTTTATTTTAATATATTTAATTAGGTGGTCTCATGTTAAAAAAATACGCTATTAAAAAAATCATGCTTTCTAGTATAGCTTTACTTATACTAACAATTCTTTATTTTTTCCCTAAGGAAAGCAAAACTTTAGAAATACCATCTACTGTAAATTTACAAGAAACAACTAAATCCGTTATTTACCTTATAGATAAAAATGACTACGTTGCAAAAACAAATATAATTAATAATAACAAAGATACTATTGATTCAATAAAATATTTAATCTCATGTTTAACTGTAAATAGTAATAATGAAATATATCTTCCTTATGGTTTTAGTCCAATTATACCAAAAAACACAAAATTAATAGATCTATCTTTAGAGAGTGGACTGCTAAAACTAAACTTCTCAAAAGAAATATTAAACATTGATTCAGCTAAAGAAGAAAAATTATTAGAATCATTAATATACACCCTTACTTCAATTAAAGAAGTTCAAAATATTATGATATTTGTAGAAAACAAACTATTAAACGCATTACCAAATAGCAACAAGCAATTAACTCCGACATTAGATAAATCTTATGGAATAAATAAAATATATAATATTGAAAGTATTAAAAATACTACCCAAGTAACAACTTATTATTTAAGTAAAAACAATAATTATTATTACTATGTTCCAATTACTACAGTATCTAACGAAAATTCAGAAAAAGTTGAAATTATTATTGAACAATTAAAATCCAAACCAATAGCTAAAACTAATTTAATTGGTTTTTTACACGCTAATGCAGAATTAGAAGACTATGAAATTTTAAATGATTCTATAAATCTAAGTTTTAATAATTATTTGTTAGATGATATTGAAAATGAAACTATATTAGAAGAAGTAAAATACGCCATTGCTTACTCAATTAATGACACTTATGGAATAAATAATATAAATTATATAATTAATGATAAAAAAATAGATGAATTAACTTTAAATTAATTCATCTTTTATTATTGATATAATAAAAACGGCCCTAAAGCCGTTAATATCTCTGGTGTCCCCGAAGTGATTCGAACACTTGACCGTACGCTTAGAAGGCGTATGCTCTATCCAGCTGAGCTACGAGGACATCAACTAAAAATAATTATATACTAATTTATAAAATTAATCAAGAAAAAAATTCAAGTTTAGCAAATTATGCTCTACTTGAATATTTTCCATCTTTAGTTGAAATAATAATCTTTTCGCCAGCATTGATAAATAAAGGAACTTTTACTACATAACCAGTCTCAATTGTAGCATCCTTTAAAGCGTTGTTCGTAGTATTTCCTTTGACAGCAGGTTCTGTTTCGGTTACTTCAAATTCAATTTTTTCTGGTAAAGTTATACCAATAATTTCTCCTTCATAATAATCAATTGTGATTTCCAATCCTTCTTTTATAAAACGTTTTTCATCTGCAAGAATTGAAGATGGTACTTCTACTTGATCATATGTAGTTGTATTCATAAAAACATAATTATCGCCGTTCAAATATAAAAATTGCATTGGCATCTTATCAATATGTGCTCTTGTAATTTTGATGTTTGTATTAAATGTATCTTCAGTTGTAGATCCTGTACGTAAGTTCTTTAATTTTATACGTACAAAAGCAGGACCTTTACCTGGTTTTACATGTTGAAATTCTTGGATAATATATAGATTACCATCCATAATGATTGTCATTCCATTTTTTATATCATTTATATTAATATTCATAATTAATTCCTACTTTCCATTCGTCATAACATAGCTTGATTATTTTTTTTCTTTTGCTACAACTGTCTTTTTACATTTAGAACAATATTTTTTTACTTCTAAACGATCTGGAGTATTTTTTTTGTTTTTGCTTGTAGGACGTAATTCATTACCACAAACAGTACATCTCATTGTTACATAATTTCTATTTTCATTCTTAGCCATAAATCTTCCTCCTTCTAAATCCATAAGTATTATAACAAATATTATTCAAATTTCAAATAAAAAATCAGTAATTGCCCTAGTAATATGTCTATTTACGTTACTCGTATATGAATTATTAGGATTATCAAAGCTTACATTAGGGCTAATTACCACTACTGAAAATTCAGGATTATCATATGGCATAAATCCTGCAAAAACTTTTGTTATTGTTTTTACATCACTTATATTATCATTATCACTATCATAAAAAGATTCACTAGTTCCCGTTTTACCAGCTGGATTTAATTCATAACTAACATGTCCTCTCCCTGTTCCTTTCATTAAAACTAAATTCATTCCTTCTCTAATTCTATTTACATATTTATTTTCTAAAGAAATTACAGACACTTCCTTATAATCATTATTCAAAATTATTTTTTTTCCATTTATAATTTTACTCATCAAACTAGGTGCATATTTTTTTCCACTATTGGCTATTGTGTTAATATATTGAACAACCTGAATTGGTGTATATGTATCATACTGTCCAATTGACAAATTAAGTAATAAATCATCAGCAATAGTTTTTCCTTTAATCCCCATTTGTTCATTAGGCAAATCAATTCCTGTGATATTCCCAAGACCAAACGATGCTAATGTATTTCTATAAATTTTAAAATGCTCTTCCGTAGCATGTAATTTCATATTATATGTGTAACTATTCCCTGTTAAACCTATTGCTATTTGAAATTGATAATAATTAGAACTATTCATCAAAGCTGTTTTATCATCAATTAATCCTAATTTTTTAAAAGAACATTTTTGAGGAACAGAATATAATTTTACACAAGAATCTCTCATTTTAGTTCCTATATCAATAATATTATTTTGATATCCTACTGCCATTGTAGCTCCTTTAACGACAGAACCAACAGTAAAAGAATTATTAATTATATTGCTTGTAATATCTTGCCACGAATCTTTTTTTATAAGTCTTTTACCCGACATAGCTATAATTGCCCCAGTATTAGGATTACTTACTATAGCATAGCTTTCTTTATAATAATTTGTATTTGGTTCATTTTTTGCTTGTAAAATTTTTTCTTTTAAGATTTTTTCTATTTCTATTTGCTTATCAATATCTATAGATAAAACCAAATCATTACCTACAACAGATGATTTTTTTAAAGTCAATTCATTATTTTTTCCTACTTCATAAATTGCTTTCTTTCCCTTTAGATATTCTTCATATTGCAATTCTAAATAACTTATGCCAACAATATCAGTAATTTCATATCCATTATTTAAATAAATATCTTTATCTTCTTCTGGAATACTTCCTACACTCCCTAATATACTCTTTAATGATTCTTCATAAGGATAAATCCTTTTCCAAGTAAAATCCCCAAATACACCTGGTAAATTTAATTCAGTAATTTGAGCAAAGGTTTTATCATCTAATCCCTCATAAATTATTTTATTAGCGTAATTATATCCATCATTCATTTTGTGATAAATATAAGCCGTTTCTGGATTAATATCTTCTAACATTTTTTCAGTAATTCTTTCATATTTTAATTTTTCAATATCTTCTAAAGATATCTTTCTTTCTTCTAATAATTGATACTCATAATCTGTAATTAAATTAGTTTGTTTTTCTTTATTTTTATCAAGCCAATACTTTTTTAAAATATTTGTTTCGACTTCTTTTGTAACCTGTATATATTTAGCTAAAATTTCAGCAATTTCAAGTTCTTCTTTTATTGTTATATTAGAAGTCTTATGATAAAAAATAGTATTAACTTTTTCATTATCTACAATCACTTTCCCATTCACATCTAAAATTTTTCCCCTTGGTGCAGATGGCCCATATACTAATATTTCCGTTTTTTCTTTCAATTTTTTTTCATAACTATTGTTTGAAAAAATTATATATGAAAGTCTTATTATCATAAAACCAAATAAAATTATTAGCATCATAATTAATCTTTTTCGCACAAAATTCACCATTACTAGTATTCAAAAAAATTTTTAAAACATACAATAATTATAGGTGATAATATGTTAAATTTGATAGAAAGATTTATGAACAACTTAACTCAAGAACAAGTAAATAATTTTGCCGTAAGTAAAAATGTTCTTTTAAGCGAAGAAGAATTAGAATTTACTTATAATTTTGTCAAAAAAAATTGGCGTTCAATCATATCGAACCCAACTCTCTTAAATATTGAAAGATACCAAAATAAATATTCTAAAGAAAATTTTACTAAAATAAAGCAAATATTTTTAGAATATTCTCAAAAATATCAAAAATTTATTTGATATTTTTTATTTGGATAAATTTAAATCATAAGTAATATTTGATGTGACTTCATTAATATTAATTATATCAACTGAAGAAGTAACTATTTTTACTTCAATAGTATTATCTTGATCAACAATACTATATTTATAAATCTTTTTATCATCTTCATTTACAATAATCGGATTAACTTCTTTTATTAACTCAAAAACAGATAAAATATATTTTAAAGGATAATTATTAATATCAAACTCTTCTTTATGATCAGTAAATTCTTTATAACACTTTTCTAAAGTGCATGAATATTTATATACTACTGTTTTGGATTCATAGTATCCATTATCTACTCCTTCAACAATTTTACCATTATAAACTTCTAAAGTTTTATCAATTTCATTTGTAACATTATAAGTATAATTATAACTTTGCGTTAATAAATTACTTTTCATTGCTTCAAAATCCAAAAACGTTGTTTCTTGTTCATTTACTTTACCTTCTTTCTTAACCTTAGTTGGTTCCGAAGAAAATGAACAAAAAAGAAAAATTAAAAGAAAAAATATAAACCAGCAAGCCAACTTTATAAGAGCTTTATATCTTTGATTTTCCCAAATCTCTTTAAAATTCTTCATTATTTATAACTCCTTCATTTTTTAATTTATCTTTGTCAATACCATTTAAGTAGTCTTTTATATTCATTATATTTTTTCCGTTTGGTTTTATACATTTTAAATATATTAGTCCATCTTTACAAGATATTGCAAAATTATTTTTATCCAGAATCTTTATCTCAGAAGTTTTATTTACCTTTAAAGGAACAAATTGTGCTTCAAGCACTTTTATTTCTTTATCATTTAACATAAAATTAGCTAAAGGCCAAGGATTTAATCCTCTTATTTTATTTAAAATGTCCTTCCCCCTTAAATTAAAATCTATAATTTCATCTTCTCTTTTTATAATCTGTGCATATGTTGCTTCATCATTATTTTGTTTTATTCTATTATTTGTTTTGTTAAATATGCTTGGTAACACTTCTTCAAGCAATTGAGCTCCCATTAAAGATAATTTATTGTGTAATATTCCAACGTTGTCAGAATCTTTAATCTCACACTCAATTTTACTAATCATATCACCTGTATCCATGCCCTTATCCATATACATAATAGTGACTCCAGTTTTACTATCACCATTTATAATAGCACGATGAATTGGAGCTCCACCACGATATTTAGGTAATAAAGAAGCATGAACATTTATAGCACCATATTTTGGAGCATTTAATAATACTTCCGGAATAATTTGACCATACGCACATGTAACAATCATATCAGGATTGCTTTTCAAAACTTCATCATAATCTATACGAATTTTTTCTGGCTGGAATACTTTTATGTTATTCTTTAAAGCAACTTCCTTAATTGGAGAAAATTTTATTTCTCTTTTTCTACCAACCATTTTATCAGGTTGAGTTACAACAAGTACTACATCAACCATATTAATTAATTTTTCTAAAATTGGAACAGCAAAATCTGGAGTTCCCATAAATACAACTTTTTTTGTTTTCATATTTATCTACCCTCTTTAACATTGTATCATATTTTTAAAGGATTATTATCTATTTCAAGATAAGTTTTTTTATTTGTCTTATATAAATTATTCAATTCTGTTAAAACATTTCTTAAATTTTTATCTTGTTTATATTTTAAAATTATTTGAAATCTATATAAATTATTTTGTTTAAACATTAATGCTGTTGTTGGTCCCAAAATAATTGTTTCTTTTGCTAGATGTTTTTTTAAATATATAAACACTTTTTTTGCTTCTTGAGAAGCTTCTTCATAATCTTTAGAAATAATTTTTATACTTGTCAAAAAATAATATGGAGGATAATCTAGTTTTTTTCTTATATCAGTTTCATAATCATAAAATTTTTCATAATCATGATTTACAACGCAATTTAAAATATAATTGTCTGGATTATATGTTTGTATCAAAACTCTTCCTTCTAAATTTGAACGACCAGCCCTTCCTGCAACCTGATCAAGTAAAGAAAAAGTTCTTTCACTACTTCTAAAATCCGGAATATTTAAAGACGTATCTGCATTAATAACTCCAACTAATGTAACTAAAGGGAAATCAAGACCTTTGCTTATCATTTGTGTTCCAATTAAAATATCATATTTATGGTTTTTAAAATCTTCTAAAATTTTTTCATGACTTCCTTTTTTATTTGTTGTGTC
Source organism: uncultured Mycoplasma sp. (assembly GCA_945915275.1). Taxonomy (GTDB): domain Bacteria; phylum Bacillota_I; class Bacilli_A; order RF39; family UBA660; genus RGIG1752. Next base: position 21,145 of record CAMEEZ010000006.1, read on the forward strand.
AACATCCATCCGGACTATATTTGCAAGAGGAAATTTTTCGTTTAAAAAATCCTCAAGTTTTTCTGTTCCTAATCCATAATAAGTTAATGATTTATTATGACATTCTGGACATTCTTCACCAGCAAATACTGTATAACCACAATAGTGGCATCTTAAATTATTAGAAGTTTTATGATAAGTAAGGGTAATATCACAATTTTTACATTTATAAGTAAAACCACAGTTATTACACATTATATATGAAGAATGTCCCCTTCGATTAAGTAATAATATGACTTGTTCATTTCTCTTTAATACCTCATCTATTTCATTAAATAGTTTTTCGCTAATAATAAAATTCCCTTTTTTTATTTCATTAGACATATCTATTAGCTCTACACTAGGTAATTTAGCCATGTTAATTCTATTTTTCATAGTATGTAATTCATAAATTCCTTTTTTTGCTCTAGCCATACTTTCAAGTTGAGGTGTCGCAGAGCCTAAGACAAGTGGAATTTTATGATATTTAGCCCTAAACTTAGCTATATCTATAGCATTATATCTCGGATTAGAATCTTGTTTAAAATTATCACTATGTTCTTCATCAACGATAATAATTCCCAAACTCTTAAGAGGCATAAAAACAGAACTTCTTGTTCCAATAACAATCTTTACTTCTCCACGATAAATTTTTAAATATTCATCATTTCTTTCACCATTTGATAAACCACTATGATAAATTGCCACACAATCGCCAAATCGTTCATAAAATCTCGTTATCATTTGGGAAGTTAATGTAATCTCTGGAACCAAAACCATTGCAGTTTTATTCATTTTCAAAACTTCTTCAATCAATCTGAAATAAACTTCCGTTTTCCCTGAGGCAGTTACTCCATAAATTAAATGAGTTTTATATTCATTTAAACAACCTTTTATTTTAGAAAAAACTTCTTGTTGTTCCTGAGATAAAGAAAAACTAGGACTATTAGTCTTCAAAACATTATTTAAACGATAACATTGTTTTTCTTTTACTTCTATAATCTTCTTAGCCTTTAAAGCTCTTATAATATAACTTGGTATCAAAGATGATAATACTTCACCTTCGGCTTCTAATCGTTTAATTACTTCACATTGTTTTTTTGAATTTTTATTTTTATTTAAGAAATCTTTTATTTCGCTTTTATTAATATTTAAGGAAATATATTTTTCATATTTATTGTAATTTCCCTTCTTTTCTTTTATTTTTAAACTTGTAGGCAACATAGTTTTATAAGCTGTAACTAAATTACATAATGTTGTATTTTGTAAATATTTTCCAATTTCTAATAATTCTTCATCAAATCGAAATTCTTCATCTACAATTTCAATAACTTCTTTCAACTCATAATCATCAAAATACTCTTCATTTATTTCCAACACTAAACCATTTATTAATTTATTTCCAAAGGGAACTTTAACTTTCATTCCAACACATAATTTTTTTCTTAAAATATCAGGAATAATATATGTAAAAACATGATCTAAAGATTTTACTTCATATTCAATTAAAACTTTAGCATACATAATTATTCCTCCTTACTTTTTAAATATAACTAATTAAATGAATGATGTCAAACTTGAACTAAAAAATGACAAATTATTTCTTTGTCATTTCATTAAATACAGTTCCAATTGAGGCAATTCCTTGTAAATCAGCTGGCAAAATAATTTTTGTAGCCTGACCATTTGCCACTTTTTCTAAAGACTCATAACTCTTTAAAGCAAGAACAGATTTGTCAGCACCAGCCTCTTTCAATAATCTTATTCCTTCTGCTTCAGCTTGTTTTAATTTCAACATAGCTTCAGCTTTACCTTCAGCTATTCTAATTTGGCTTTCTCTTTGTGCCTCTGCTCTTAAAATAGCACTTTCTTTTTCTCCTTCAGCAATAAGTACTGAAGATTTTTTCTCTCCTTCTGCTTGAAGAATTTTCTCTCTTCTTTCACGTTCAGCACGCATTTGTTTTTCCATAGCATCTTGAATATCTCTCGGAGGTAAAATATTTTTAACTTCAACTCTATTTATTTTAATTCCCCAAGGATCAGTTGCTTCATCTAAAATCGAACGCATCTTTGTATTAATAATATCTCTACTTGTTAATGTTTGATCTAATTCTAATTCTCCAATAATATTTCTTAATGTCGTTGCAGTTAAGTTTTCAATTGCGCTTATTGGAAACTCAACACCATAAGTATATAATTTTGCATCAGTAATTTGATAATAAACTACAGTATCAATTTGCATTGTAACATTATCCTGTGTAATTACTGGTTGTGGGGCAAAATCTTTAACAACCTCTTTTAATGTTACACGATTAGAAATACGATCTATAAATGGAATTTTAAAATGTAATCCATTACTCCAAGTTGTATGATAAGAACCTAATCTTTCTAAAACATAAGCATGAGCTTGTGGAACAATAACAATATTAGGTAATATTATTATTGCAATTATAATTAATATAGCAATTAAAAAATTCATAAACTAACCTTCCTTTTATTTTTTATTTTTTGCTGACTTTTTCTTCAATTTTTCATCATTTGAATTCTTAGTGTTTTTTTTCACTATTAATTTTACACCATCAATTTTTTCAATTAAAACTTCTTCGCCAATATCGATTGCATTATCTGAAATAGCACTCCATGTTTTTCCATCAACTTTTACTTCACCAATAACATTCTTTTTAATCTTTTGAGTTACAATACCTATCATACCAATTACTCTATCAGCATTTGTTCGCACTTTTTCTTGATCAAAAATTCTTTTTAATGATTTTCCTGTCGTTAACAAAAGTACAATTCCTAAAACTGCAAATACTACAAATTGAATCGTAAAACTGCTAACAAAAAATGATAATAGCAAAGATACAATAGCGCTCAATATAAACCATATTGTAACCAAATTAACAGTTATTACTTCAATAAATGATAAGAAAAAGACTACTAATAACCATATTATCCAATACTCCATAATACACCATCCTTCTAAAATAATATTATATTACAAATGAAATAAAATTACAATATAGGCTAATATATTTTTCTTAATCACAAAGATATAATTTTACAAAAAAATGTAGACTATGCTACATTTATTTTATCGTTTCATTATCGTTATTAAATTTTTTACAAACTTCATCTAAATCTCTAATTAACATTGGTATTTCATCACGATTATGAAGTTTTGCTCCACTAGCGTACTTATGCCCTCCACCATGATATTTACTAGCTATATCATTTATAACAGGACCTCTACTTCTTAAATTTACTTTATAATAACCTGTTTTTTCTTCATAAGTTATAAAAATCCAAACCATTAATTCTTTAATAAAATTAAAGTTATTAATAATATTCGATGCTGTCGCAATATCAACATTATATTCCTTAAAAACTTCTAATGGTATTTCAATATATCCAAAGCCATTTTCTGTTATTGTCAAATTATTTGTTAAATACGCATAAAACTTAATCTCATTCATCGGCCTTAAATATAATGTGTTATACAATTCAGTAAAAGGAATTTTACTTTTTTCTAATAATTCACAAGTTATTTTAAATGTATCTATCGTAGTATTTCTAAGAACAAACCTATCACTATCAGAAACAATTCCTAAAAATAAATTCCCTGCAATCTTCTCATTCATTTTTAGTTTTGAATTTAAAATCAATTCTGAAACCATTTGACATGTACTAGAAGAAACCTCTTCTGTCCAATCCACTTTTCCCTTAATATCTTCCGCTGGATGATGATCAATTTTTAAAACATCATCAAAATCTAAGCCTTCAATACCATCTACTCTTTTCATATTTGGAACGTCCAAAGTTATCAATAATGGTCTTTCAAGCTTTTCATAATCAGGTTTATCCAAAGCACCATAACTTTTAAATTTAGCAACTCCAACTCCCACAGCATAAACTTTTTTTTCAGGAAAAGTTAACAAAATAGATTCTTTTAAAGCCATTTGGCTAGCAAGTGCATCTGGATCGGGTCCAACATGCCTTGCAATTACTATTTCATCATACTCTTTAATCTTTTTATATATTTTATTAATAATAGGCTTTTTTATAACCCTCACATCCTTCTACTTAACTAATTCGAATGTATCCTCAGCAATCATTAATTCTTCATTAGTAGGTACTATATATACCGGAATTTTTGATTCAGGTTTAGTAATAAGTTTAAATACACCTCTAACATTATTCTCTTCTTTATCAATAATTACTCCCAAACTAGCAATTCTTTCAATTATCATTTCTCTCATTAAAATAGCGTTTTCACCAAGTCCAGCAGTCATTGTAATTACATCTGCTCCACCTAACATATTGTTATACATCGCAATATAATTAGCAATTTTTTGAGCATACATATTTTGGGCTAAGATAGCTCTTTCATTTCCATTTAAAGCCGCATCCTCAACATCTCTATTATCACTACTTACACCAGAGATTCCGAGTAACCCTGATTTTTTATTTAAATCAGTCATGATTTCATCAATATTCTTATTTTCTTTTTTCATAACATATGGAATTAAACTTACATCAATATCTCCTGAACGTGTTCCCATCATAACTCCAGCAAGCGGAGTAAATCCCATAGATGTATCAATTACTTTTCCTTTATCGATAGCAGTAATACTAGAGCCATTTCCGATATGACAAGAAATTACTTTTAAATCATCTCTTCCTAATCTTTTTGAAATTTCTAAGTTTACAAATCGATGACTTGTTCCATGAGCTCCATATTTACGAACATTATATTTTTCATACCATTCATAAGGCACAGCATACAAATAATTTTCTTTTTCAATAGTTTGATGATATGCAGTATCAAAAACAGCTACCATTGGAACATTTGGTAAAACCTCTTTAAAAGCTTTAATTCCAATTATATGTGCTGGATTATGTAAAGGTGCTAAACTACTTAATTCATCAATATCTTTAATAACCTTTTCATCAATTAAAACTGATTTATTATATCTATCTGCACCTTGAACAATTCTATGTCCAATTCCGTCAATATCTCCTAGATTATCAATAACCTTATTAGCAATCAATTCATCCATTAAAAGCTTAACAGCATCAGAATGATCTTTCATTTCTGCTTTTTTTTCAATTTTTTCGTTATTAAGCTTAATTTTATAAAAACTATTTCCTACTCCTATCTTTTCAAAATTCCCACTAATTAATTCTTCTCTTTCTGGAAAGTTAAACAAAGTAAATTTTAATGAAGAACTTCCAGCATTAATAGATAATATTTTCATAACACATCTCCTTACTAAAGAATTATACAAAAAAAAAGAAAACATTTCCATATTTTCTTTACTATTTTTTATTATTTATTTTTTTAATTACCTTTTTTCTATGATTACAACATGTTTTAAAAACATTAATTTCCTCAGGATATTTGATTTTTCGATAATCTAAGGTATAGCCAAAATCGTTACAAAAATCTAATTTAAGGTCATTATCTAAACTAGTCATATCACAACATCTATTAAAATTATTTTGCATTCTAATCACCATTATTATGATGAACTAAAATATCTTTTTTATTCTATAATAAATCTTGGTATTTATTTTCTTCTCTTGCTGTTATTTTTATAATTTCATGTTCTTTAATAGCCTTTCTTATCATTTCTTTATAAGGAATTAATCTTTCATACTCTTCACATAATTTTTTATCAGGATTTATAACAGGATGTTCTGGTACAAATATTGTACAGCAATCTTCATAGGGTAAAATGCTTGTTTCATAAGTATCAATACTTTTAGCAATATTAATGATTTCGATTTTATCAAAACATGCCACTGGTCTAATTACTGGAGTTGTAGTTACTTCATTAATAGCCTTCATACTTGTTAAAGTTTGACTAGCAACTTGTCCTATAGACTCTCCATTCACTAAGATATGAGCATTAGAATTATAAGCAATCATTGAACTAATACGATACATCATCCTTCTAAGTATCGTTATTAAATACTCTTTAGGAATTTTAGTATAAATTCCTTCTTGAATTTCTGTAAAATTGATTATGTGTAATTTAATGTCATTATTATATAATGCTAATTTTTTTGCTAAAGAAATAACTTTATTCTTTGCTTCAATACTTGTATGAGGAGGACTTTCAAAATAAATAGCCTCTAATTTAACTCCCCTTTTTATCGCAAGATAACCCGCCACAGGAGAATCTATTCCGCCACTTAACATAAGTAATCCTTTTCCTAAAGTTCCAACTGGATATCCCCCTAAACCTTTAATACTATCAAAATAAATTATTATTAAATTATTTCTTATTTCAATGTTTATAGTTAAATCAGGATTATGAACATCTACTTTTATATTATTGATATTTTTTAAGATAATCGCACCTATTTTACGACTAACTTCCATACTTTCAAAAGGATATTGTTTATCACTTCTTTTAGTTACTACTTTAAAAGTTGTAAAGTTCTTATTTTGAATTAATTCTAAAACTTTTTTACCAATATCATCTATTTCTCTTTCATGAATTTTATAGCCTATAATTATTTCATGAATTCCAAAAACTTTTTGCAATTTTTCTATTGTTTCATCAATAAAATCAGTTTCAATAAACATTCTTCCTTTATCATAATTAATTTCACAATTTAAATTTTCCAGAGTTTTATTTATATTATCTTTTAGAGTTTTAATAAAGAAATTAATATTATCTTTCTTGGTAGTTAATTCACCATATTTAATTATAATTAATTTTTTCATATTATTCCTTTCCCAAAGAAACTATCTCATATACTTTTTTAAATTCAGTTAAAAATTTATTTATCTCTTCTGTGGTGGTTTTATGAGACAAACTAATTCTTAATGTTTCTCTCGATCTTTCAACATCGTTATAAACTGCAACAACGCTTGAATTTATTTCATTATGCAAAGATTTTATATATATTTCTTTATCCCCAAGCATTTTATCAATAATATTTGCATCTAATTTTTTTAAACTTAAACTTAAAATATGAGGAATTGTATATTTTGTTTTATTTATTAAAACATTTTCATATTTAGATAATTCATTACATATTTTTTCATTTAATCTAGCTACAAAATGTTCTTTTTTATCTAAATCATTAAGTGATACCATCAAGGCCTTTTCAAAGGCTAAAATATCAGGCAAAGAATATGTAACTGGCGATAATTCATCAATTCCATTTCCAAACATTAAAGGATAAATTTTTATTCTTTCACTATGATAAAATAATCCAATATTTTTAGGGCCAAAAATCTTATGAGACGATATACTTGCCATATCCACATCATGTAAATTTATAGCAATTTTACCTATAGCTCCAGCTATATCAGAATGAAATAGTGTATTAGGATTAACTTTTTTAATAATCTGTCTGATCATTTTTAAAGGTTGTCTAATCCCAAGCTCATTATTCAAAGCACAAATACTTACTAAAACAGTATCTTCTCTAATTAAACTTTTTAAATGTTCAAAATCAATAAGACCATCTCTATCATTATCAACATAACTAATTTCAAACCCTATTTTCTCTAAATAATTACAAATCTTATATACAGATGAATGTTCTAATTTTGAAACTATTAAATGATTACCTTGCTTATGATATGCCATCATTATTCCAATTAACGCTAAATTATTTGCTTCGGTAGCACCACTAGTAAATGTTATTTCACTTTCCATTACATTAAAAGTATCAGAAATATTTTTTAAAGTACGTTTAAAAAGTTCCCTAGCTTTTTCACCTAATTTATGATTTGAAGATAAGTCTGCCGGATAATTTTTAGCTATTTTATTATATACATCTAAGGCTTCATAAGAAATTGGCGTAGTTGCCGAATAATCTAAATATACCACATTAATCACCTAAACTTATTATACAAAAAAAAGACCTTAAGGTCTATTATTTTTATGCTTGATATTCATCAATTAATCTTTTGTGAATTCCTGGTTCAACAATATTTATTGCATTAATTGCATTTTCTAAACTAAGTTTAAAATTCCCTTTCATAAAAGAATTTTCTGCTTTAGTAAGTCCAAAATCAACTTCTTTATTTACGGGACGATATCTATTTCCGTAAACAATCGCCATTTCAGCCATTTTAGCTGTTTTAACAGTTTCATTCGTAGTATTATACAATTTTAAAACTAAATCTCTTGCAGTATCCACTCTGGTATTTAATGTTTTTATGGAAATAGGTCTTTTATCTAATTCTTTAACCATTTCATTAATTGCTAAAGTAGCTTCAGATAATTCCACATAATAATGCTTAGGTACAACAGGTAATTTATATGTATTTATTTTATCCTTTGCCGTTAACAAAATACTCTTAATTTCAGTCAATTGTTCTCTCGCTCTTTGTTCATCTTCTTTTAAGCTTCCTAAACTTCTTAATGCTCCATCTAATTTTTCTTCAGTTTTTGTAAGTTTAACATTAATTAATTCCATTTCTTTAGCCAAACGGGAAAAAGAATTAGTTCTACTTCGATGAATATTAATTACTCTATCATAAGATGAGCGAATAGCAATAAGCTCATTTCTAATTTCATCAATAACTAAAACATCATCATCTGTAAGATCATAACTATATTTAATATCGTCAATTTTACGATATAATTCATTGTTTATCTTTTCCAATTTTGAAGTCTTTAAAATAATACTTCTTGTATAATCTTCAAAGATTTTTTTTGCAATTTTTTCTTTATCAAAATCATTATATAAAGACTCAAAATAATCTAACATTGTCTTAAGTTCGAAAACAGAATCTTCTAAATTTAACACATTTAATCTTTGAAAAATATCTTGAATTTTTTTATTTGCCTCAGTAATATTATATTGAATATTTAAATAATCAAGATTATAGCCTTCACTTTCAAGCTTATCTGATATAACTTCAATATCTTCGATTTTTTTGGGGATAATATTTTTACCAATTAAAACAATCGTTGGTGCTTCTTCAATAACTAGTTTCAAATTTCCAACAATATCTCCAATTGCTTTTACAATTTTACCTACCTCCTGATATGCATTCTGATCCATAGCCATCTCAAAAGTACTAAATAACTTGTCTAAATTTTCAAATTGTAATTCTAAAGGAGAAGCAACTATTTCATATGCTTCTTTATTATTATTATACTTATCTTTAATATCACGATACGTAGATTTTAACTTTGTAATAGTCTCTCTATTTCTTTCTTCACTTAAAGTTATTTCTCTTATTTCATCTAAAAGAAAATTAGCTTTAGTTTTAACATAAGTTATTTCCATTTCTATTTCAGCAATTTTACTTTTTAAATGCTTATAATCCTTATTATTAAAAATGTCTTCTATTTCAATTAGAGAATTTGTAATTTTAGGAATATCTTCTTCTTTAATTATTTTAAAGCGTTCTTTCCAACCTTCATATTTCTTTTGTAAATTTTCATTATTTACCAATGTTTCTACTTTATTAAGCTCTGATAAAATTGACGCATTTATTATTAAGTTCTTATCTCTCTCTAGAGTACTTATATCATCTAAGTATTTCTTTTTACTTTTTTTATTTATTAAATTTAAAACTAGTACTATTATAAAAATTGAAACAATATAATATAAAATACCTATTAAAATATAAACAGTTCTAGTCATAAAGTCACTCCTTATTTTCATATTTATTCTATCATGTTTAATAATTAATTAAAAGTATAAATATTTTTTATTGTTAATTTTTTCTATTTATTATATAATTATTAAAGAATAAGGGAATTAGGTGATACAATGTTTCGAGAGTTTGACTATGACAACAAACCAGTAGTAGAAATAGTTGACGAAATGCTTCAAGACGCCATAAAAAACGGAGCATCTGATATTCACTTTGACCCTACACCAGACATATTAAATGTAAGATTTAGAATTGATGGCGAACTTAGAGAATATGCTAAAGTTCCTTCTAATGTTAAAAAAAATCTTTTAACAAGAGTTAAAATTATCTCCGGAATGAATATAACAGAGACTAGATTACCTCAAGATGGAGCTATTAAAAATTTAGATAATATTGATGTAGATATGCGTGTTTCTTCTTTACCGATTGTTGATGGAGAAAAAATTGTTATTCGTATTCTTGATTATTCAAAAAGTTTAGAAGGATTAGAATACCTTAACTTTACTGATGAGAATCTTGAAAAAATCTATAAAGCAATTCATACTCCAAATGGAATTATTTTAGTAGCCGGAGCTACTGGTACCGGTAAATCTACAACTGTATATGGAATATTACAAAAACTAAATGACGTAAAAAGAAATATTATAACAGTTGAAGATCCTGTAGAAATGAAAATACCAGGAATTAATCAAGTTCAAGTTATGTCAGAAATTGGTCTTACATTTTCAAACACATTAAGAAGTATTTTGCGTCAAGACCCTGATACTATAATGATTGGAGAAATTCGTGATGATGAGACAGCTCGTATTGCTGTTAGAGCTTCAATTACAGGACATTTAGTTCTATCTACTATCCATACAAATAATTCTCTTACAACAATTGAAAGACTTTTAGATATGGAAGTTGAAAGATATTTACTAGGTTCTGCATTAACAATGATAATTAGTCAAAGACTAACAAAAAAATTATGTCCATTATGTCGAGAAAAGATAAATACCACTCAATACCAAAAAAATGTTTTTAAAAAAGTTTTAGGTTTAGATGTAGATGCAATATATGAGCCAAAAGGATGTTCTCAATGTTTTGATGGTTATCGTGGTCGTGTAGCTATTCAAGAAGTTTTATTGATTAATCAAGACATAAGAGACGCCATCATGAATAATGTAAAAAAGAAAGATCTACGTAATTTAGTTTATAAAGAAGAAAATGTTCAAACTCTTTTACAAGATGGCTTAAAAAAAGTTATTAATGGACTTACTAGTTTCGAACAAATATTAACTGCTATAGACATAAGTGAAGACATTGATGAAGATGATATAGAACTTAAACAAGCGATAATTGGAAATTATAATGAAGACGCACCTAAAGAAAACAACTCAAATAATGAAGAAATAGAAATGCTATAAAAAAGAAGCAAAAAATGCTTCTTTTCATTTGCTTATTAAAATATGATCTTCATATTTATCAATATAAGTTTCTATAAAATCTCCTTGTTCAACATTCTTAAATATTTTAACTTTTAAATAATTACTTGTATGACCTGTAGCATAATTATCTTTCTTTTCTTCAACTAGAACTTTTACTAATGTTTTAACATGACTTTTATAATAAGATTCTTCTAATTGTTCTGATAACTCTAATAATTTTCCTGCTCTAATTTTTTTATCATGTTCATCAACTTGGTAAGGCATTTTACTAGCTACTGTACCAGTACGAATCGAATAAGGAAATACATGAATCTTGGCAAAATTAATTAATTTGCAAAATTCATAGGATTCATTAAAATATACTTCATCTTCATATGGATGCCCTACTATAACATCTGTTGTAATAGAAATATCTGGTCTTATACTTCTAATTTTAGCAATTTTATCTTTAAAATATTCAGCGTTATATTTACGATTCATCTTTTTTAAAATATAATTAGATCCGGATTGTAGTGGAATATGAATATGATTGCATATTTTAGAATTATTTTTTAATTCCTCCATAAATTTATCATTTAGTTCTGTGATTTCAATTGATGATATTCTTATTTGCTTTAATTCTTCTATTAACGATAATTCATGAATCAAATCTACAAGATCTTTTCCATTAGAATTATAACTACCTGTGTGAATTCCAGTTAAAACAATTTCTTTATGACCATTATTTACTAAAATTCTAGCTTCTTTTAAACATTCATTAAAATCTTTAGAACGAATATTCCCTCTTACATAAGGAATTATACAATAAGAGCAAAAATTATTACATCCATCTTGCACTTTTAAAAATGCTCTTGTTTGTGAAGTAAATCTTTTTACATTCATAGATTCAAATTCTAAGTTTCTTTCATTATAAATTTTTATATATTTGTTATTATTCTTTATAAAATCATTAATTAAATCCACTATTTTACTTTTATCTTTATTTCCTAAAAGAATATCTATTTCTAAATCCTTGTATTCTTCAGGATTATTTTGCGAACTACATCCACACACTATCAAAATTGCTCGATTATTTTCTCGTTTAACTCTTCTAATAATTTTTTTTGATTTATTATCAGCCATATTAGTAACAGAACAAGTATTTATAATAATAATATCACTATCAACATATTCTTCTTCATATTTAAAATCTTGAGCAAGCAACAACTCTTTCATTGCTTCACTTTCATAAGTATTAACTTTACATCCTAAAGTTATTATTGAAAATTTCATAAAACCACTTCTTTTCTTAAAGAATTATATCATATTTAAAAAAACATAGTATATAAAAAATCAGATTAAACATCTGATTAATTTAATTAGTTGCCGATACTCTAAAATTTCTTTAAAATACATATTTTACATTTTGTCAAAAAAAACTGACATTTGTCAGCTTATTTGTTTTTAAATTTGTTATTTTATTTATTTTCACTTTCAAGATTTAATTCTATCTTATCAATTTTATAATCTTTATCCTGATTATTCATAGTTAAATTTTCGATAAATAAAGTTGCTTTAAAATCTTTAATTGAACTATTTATAGCATCTTTTAATTTGGCATTTAAACTCAATTCTAAATTCTTAATCGGAGTTTTTAATGATAAATTATTATTTGATTTTTCACCTCTTACATCACTAATAATATCACAAATCATGTTTCCATATTTTAATTCTTCTTCGAAATCAAAATCTAATGGTTTTATCTCTGTTAAATGAATTGATTTATTATCATGATATAATTCTTGATAAATTTCTTCGGTTATAAATGGGAAATAAATACTAAAATTTTGTAATAATTTATATAACAAAGTATAAACTGTCTTTTGACCACTATAACGAGGTATATCACCAAATTCTTCAGGTCTATATAATCTATGTTTAACAATTTCAATGTAGTTATCACAGAAATTCCAGAAGAATTTTTCTAATACATTTAGTCCTAATCCTATTTCATAATTATCTAAATATTTAATAAATGAGCTTTCCATTTCTTGATATTTTGCTATTATCCATTTATCAATATATTCATAATCACTAAATTCTTTATCTTCATAATCTGCTAAATGCATTTCTATAAACTTAGAAACATTCCAAATTTTATTTATTAATTTCTTTCCTCTTAAGAAAGTCTCATCATTAAATACAATGTCCGTTCCAAGTTTTCCACTTCCAGCCCAATATCTTACTATATCTGCTCCATATGTTTCTAATAAATCAAATGGTTCCATTTTAGAATTGCCTTTGCTTTTTGAAATTTTTTCTCCTTTATTAGCCATAACAAATCCAGATATCATTATATTATCCCATGGTTTTTCTTTAAATCCATAATAGCTTTTAACAATACTATAGAAATCCCAAGTTCTAATTATATCATGAGCATTACACCTTAAACTCATTGGCTTTAATATATCTTCATAATTATCCTTTTCACCATATTTCATATTAATAAGAGGAGTTATCGATGATGTTTGCCAAGTGTCCATTATATCTGTTTCAGGTATAAATTCACTACAACCACATTTTGGACATTTCTTAATATTTGGTTTATCTACTAAAGGATTAACAGGTAATTGTTCTCTATCAGCTAGTATAACTTCTCCACATTCTTTACAATACCAAACTGGGAATGCAACACCAAAATATCTTTGTCTTGAAATGCACCAATCCCACATTATATTTTCTACCCATTCATTATATCTTGCTTGCATGTGTTTAGGATACCAATTAATCTCTTCCCCAATTTTTAAGAAGTCATTTTTATGATTCATAATATCTATAAACCATTGTTTCATTACTGAATATTCTACTTCTTTACCACATCTTTCATGAACTTGAACTTCATGTTCTAATTCTTCCATTTTAATTAAATATCCTTGATTTTTTAAATCTTCTAATATTTGTTTTCTTGCTTCTTTAATTGGTAATCCACCATAGTTTTCAATCTCATCAATTATACGTCCGTCATTAGTAAATATATTTTTAAGTGGTAAATTATATTTTTTCCACCACTCAATATCTGTTTGATCTCCAAATGTACAACACATAACTATTCCTGTACCTTTTTCTGCATCTACTTTTTCATCAGCCATAATTGGTACATCAACGTTTATTACAGGTATATGTGCAGTTTTTCCGATTAAATGATTATGTTCTTCATCTTTAGGATTTACAAAAACTGATACTATAGCAGGTAATAACTCTGGCCTTGTTGTAGCTATTGTAAATTCTTCATTATCTTCTAACGTCTTAAAATTAATATAATTAAAAGTCGTTTTGATAGTTTTAGTTTCTAATTCTGCTTGAGCAATTGAAGTTAAACACTCATTACACCATAATGCCGGACAATATTTACGATAACAATTTCCTTTTTCAACTAAATCTATAAATGATAATTGACTAATTTTAGAACTTGAATCACTAACAGTTTTATATGCATTATTTACATCAGCACTAAACCCTGCTCTTTTAAATAATTTTTTAAACTCTTCTTCATACTTATCTGTAGTTTCATAACATAACTTAGAAAAAGATTCTCTTCCTATTTCATGAGCTTTCTTTCCTTGCTCTTTCTCTACTAGTCTTTCACTTGGAAGACCATTATCATCAAAACCAAAAGGATAAAATACATTATAACCTCTAAGCCTTTTATATCTAGCAATCATTTCTGCTTGCGAATAAGAAAAAATATGTCCTATATGAATTTTTCCATTAACTGTTGGTGGAGGTGTATCTATTGAATATATTTTTCTATGATCTGGTTTAAACTCATATATCTTGTTATTTTCCCAATATTCCATCCATTTTTGTTCTTTTTCTTGTGTATTATACTTTTTGTCTAACATGTTTTTCTCTCCTTTTTTCTTTTACGGAAATCCCATAAAAAAACACTCATCCCAAAAGGACGAATGTTTCGTGGTACCACCTTAATTTTTTACTCTTATTTGATAACATAGATATCTACGGGCATATGCCAACTCCCAAGCAACCTTCAATAGCATTTCTTTAAGAAAACTCACAGCATTTATTTTCCTCTCTTTTAAATACTTAACTATTTACTCCTCTTGTTCTTCGTCTTTATAAAAGTATTTTAACAAATTCATCGCTAATTTTCAATTATTTTTTCGTAACTATTAATTACTTCATCATTTTCATAAATATTAATGTATTTATTATCTTCTTTTATTTTTGAATCAACACTATAAGAAGATAAATAATTTAAGGTTAAATCTGATTCACTATTTATTGAATAAAAGTCCATATTATCTAAATTCCATACTGCTAAATAATTATCCAATATTAAATATTTATTTATATAATCATCAGCCAAAAAATCTTGATTATTATAATTTACAATTTCATAACTTCCATCATCTAAAATAGTAACAACTAATTCATTATTAAATTCCACAATCTTATTAATTGATGTAAAAATTTCTTTATTATTCTCTATTATTTTGTAATAATCATCTTGTTTTATAATAATTTTATCTACGCTAATTTCTTTTAATTGATTATTATAATTTAAATACGCTTCTTCATAATTATTAGGAACAATTGGATATAATGATGGCGACAAAGAAATAATCCCCCATTTATCATTATTTTTAGTAATAAATGAATTATTTTCTATAGGAATACTATATCCCTTTAATTCTTCATATTCAATTATTGTTAAATTACTTTCTATATCTTGTAAATATATTTTATCGCCATCTTTAATAAAAGCATATTTATTATTCATTAATGAAGTCTTATGAATATTTCCTGTATCAATTTCTTCATATTCTGCATAATCACAAGACTCATTTTGACAATCATATGTTCCTATTAAGGTATCATTCTTATAAAAATGTAATTTTCCGTTATAATAGAATTCATGCTTTTTATTATCTTCTTCAAAGTGTTTCATCATTCCTGCAATTGTACACGGAATAAATATAAGAAGTAAAATAATTATAGTTAATAGAGTTCCTTTATTTTTTTCCATGTTATTCTCCTAGAGGAATGGTACTCTTTTCCCCATGTTGATCAATTACCTCGACAGAATAACCACTTGAACTCTTTATTGTAGTTACATACGTATATAAGATTCCCTCAGCCTCTAAAGTAAATTCTCCTACTACAGTATCAAAATTATTATATTCATATATTTTTAAATTACCAATTGAATCGATAGTTACAAAGAAATCTTTCTTTAAATCCAAATAGTGTAAATTTTCCTTGCTTTTGTCTTTATTGAAAGAATAAATTGAATAATTTTCACCTTCTGCTTTTGTTTTAACATATCCATCGACATAATTAACTATTTTATTTCCAAATTGTTCTGTAACTTTTTCTCCAGAATTATCATATAACTGATAAGTTTCTCCAGTATTTTTTACTTGAAAATAATCTCCAATTCTTTCAATTAAATCGTATTTCATATCTAAAATTCCTAAAACATTATCTTTAGTTATACTAATAACACCATATTTATTTTTTCTTGAACTTTTACCAATAACACTTAAATTGCTATTTGTTACAAAACTTAAAGTTGAACTTCCGTCATATATTCCAGCATCTATACTTAAATATGAACCCAAAACTTTATTCTCTTTCAAATCATATAATATAATATTTGCTGTATTTTTATCTAATGAATCATTTACAAAAATAAATCTTTTATTTATAACAGGTAAATATCCTAGACTTTTATTATTATTAGATAATTCATTATCACTAAAATAACTTTCCTTTGCTAAATAACAACTATCATATGTACTATTTATACTATCTATAGTATTTTTATTAGAGCACTTATAACTTCCAATTAAATTAGTCTTTGCTTCATCATCATAAATATAAAGCACCCCATCAAAATATGATATATATTCATAATTTTTACTTACTATTCCTTCATAAATATTAACTACATATGATTCAACATCATTTTCATTCAAATAATATTCAATTGTTACTGAATTGTCATTGTTTAAAAGCCAAAAAGCTTCATTTGTACTTACTAATTTATTATTCTTATCATAAATATATGTTTTATTATAATATTCATTTGGAATTGTTATTTCCTCATTTTGCAAATTTGTTTCTTTATAGTCTAAAACAACCACTTTATTAGTATCTTTTACAGCAACCAAGAAATTTTCTTTTAAAATAATATAATTATACTCATCTTTAAGAATATTATTATTGCGATAATCTGTAATATTATAGTTTCCATTTACATCCTCAGTTACTATATATTTATCACTGAAACTCTTAATTTTATTTCCAATTTTTTTAGATATTTCTTTACCATTTTCATCTATTATCAAGTATCTATTATCTTTTGCAGCAACTAATCTAGACAAAAGTCCCATTTCTTCTTTTTTGATTCCCATATAATCATAATTAAAATCAACTAATTGGCTTAATCCCTCATCAGTTACTTTAAATAATCCATATTTGCTTTCATCATTTTCTAATATTAAATACTCTGTATTATTAACTAAGTAATATTTAACACTATTATACTTATCAACTACTTCATCTTTAGAAATATCAAACAGAAAAATCATTCCATTTTCTTGTTTTGAACTATCGTAAATAAAAGCATAGGTATCATTTATAATCGGAGTTGTAAATTTTAGTTTTGTTCCATCTTCATAAAAATACTGTTCTTCATCAAAATCATCTTCATTATTTTGATAAGCAACTCGGCACTTTTCTTCATCTTTGTTCTCACATTCATACTTTCCTATTTCATTATCCTGTTTATCTAATAAGACAAGATAGCCATTTTCATAACGATAATTATCTTTTTCAATTATAACAATTGGTTTTTCTTCTTTTTTTTCTTCAGATTTACTATTTTTTAACAATAAAATTATTCCTAAGACAATCAAAGAAATTATTATTATTCCTATAATAATAAAAATAATTTTTTTCTTTTTACTAAGGTTGTGCCATTTTTCTTTTAAACTTTTCTTTTCCTTTTTCTTTTTCAAAATTTCTTTTTCTTGATCTCTTTCTTCTAACAATTCTAGAGGATCTTCCTCATGAGGTATAACATCTTGCTCAAAAGAAGTTAAATCTTCTTTATATTCTTCATCTGTAATCTCCTCAATTTCATTATCATCAGGTATTATATATTCTTTTGTATCAAATTCTTTTTCCATTCAATTCACATCCCTATTATCTTTTCCATTATAACATATATATATCTATATTTCTATAAAAAAAGTGAATTCTATTTTTTGAATCCACATTCTTCACATACAATTTCATCTTTTTTTTGAACTAAAATATTTTGACATTCTGGACACTTATCGACTGGTAAATACCATGTAGCAAATTTACATTTTGGATAATTATTACAACCATAAAAAACTTTGTTTTTTCGTGTCTTTTTTTCGATTATTTTACCTTCACATTTAGGGCAATTAATAATTTCTTTTACTATTACATCTTCTTTTTTAATATATTTACACTTCGGATAGTTTCCACAAGCTATAAATTTTCCATAACGCCCATTTCTTAAAACTAAGTCGCTTCCACATTCCGGACAAATTTCACCAGTTTTTTCCGGTTCTTTCTTTTCCATTTCAGAAAAAGCTTTCTCTACTAAAGGTTCGAATCCATCATAAAATTCTTGTAAGACTTTTATATTATCTAAATTTTCATTAGCAATTTTATCTAAATCTTCTTCCATTTTAGCTGTATACTCCACATTAACTAAATCACTAAAAAATTCTTGCAACTTATCAGTAGTTTCAATCCCAATATCTGTTGGAAAAAACTTTTTCTCATTTAATTCTACATATCCTCTATCTTTAATTGTCTGCATAATAGTTGCATATGTACTAGGTCTTCCTATTCCAAGATTTTCCAACTCTTTAATTAAACTACTTTCTGTATAGCGACTTGCTGGTTTGGTAAAATGCTGTAATTTATTTATCTCATCAGAAATCAAAACATTACTTTTATATGATTTAAAATCCGGCAAAATTTTGTCTTCATTATCTTCATAACTACCATATAATTTTAAATATCCATCAAATACTAGTTGACTACCAGTTGTCTTAAACGTGTAACCATTATTCTCTAAAACAACATTTGTGCTTAAGTAAACAGAATCCGCCATTAAAGAAGCTACTGCTCGGTTATAAATTAATTTATATAATTTAAATTCATCTGGAGTTAAAAATCTTTTAATACTCTCTGGAGTTCTCATTACACTGGTTGGTCTAATTCCTTCATGAGCATCTTGAATATTATCACTTTTTTTACCAAATTTAACTTTACCCAAATATTCTTTACCATAATTATTTTCAATAAATTTATAAGTTTCTTTAACAAAAACCGGAGATACTCTTACACTATCAGTTCTCATATAAGTAATCAATCCGACAGTTTCATTTTCTAATTCAATACCTTCATATAATTTTTGGGCAATCTTCATTGTTTTAGAGGCACTAAAATTCAACTTATTTGAAGCAACTTGTTGTAATGTTGATGTTTTAAACACTTCTTTTGATTTTCTGCTTTTTTTAGTTTCTGAAACATCTTCAATTTTAAAACTTTTACTTAAAGATTGTAAAACTTCATTCGCTTCAACTTCACTTTTTATTTCAATTTTTTTACCCCTAAATTTTTCTAATTCTGCGGTAAACTCTTTAAAATCAGCTTCAATAGTCCAATACTCTTCCGGAACAAAAGCAAGTATTTCTCTTTCACGATCAACAATAAGTTTTAAAGCAACCGATTGAACCCGACCTGCGCTCTTTCCGCCAGTTTTACTGCGCATTAACTTGCTCAATCTAAATCCAATAATTCTATCTAATATTCTTCGTGTTTCTTGGCTTTTTACTAAATTATAATCTATTTTTCTTGGATTATTAATTGCATCTTTAACCACATCTTTAGTAATTTCATTAAAAACTACCCTATCATATTTATCATCATCAATATCAAGCTCATCATATAAATGCCAGCTTATGGCTTCTCCTTCGCGATCTGGGTCTGTTGCCAAATAAACTTTATCAGATTCCTTTACTAACTTCTTTAAGTTTTTAATATCTTTTGCTTTTCCTTTTATGGCAACGTATGATGGCTTAAAATTATTTTCAACATCTACACCCAATCCAAATTTTCCTGTCGTAGATAAATCTCTAATATGGCCTTTACTTGAAACTACATTATATTCTCTACCTAAATACTTTTCTATTGTTTTGCTTTTTGCAGGTGATTCCACTATAACTAATTTCTTCATATTCATCCTTTCTAACTGCCATTTAATTTCGTTTCAGACTCCCCTTGTACTATTTTATTAGATTTCCCGTTATTATTTAACGCTTTTTCTAAATATCCAAAATAATTACTTTTTATTGCAATATTACTCATACTTATTTTTAAATGAATTTCCTCATTAATTCGGCTTATATCTTGTTCAGTATAATGTCCTTCTTCAAAAACAGTTAATTTACTATTACTTGCGTTATAATATGCATATTCATTTTTCCAAGATCCATCCGCAAATACCACCATACTTTCATATTCATCGGATAGAATATCTGTTCCATTATAAAATCTTGGATCATAATCTAAATCACAGAGATTTGCAATTGTTGGAACAATATTAACATAAGAAGTATATTCAGTAAAAGTATGAGGAGTAACTTCACTATTATAAATTACAAATGGTACTCTCTCTGCTTCATAATCTTCCAAAGAATAATCTAAAACACGATTAATTGTCTTATTAGATAATCCATATGGATAATGATCTCCATATAATACTATTACTGTATCATCTAAAATACCACGGTCTTCTAACCCATTAATAAGGATTCCTAATCCTAAATCTAACTCTTTTAATTTAGACATATATCTCTTTAAATCAGTTGGATAATTATAATCTTTAAATTCTTTTAAATATTTGTCTCCTAAAATACTAGATACACTATAAGGTTGATGAGAGCTTACAGTCGTAAGCCAAGTCATAAATGGCTGGCCCTCTTCATATGTGTCTATAATTTCTAAATATTTAGCCATAAAATCTGCATCACTTGCCCAATTACGATATTCACTACGATAGGATATTCCTAAATCTTGAACGCCATAATATTTTTGAGATCCTAAATTAGTATGAATTGTTGAACGATAATAATACGCTTCCGTGTAATTATGCATTGAAGAAGTATAATACCCCGCATTATTAAATAAATTAAAGATACTTGTAAAATATGTATTATTTTTATAAACATTAGCTGTACAACTATTATAAATTGAATATAACCCAATCATTCCGGATAATTCATTATTACCTGTTGCACAACTATTTCTTGGACTGTAATTATTAGCCCAATGCCAACCTTCGGAATACAATTTATAAAAATTTGGATATAGTTCTTCATTAATAATGATATCATTCACTGATTCCATCATTATAACAATAACATTCTTTCCTTTAAACAATCCCGTATATTCATTTTTATCTGTAATATCTTGATTTATAAAATATTTATTTAAATTTTGATATGTAGCACTTTCTTCTTCAGCTATAACTTTTTCAAATGCTGTATCATCAATAACTCTTGAATAATCTGTTTTTTCTTTTTCAGCTACCTGATAATTAACATTAATCATGGTTTCATCCACAGGAAAAAGCTTTATTCTTACATCACCCAACCCAAAAGTTACTACTCCCAATTGTTTTATTGCAATACTAGGAACGCTAGGATTTATAAATAAATATTTATTGGGTTGCAATTGATATCTGTTTTGCATGAAAGGAATAACTAAAGTGAAAAAATAAATAAAACCTAGAGATATTTCTAATAAAATAAATGATGATATTTTTTTTAGGGTATTTTTAATTTTTTCAACTTTATTTAATTTAGGAATCTCAACTACTAACCTTTTTTGAAAGAATATATAAAATATAACTAATAAAATAAAAGGAATAAAAATCAAATAATAAGTAATTTTAAAACTACGTAAATATTCTCCTATATAATCTATTACAGCCCCAAGTTGACTAGTTGTATTTAATGACATATAAACGCCTAAATAATTATTAAAGCCTAATTGAGCAAAAGTATAAAAAGTAATTCCAAAAGTAATAACTAAGTTAATTATCATTGAGACTATATTCTTTAAATATGAACATATAAAACTAATTAAAACAGAAATAAAACTTGTTGATATTAAAATGCGCAATAAAGACCAATTAAAAAAAGAATCATTACTTAATAACTTAAAAAAGATTTCTATTAAAAAAATAGAAATAAAAGAAATCAAATAATTTAATAACCATTTATTTTTAAATTTTTTGCACATCTTTATCACCCTCTTTTTCTATTAAATCACGAACTGGCTTATAAGTAAATCGATAATTTTCTAAAACACCATATTTTTTTATGTTTTCTAAATGTAATTTTGTCGGATAGCCTTTATGTTTTCCAAAACCATATTCAGGATGTTCTTTATCTAATTCATACATCATCCTATCTCTTGTAACCTTTGCAATAACACTGGCTGCTGAAATACTTAAACTAAGCAAATCTCCGTGAATAATAGATGTATTAGGTATTCCAATATTTAAAGGCATTGCATCACTTAAAATATGCTCTGGTTTAATCTCTAAATTATTTATCGCTTCAATCATTGCCATTCGACTAGCTTCATAAATATTTATTTCATCAATTTTTTGGGAAGATACTTCCCCAATACCAATAGCTAAAGCATCTTTCATAAGAAGATCATAATATATATTCCGCTTCTTTTCTGTTAATTTTTTTGAATCCGTTAAACCAGGTAAAGCATAATTTTTAGGAAGAATAACTGCTGCAGCAACCACAGGACCAACTAATGGACCTCTTCCAACTTCATCTACTCCAGCTATTAATTCAATTCCTTCTTTATATAATTTTTTCTCATACTCTAAAGCATCATATTTCATTATCAAAAGTTACTTCCTTTATATATCCATTTTTAATATCATTTATAATTTTATTACTTACTCGTTCATATTCTATTTCACCATGTTTAAATGCTCCAATAGATTTACCAATCTTCTCATAAACATCCATGATATCTGAAGAATCACTTATTTTATAACGTTCTTCTAAAATTTTGGGATAGTATTTGCTTAGCTTATTAATTATATGAACTGCCACTTCATCTTCATTTAATATTTCACTTCTTATTGCACTCATGCTAGCAAGATTTAAGGCAATTTCATCACTATCAAATTTAGGCCATAAAATACCTGGAGTATCCAAAAGTAATATATCACTTTTGGTTTTTAGCCATGACAAAGACTTAGTAACACCAGGTTTATTTCCTACAACAGCCACATTTTTTCCTGCCATTCTATTAATTAATGTTGATTTCCCTACATTTGGTATCCCAACTACTAATGCTTTTATTTCTTTTCGCTTTAAACCTTTTTCAGCTCTTTGATACTGCAATTCTTCCATCATATCATGAGTTAAATTAATTATTTTTCTATAATCATCATTATTATTCAAATTAGCCAGAATTACTTTATAGCCCATATTTTCATAATATGATATCCACTTATTTGTATATTTTAAATCACATAAATCTTTCTTAGACATAATTAAAATTCTAGGCTTATTCTTAATTAATTCATCCAAATCTTTTATTTTAGATGAATAAGGTATACGTGCATCAACAATTTCATACACTATGTCTATTAAATCATATTTTTCTTTAATCATCCTTTTGGTTTTTTGCATATGACCAGGAAACCAGTTGATATTAGTTTTATTTTCGTTCACAAAATCACTTCCTTATTTTTTACATATAATGTATATTTTATCTTCAAAGCGTTGTTTTTCATTCATAATCTTATTTTCATCTTTTATTATTTTAAAATTACATTTAATTAGTAATTTCTTTATAAATTCAATATCATATAATTTTTCTAACACATCATATTCATATACTAAATTTTCATTTTGTATTACTTTTACATTTGTATTAATTAAAGATTCTTTCTCAGTAATATAATAATGTACTTTGATACCATCATCTCTATTACTAATTATATCATTATTTAAAATTAAACTTTGTTCATCATATACATCAAAAATAAGATA
Organism: uncultured Mycoplasma sp.; assembly: GCA_945915275.1. GTDB lineage: Bacteria > Bacillota_I > Bacilli_A > RF39 > UBA660 > RGIG1752. The sequence continues at coordinate 45,369 of CAMEEZ010000006.1, forward strand.
CCCATCTTCGTTTAACATATTATAAATATTCTTTAAAAGTATTTCAAGTTTATTTTCTTCCAAAATATGATTAACTACGTCACATGTTAATGTAATTAAATCATATTTTTCTTTTGATATAAATTTGGTTATATCTGATACCAAAAAATTTATATTACTATTTTTTCTTTCACATAGTTTTATCATATCACTTGATATATCTATACCTGTTGTTTTAATTCCTTTATTATATAGAAAGTCGCATAATGTTCCTACACCACAACCTAAATCTAAGTGATTTTTTATTATCTTATTATTTATTTTAAAATATTTTAATATAGCATTCCCCATAGTTATACTAAAATAATCCCATCCGTATTCATTATATATATTGCAAAACTCTTTACTATACATTAACGTTACCTCTATCTTTTCTAAATCATATTTCTTCATTTTTATCAACTTTATTTATATGGGGTTAAACGTCGTAATCACCTTTCATTTGCCTACACCAAAATACCCATATTTTTTTAAAAATTAATACTTTTTTATTGTTTTTTCAATTTTTAAACCAAAATAGGAAAGATCCTTAATCTTGTAAACCTTTATAAAACCAGTTTTTTTCAAAGGGGTTTATTAAATCGTAATCAAGCAGTTGATACTCGTAGATGGTAAACTTTTTTCTTTTTTATTCATTATTTTCACTTCCATTCTCT
>CAMEEZ010000007.1 GCA_945915275.1 uncultured Mycoplasma sp.
AGCTTCAACTTTATCATTATTAATATTAATATCTTTTTTTATATATCCTTCTAAAGTATTAGTTATTTTTGATGGAGTAAATTGAATATTACCAGAAATAATCTCAGTGTATTTTTCATATTTGTTATCTAAATATTTATATAACTTTATTTCTCCAGACTCATTTTTTAATCCAATTAATGTTATATTGCTTGCTTCATTAAAATATGATGGAATGTTAATTCCTGTGATTGATACAGTCTTTTCGACATAATTATCTGGCATAATCATATTTCTTGTTGTTTTTACAATAGTTAATTTTTCATTATTTACACTAACTTCAATCGGATTTAAATCTTCGACTGTAACATTAACAGCATATACTTTTGATACCCCAGTTTCACTTGTGCAAGTTATCTCAAATGTATTTGCACCTTCTAAAACTTCGAACTCACCTACTCCAGATATAGTTGAATATTTATCTTCTTTTTCTGCATTTATAGTTATTTTTTCCGTAGTTGATGGAACACTTACATTATATTCTAGAGTATCTTTATCAAATGCAGGAACCAATTCATAGCCATCTATATTTATTGATTTTAAATAATTATTTTTTGATTTTTCTCTTGGTAATGATACTGTAATAGTTATGGATTTAGCTCCTAAATTAATAGTTCCTCCAACTGAATTTGAAACTTCAACTGGAGTTATAGTTATAGTAGCAGTTCCCACTTTCAATGCATTCAATGTTATAGAATATGAATCATTTTCTATCCATGCTCTGTCTTCACTTATCGAAACAACTGAAGAATTGCTACTTTTAATATTAAATCTTCCTATAACATCAGAACCTTTAATTGTTAATTTAGTTTTCCCACCCTTAGTCATATTTTTAGCAGCACTAATCGAAAAACTAGAAGCATTAACTATATTTATATTTATCAAAAACAAGAAAAAACTTATTATTAAAATTAACCATTTATTATTTTTCATTAAATCCCTCCATTATTTCATAATATTATTTTTTATTAACACATAATCCGATGCACCTATTTTACCATTATTATCTGCGTCTGCCGCTAAGCTTTGAGCTAGAGAAAACTCAGTATTATTTCCCATAATACTATTTTTTATTAACACATAATCTGCAGCGGTTGATTTTCCATTACCATCCAAATCTCCCGGAACACTAATTGTATAACTATATGTTCCACTAGAATCACTAATAGTCACTACAGAACCTGTGCTTACTATATTGTCATCGCTTATTTCATTACCACTTATATCTATAACTTTAATCGTTGCATCTTTATAATTTATTTTAAATATTGATGCTTTTGTTCCAATACTTATATTAGTTATAACATCTGAAGTAACTTTAACATTCAAAGTGTCTATATAACTTTTTATTTCTTCGGGAACACTGCCGCTATTTCCATTTACTATTACAGAATCATTTCCTCCACTTGCCCATACTAATCCTGCAAGAATAGGACTTGATTCACTACTATATGCTCCAATATTAAAGAAATTATATAAACCAATATATGTAGTATCATTATAAGTAAATTGACTACCTGATGTAGCTCGAGATCCATTACTTCCAGATTCTTGTTTAGCTAATGATGCAAGATATACAGAACTAATATTTGCATTTTTTCCGGCTTCCACAAAAATTTGAGCATAGGATTTGTTATCTAGCACTGAAATATCTTTCATAAATGTAGAATCCAAAATTGTCTGAACTACAGTTTCTGTATAATTATCAGAATAACCCAAATTTTCAAACATTATAATTCTTTCTTGAGCCAAAAAATTTCTTGGATCTAAATAATAAGCAACAGTTTCTGTATTAGCTTTATACCATCCATTTTCTGTTTCTACGTAATTTCCGTTTTGATCTACAAAATAATATTTTCCTCCACCTTGTATAGAACAAACTTTTTGTTCTTTATTAACAGCTGTATTAAAATCTATTCCTGTTTTTAACGCTTTGAAAATCCAATTTGGATAAGTTTCATGTAATGCTCGTAATTTACATTTATAGCTTTCTGGAAACTCTTCAACATCTAGAGCTGCTTCAAATGTGGCATCCTTAACCTCTGTTTGACAACTAGTATTAGCATCACTTTCTGGAAGTTTTGTATAATCAGGCATATTTTCAAATATAGGAATTGTAAATTCTAAGGGTAAGCTTAATAAACCATTATCTCTGTAACTTTTATAACTTGTATAAGCTTCAGACAATGGAGCTGCTAAATTTGCCATATATTGATGATTATATAAAGAATAACTACTATTTGGATTAACATTAAATTTTTTTAAATAAGATGTAAATTGACCTTTACTTATATATGATTTTGATATGAATAAAGCTCCACCTTTTATTGCCTTTTCTGGACTAGTCCATGGTCTTAAATAACTATCTTCATTATCTTCTTCAGTTGTACCAAATGAAATATAAGAAGAACATATATATCCCGTATCTTTTCCTGCTTGAACATTATACCATCCAGCAGAACAACCGTTTCCAGTATAAAGAGTTGTTGATATAAGTTCAATTATATCCCCCTTATATAGTTCTTTAATTATATTGTGATTATTGGATTCCGCTGTACTTCTAAGTCTTACACCATTCCCTGTTATAATCCCAGAAGTCTTTGCGTTTACTAGAAATATCTCACTGAAAAGAAAACATATAGTAATAATTACAAACATTTTATAAACCAATTTATTCATTATGTTCTCCTTCCTATACTAATATATCTATTATATTATAACACTTTACCTATCTTATTCAAATTTATACTAAAAATAATAGACAAAATATTGTAAAGTAAATCACATGTATTATTTTTTCTATCAGGTTGTTTTTTTATTTTAGATATATTATAATGTATTATTGTATGAGAGGATAATATTATGAAAGTATTGTTTAGAAAATTGAAAAGAACTAATAAAATAGCATTAACATGCTTTTTAGTTACTTTTATAGCATATATAATTGGACTGATTTTGTTTTCAAAAAGTCTACTTGCATTAAGTGGAATTGAAACATTATTAAGAATTATAGGAATTATCTTTTTTGGATTATGGATATTTATTTATTTAATAACTAGTCTTGTAAAACTCATAAAAAGAAAATATAAAATTTTTATTCCATTTACAATATTTACAATCATATTTGCTATTTTGTTTTTCATAGCTTCTTATTATATTAATTTTTTATATAGTAAAGTTGGAGATTTAAGTGAAAGTAATACAATAACTTATACATCTAATTTGATTAATTTTAAAGATAGTGAATTTAATTCTAAGTCTATCATAGGTATGATTAGTGATGAGGATGACATCGAGGGAAATATCTTAGCTAAAAAGATTATAAAAAAACACAGTTTAAAAAATGAAATAAAAAAATATAATGATTATCAAGAAATGTTATTTGATTTTTATGAAAATAAAATAGATGCTATTTTTGTTTCTGCTAATTATGCAACTTTATTTGGCAGCGATGAAAATTATGGAACTATTGGTAATGATACAAAGATTATTTACGAATATAGTGAAGAAAGAGAAAATGAAGATTTAAGTCTTGTTAGCACTAAAAAATTAACTGAACCATTTACAGCATTAGTTATGGGGGTTGACTCAGATGTAGATGGTTTAAATGCTAATGCTGCATTTAATGGTGATACATTAATCTTGATGACGTTTAATCCCAAAACTTTAACTGCTTCAATGTTTAGTATCCCAAGAGATACATATGTTCCAATAGCATGTCGTAACAATGCTTATTCAAAAATTAATTCAAGTGCAGCTTATGGAACAAATTGTGTAATAGATACTATTGAACAATTAACCGATATTAAAATAGATTATTATGTTAAAGTAAACTTTAAAGCTGTTGTAGATTTAGTTAATGCTGTTGGTGGAGTTGAATTAGAAGTTGAAGAACCAGACTTTGTTTGGAATCACGGCGTAAATTGTGGTGGAAAAATTTGTGAAGCCACGAGTAATAGAAAAAGCGATAAAATGGTCTATATTGACCCAGGATGGCAAAAATTAAATGGTGAACAAGCTTTAGGGTATGCTAGATGTCGTCATTTATATATTGAAAGTGACTTAGCAAGAAATAGACATCAACAAGAATTGATTTCTGCTATAGCATCTAAAGCAATGACTATTAGAAATTTCGATGATTTTGAAGATATACTTGATGCTATAAGTAATAATATTGTTACTAACATGAGTACTAAACAAATATTATCTAGTTATGAAATTTTAAAAAATATGTTAGAAAAATCTCTTAAAGATGAAGAAATGATTAATATTAAAAAGACTTATTTAGAAGTATATAACTTACCAGTTAATACAGGATACACAATTACTTCTGCACTAGGATATTATCCATCTAGTTTAGAAGAAATCACAAAGATGATGAAAGTTAATTTAGAAATTGAAGAAAATGAACCAATTAAAACATTTAGTTATAGCATTGATGAAGATTACTCAACCAAAATATATGGAAAAGGAAAAACCGGCGGAGAAAAATTAGAAACTTTACCAAATTTTGTTGGTAAAACTGTGACAGAAGTTCAAAGCTGGGGTTCAAAAAATGGTATAAGTATTATAGTTAATGGAAATGGTAGTATCGTAGAAAAGCAAAATAAAGCTTCTGGTATACTTGTAAAAAATATTAGTTCATTAACGATTACAACTCGGAGTGATTATTCTATTAATAAAGAAGAAGAAAAAGATAATAATATTACTGTTGAAAATGACTCCACTGAAAATTAAAAAAAATTCGGATAATCCGAATTTTTTTATGCTTTTAATGGTGAAGATGAAGTTCCATGTTTAACACGATCTTTTTCTTCTGCACGTTTACCATTATTAAATCTTTCAACAGTACCAACTAAATAGCCAGTAATTCTTCTAATTCTTTCGAATTCTACGCCTTCTCCTTCTACTTTTTTTGATACAGTTTCCATATTTTTTTTGTCTTTCATAATTACCTCTTTCCTTTCTTTTTTATTTAGTGCAGTCTAAACAGCGTAATTTTTCAACACTAACAGCTTCTCCAGAACGACGTCCACATTTTGGACAAACATCTTTAATAACCCCAACGTATCCACAAACAGGATCTCTATCTACTGGATGATTAATTGCTGCATATCCCATCTGATTATCATGCATCATACGTACAATTTGCATAAATCCTTCAATATTATCTGATGGATCACCATCAAGCTCAATATAGCTAATATGTCCGGCATTAGTAAGAGCATGGTATGGGCCTTCTTTTTTCAATTTGTTAGCAATACTTATATTATAATAAACTGGGACATGGAATGAATTAGTATAGTATTCTCTGTCAGTTACACCCTTTATTTTGCCATAAATAGCTCTATCAATGTTTGTAAATCTTCCACTTAATCCTTCGGCTGGTGTTGCTAAGCAAGTAAAGTTCAAATTATATTTTTCAGTATATTCATCACAGCGTTTACGCATGTGTTCGATAATTTCTAAACCTAGTTTTTGAGCTTTATCACTTTCACCATGATGTTCACCAATCAATGCCTTTAAACATTCAGCTAAGCCAATAAATCCAATTGACAAAGTACCATGTTTTAAAACTTTTCTTAACCTATCATTAGGCTTTAATTTTTCACTATCAAGCCATACACCTTGTCCTAATAAGAATGGGAAATTATAAAGTCTTTTATCACATTGAATTTCAAATCTTTCCAATAATTGATCTTTAACTAAATCCATTAATTCATCTAATTCTTCATAAAAACCTTTCATATCAGTTTTTCCATCTTCATTTGCTCCAACTATACCATGTTTTATTCCAAGTCTTGGTAGGTTAATCGTTGTAAATGAAAGATTTCCTCTTCCCGGAGTAATTGCTTTATCTGGATCTACAGCATTAGCCATAACTCTTGTTCGACATCCCATATATCCAACTTCAGTACGATAATCTCCAGCTTTATAATATTGTAAATTGAATGGTGAATCTATAAATGAGAAATTAGGGAACAATCTTTTAGCAGATACCTTACATGATAATTCAAATAAATCATAGTTCGGATCTTCTTTAAAATAGTTAACTCCTTCTTTTAGTTTAAAGATTGAAATTGGGAAAATTGGTGTTTCTGAATGTCCAAGTCCAGCATCTGTTGCTAACAAATAGTTTTTGCTAACCATTCTTCCTTCACTAGAAGTATCAGTTCCAAAATTAATTGATGAGAATGGAACTTGAGCACCCGCTCTTGAATGCATTGTATTTAAATTGTGGATAAAGGCTTCCATAGCTTGATAAGTTCTCTTATCCGTTTTTTCGTAGGCCTTTTTAATACCCATTTCAAACAATCTTTTAAGTCCTTCAACATCTTTATAATATTTTTCAAAATATTCAACTTTAACATCAATTGAATCTATTTTATTAATGTCTTTCTCTAAAGCGTTAAGATTAATAAAATTACCAAATTCTGAATAGTCTAATAGATCAGTTATTACCATTTTTAATTGTTTTCTAAATGTTTTAATAACTCCTGGGGCCAAATAATAATCAAACGCTGGAACACTTTGACCACCATGTTGATCATTTTGATTAGACTGAATGGCAATTGCTGCTAAAGCAGAATAACTCATAATGTCTTGGGGCTCTCTTAGATGCCCATGACCTGTTGAAAAACCATTTTTAAATAATTTTTCTAAGTCTATTTGATTACATGTTGTAGTTCCCATCGCTAAGAAATCCATATCATGAATATGAATTGCTCCATCATCATGAGCTTCACTAAATTTTCTTTTCATTAAATAACTTTTAGCAAATTCTTTAGATACTGTGGAACCAAATTGTAACATTGTTCCCATTGCAGAGTTTCCATCAATATTAGCATTTTCTCTTTTGGTGTTATCCTCTGATGCGCTTTTTAATCCTAAACCTTCCAAAGTTTTTAAGAATTTATGAAACTTTTTATCATGCATAAAAGTTTCTCTTGATTGAGTTCTTTTGTCTCGATATTCTGAAAATGATGTAAATACATCTTCATACTTTAATTTTTTCAAATTATTTTCAATCAAATCTTGTATTTCTTCAATCTTGATTTTATCTTTATCTTTAAAGTTTTTTACAATATCATCTATTACAGCTAAATATACTTTTTGAACATCTTTTGTTGTATATTTATGGATTAAATTTCCATCTTCATCTGTACTATCTATAATACTATCAAAGCCTTTTTTAATAGCTATAGCTATTTTTGAACCATTAAAATCTACTTTTTGGCCATTTCTTTTTACTACTTTGATATTTTTTAAAATTTCTTCTGTCATACTACACACTTCCTATCTTTCTTACTTTCAAATTTATTGTATATATTAAATAAAAAAATTTCAAGAAAAATTTAACTTTTTGTTTTTGAAGCAAATTTGATTTTTGCCATTTTTCCGAACTTTTTTTAAGTTTACATAATTATTTAAATTCTGTTTTTTGGCTAATATATGCTTGTCAGAAAGTTTTTTTGATTTTTTTATGTTCGCTAGACATTTCTTGACTTTTTAAGTTTTTGTATTTTCACAAAATTTACATTTTTGAATTTTTTGCGTTTTTTTCTAAAATCATTTTAATAAAATATAGCTATTTTTTTTTAACTAGTATATAATTATATTGAATGGATTTGATAGAATGAAAGAGAAAATTAACTTTAATAAAATTCACTTTATAGGTATTGGTGGTTCGAGCATGAGTGGTATTGCTGAATACTTACATAATTTAGGAAAAAAAGTCACTGGTTCAAACAATGAATTAAATCCAAATATAGAAAAATTAAATAAACTAGGTATTAAAACTTTTATTGGCCACGACAAAAAAAATATTATTGATCAAGATTTAGTTATTTATACTACTGCGATTAAAAATGACAATCCCGAATTAATTGAAGCTAAAAATAGAAATATAAAAATATTAGAGCGAGCTGAATTTTTAGGATTGTTAACTGAATATTATCAAGAATCCATTTGTGTATCAGGCACGCATGGAAAATCTACGACTTCATCATTAATATCTTTATGTTTTTTGGAAGATAATAAAGATCCTTCTATTCAAGTAGGAGCTGTTATCAAAAATATTAATAGTAATAATAGATGTGGTAATAGCGATTTCTTAATAATGGAAGCTTGTGAATATAAAGATCAATTTTTAAAATTTAAACCTAAAGTAGAAGTTATTCTTAATATTGATACCGATCATTTAGATTATTTTAAAACTTTTGATAATATTGTATTATCTTTTCAAAAATATGTTTCATTATTACCAGAAGATGGTCTGTTAGTTTTAAATGCTGATGATGAGAATGTTTTGAATTTAAAAAATTATACTAAAGCTAAAGTAATAACATATGGAATAAAAAACAAATGTGATTATCAAGCTACTAACATTAATTTTGACGAAAATGGATGTGCAACTTTTTCCGTTAATAATAACACTTATAATTTAAGCATTAAAGGCTATCACAACGTCTATAACGCTTTAGCTACAATTGTTGTTTCAAACTACTATAACTTAAGCTTAGATAGTCTAAAAAGAGGGTTATTAAATTATACTGGGGTAGAAAGAAGATTTGAATATTTAGGTAAAATTAAAAAGAATGTTCTAGTTTATGATGATTATGCTCATCATCCTACAGAAATAAAAACAACTTATGATAGTGTTAATAAAACTAAACATAATAAATGTTGGGCAATCTTTCAACCACATACTTATAGTAGAACTTATGAACATTTGGATGAATTTGCTGAAATATTAAAGAAATTTGATAATATAATTATTGCTAAAATATATGCTGCGAGAGAAGAAAATATTTATGGAATAAAAGAAGAAAGTTTAGTTAATTTAATAAAAAAAGATAACCCTAATGTTATATATATTGAAAAATTTGAAGATATTGAAAAATATATCTTGGATAACATTGAAGAAAATGATTTAGTTATATCTATTGGTGCTGGTCCAATTAATAAAGTAACAAATAACTTAGTAAAAAAAGAAGATTACAATTAATTATTCAATTGTAATCTTTTTATTTTACAGAAATTTTTTCTCCATTTTCTAGCTTTAATTCTAAAAGATATATGCCATCACTTTCAAGTAAAGTTTGATCAACTACTTTACTATCATATCGTTTAAGATTTATTTTCGTATCATCAAATTCTTGAGATAATAAGTCCATTTGATATAAAGTATCGTCAGTAGTGACAATGTATAAATCTAAATATTTTAAATCTTCCCTATATGTTAAATATATATTACTACAATTAAGAGAATTTTCTCCATCTTTTATTTCAAGTTCTTCAATATTCTTGATATCTCCTTTATACATATATAAAGTTCCATCATAAAATAATCCTACACCATCAATATTTAATTTATCTTTAATATTTTTCTTAAAACTTAAATCATTAAAATCTATATTTATGCCATTATAAACATTTAAATAAACTTCAGAAATAGTAGTAATATTTCCTTCATTTTCCCCAATAAAGAAATTGTCATTATTCTTTTCTGCTAAATAAAAATATCCTTTATTATTTAAGTAATCTGCAATAGCAATATTTTTTATTGACCCATCATTATTTATTGTCAACAATTTATTGTTTTGATAATCTAATTCAGCATCTTTATCTATATTAAGGTCTATATGAGCAAAATAATAATTTTCTTTATCATCTTTTAAACCAATAATTTCTTTATCATCAAGAGTTTTTAAATTACTTACCATAGTTATATTAACATCTTTTATAGATAATTTAAATGTTTGATCACCTTTAGTTACTTCTAAAATACCATTATTTACCAAATATTTAAAATTTTGAGTTTCACAATTAGTATTAAAATTGGCTGGGACTTTATTATATGCTTCTTCAAAAGAACTAATTGTCGATAACTTAACAATTTCTAAAAGTGGTTCTTTATTGACTGGCTTATCATCATTTTTTTTAGAAACTAAATAATTATAATAAATAAAGCCTGATACTCCAAGTAAAACTATTGCTACTATTATTAAAATTATTATTTTAATAAATTTTTTTGATTTATTTGGTTTTTCATCATCAATTCCTTTAACTTTTATGTCTAATGTATCTGGATTACCATCAATTGATTCAACTTTATTTTCTACATTAGTTAAAGAAATTGCATTCAATTCTGATGGTTGTTCTATATTACTTGGGGTTTCAGCATTAATTTGAGTTGGTGGCGTAGGCATAGATACTTCCGGAATAATTTGAGGAGCAACTCCTATATTTTGATTATTGTTAGTCAAATTTTCTTCCATAATTACTGGCTGTGCAATATTAATCTGTGGTTGAGATATTTCATTTGTAACAGGTTGCATTATTGTTTCTTGACTAAGATTATCCACTGGCTGACTTTCTGTTACTATTTGTGGCGCAACTTGTTCTAAATTTTCAACTTGAGGCTTTGGTTCATCTATCTTTAATTCTGTTGGAATATCTATAATATCATTTTCATCATTTTTCATAACCCAACTCCTTATTCTCTATTCTATTATAATAATATAGTAAAACTTTATTTATTGTCAATAAAATAATTATCCAAAATGCTAATTAATTCTGCTTTACTTTTAGCACTACAAATATTATTTTTTATTTTTTTACTATCAGGCATAGATTTAAAATAATATAATAAATGACTTCTTATTTCTAATAAAGCCGCTTTTTCATTTTTATCTTCAATTAACATTTCTAAATGTCTTTTCATCATTTCAATTCTTTCTTTAAGTGTTACCTCTTTAATAGGTTCATTATTAACAAAAGAAACACAATCTCTTATTAACCAAGGATTGCCAATACAACCTCTACCAATCATTACTGCGTCACAATTAGTTTCTTTCATCATTTTTGCAAAATCTTCAACAGAGGTTACATCTCCATTACCTATCACGGGAATTGAAACTGATTCTTTAACTTGTTTTATGATATTCCAATTTGCTTTTCCAGAATAACCTTGACTTCTTGTTCGCCCATGAATAGCGATTGCAGAAGCTCCAGCACTTTCACAAGCCTTAGCTACTTCTATGGCATTTATATTAGATTCATCCCAACCACTTCTTATTTTTACAGTGACAGGAACACTTACCGAATTTACAACAGCACTAACAATTTTTTTGATTTTTTCAACATCTTTTAAAAGTGCACTTCCAGCTTGGCTTCTTAAAGCAACTTTAGGAACAGGACATCCCATATTAATATCTATTATATCTGGGTGCATAATCTCTTCAATTTTTTTAGCAGCAATTACAAATGATTCGACATCTGAGCCAAATATTTGTTGAGCTATTGGTCTTTCAGATTCATTCATTTTTAACATTTTAAGTGTTTTTTCGTTATTGAATGAAACCGCCTTATCACTAACCATCTCGGCATAAATCAATCCTGCTCCCATTTCCTTAATTATTTTGCGATAACTTGTATTACTTATACCTGCCATTGGTGCAAGTACTACAGGATTTTTAATTTCAACATTACCTATAAAGAAACTCATTTTTACCCTCCTTTGTTTAAATTGCTAAAAATTATATAAAAAAAGAAAAAGATACTCAACTAAATTATAATATCCAATTCTTCATTTCCTTTTAATCCGAAAGCATTAGCATCATCAGTATCTAAATGTAATTCTGTAGCACTATTATCTGTTATTTTAGCATACGCATCAATTATCCCACTCTTATCTCCTGATATAACAACTTTAACTTTTTGATTATCTTTTAAATTATATTTTAAAGCTTCTTTCGATGGCATATGCAAGTGACGATTAGCTATAATACAACTTTCTTTTAATTCTACACTCCCTTTTGGACCTGTTATTGTAATGTTTTCTGCCCCATTCAAATCGCCGCTTTTTCTAACTGGAGGATTTACTCCAAGAATTCTTGCATCATGGCGAGAGATTTCAACTTGATTATATAATCTAAATGGTCCAAGAATACGTACATTATCAATTTCTCCTTTAGGTCCTTTGATAAGCACTGTTTGATTACTAGCAAATTCTCCTGGTTGTCCCAATTCCTTTTTTATAGTTATTTTTTCAGCAAATAATCTTTCATAGACCTCTTTTGTTAAATGTAAATGATGATTACTTACACCTAATTTAACTTTTATATTCATGCTACACTTCCCTTTTAATTTTACACGCAAATATACATTTATTATATATTATTTTTTTAATAATTTAAAGTCTTGTGTAAAATTTTTTGTATGTTAAAATCTAAGTATAAGGAGTAGTTTTATGAAAAATAATGATTTATGTTTAATTGTAATGGAAAATTGCAAAGAGTTTGGTTTAAAAGTAGATGATCACCTTAAAAAAATTAGAAAAACAGATAAAAGTTTCATCTTACCAATTGATGCTGTAAGGTTTAGTGATGGCGAAGGAAAAGTTAAGCTACTATCTAGTATCAGAGGTAAAGATGTTTTTATTTTAAGCGATACTCATAATTATAATATAACTTACAAAATGTATGGAAAAGAACATACTATGGGTCCTGATGAGCATTATCAAGATATAAAAAGAACAATTTTAGCCACAATGGGCCATGCAAAAAGAATAACTGTTGTAATGCCTTTTTTGTATGAATCAAGACAACATCGTCGAAAAAGTAGAGAATCCTTAGATTGTGCCTTAGCTTTACAAGAACTAAAAGCCTTAGGTGTCGATAATATTATCACATTTGATGCTCATGATCCAAACGTTCAAAATGCCGTACCAACTATGGCTATTGATAATTTTTATCCAACTAATGATATATTGAAAGAATTCTTAAAAAATGAAAAAATAGATAGTGAGAACACTTTAGTTATAAGCCCTGATGCTGGAGCTATGGATAGGGCAAGATTTTTAGCTGATATCATTAAAGTAGATGTTGGTTTGTTTTACAAAAGAAGAGATTTATCTAAAGTAGTTAATGGAATGAATCCAATTGAAGCTCATGAATATTTAGGAAAAGATCTTAAAGGGAAAAATGCTATCGTTGTTGATGATATGATAGCAAGTGGACGTTCATTAATAGACGTAGCTGAAGAATTAAAAAAAAGAGAAGCAAAAAAAATATTTTTCTTCTCAACCTTTGCTCTATTTACTAATGGCCCTGAAATATTTATAAAAGCTCATGAAGATAAACTATTTGATAAAATTTATAGTACAAATTTAACTTATATTCCGGAAGAAATAAAAAAATCTAAATGGTTTGTAGCAGCCGATTGTTCAAAATACACTGCTGAAATAATTGATTATAATAATGCAGAAAAATCTACTGCTGAATTAATCGAAAAAAATTCTGCTCTTAATAATTTTAAAAAATAAACCTTTATGGTTTATTTTTTTATGTTCTTTAAACTTAATTCATTGTTATTTTCCTCTGGATTAAATTGTAAATATTTCAAATCTATCATATTATTTATTTCATAAATATTATTTAAATCATTTAATAATTCTTTGGCAATAAATAAGGCTTCTTTTCGAGAAAAAACTTCTCTATTTTTATCACTTTCAAATTTTCTATATTTACTACCTGATTGAAGAATTTTTATTTTTTCGGTTATTTCAAAATAATGATTTGATTTACACAATAAACTTATTTGTATAATTTTATCTAAACAAATAGTATTTTTTGATACAAAATAATACTCATTATTCTGTAAAACATTATATGACTCATTTATTCCTTTTATAATAATGAATATACCTTCAATTGTTTTATTACTTAATTGATTGATGTTTAAATACTTAATATCTTCTTCAGCTAATTTTTGTTTTAGTATATTCATAAAAATATCATACGACATCTTATCTTTAATATTTATTTGAATTATATTGTTAAAATAAAAAATTGAAGTTTTTAATTCTTCAATTCGTGATTTACTTTTTATGAATTTCATATTATCACCTTTTGAAAAATATATATCCAACTTCTATTTAATTATATTAAATTCTTAATTTTTTATTCTTTTATTGATAAATATTTTTTATTTCCTTTAAGTTTAATTTATCATCAAAAGTTAAACTTAATATTAAATTTCCAGAAACAGAATCTACGACTTCATCATTAAAATTCAAAATCAAATTATTATCAAGATTATAAGCGATTTCACACCAATTAGATAACAATGAATTTACAACCACTGTATGAGTAAAAATCAAAATTTCTTCATCTTGATTTATTTTAGTCATTTCTTTAAAAGCTTTTGTTACTCTTTCTTTTGTCATATTAAAACTTTCACCGTTTGGTAATTTATAATTAAAATCATGTTCTTGATTTTCTTTAAAATATTTAAAATTAGTTTGTTTATTTGTTTGTCCTACTTTTCTTTCATTAAATTTATTTTCAATGTTAATTGTAATATTTAATTTATCAGATAAATATTTTGCTGTTCCTAAAGCACTAGCAAATCCAGAAGAATAAATACTTGTTACATTTTGAAGCTCTGGTATATTAGAAATATTTTGAGCAAAAATTTCTCCTTGAACACTTAATGGACGTTTTACTCTTTTTTCATCCATTGTTTCATCATTTAAATAATCTATATTATTTAAAACCAAATTATTTACTATTAAATATACTTTTCGCATTTCATACTCCTTTATAAATTATTATTGTCATCTTTATATACTTTAGTTAAATAGTTATTAGAAATAAAATTTTCTAAACAATTTGGACTATCATCTGGAATTACAGATTCACATTTATAACATTTCATAGAACCACCTATTATAATTATACTATCATATTAATTTTTTCTCAATTGATATATTGCTTCAATGAATTAATGAAAAAGAAGACTTATATTTTTCGTCTTCTTTAAAAAGTGTGAGTTTGAGTTTATATGTTTATTAATTGTATAGGGTTTTTATTTATTTTTCTTTATAATATTATATCACCTTCTTTCATTATTTATGATACACATCATTTATGAAAGATAGGTGAACTATTTGTGAAAAATTATTAAGTTTACTATTTTTTTATTTCAAAGTAGAAATTAGAACCGATATTTTTAGTACTTTTAACACCATATACAAAGCCATGTTTTTCTAAAGTTTCTTTTACTATCGAAAGACCTATACCTGTGCCTACAACATTTCGATGATGATTTTTATCAGTTTTATAATAACGATCCCAAATATATGGAATATCTTCTTTTTTTATTCCTTTACCAGTATCAATAATTTCTACCAAAACGCTTTTCTTTGTATCAGTAACTTTAATAGTTATTTTTTTATCTTTACCAGTATAATTTATTGCGTTATTAAGTAAATTATAAATTACTTGATTCATTTTTTTCTTATCTGCTTTAATTAATACTTTAGCAGGCATTTCCGTAGCAAATATATATTTCTCGGTTTCTTTAATAATTGAATACTTTGATATTATATTTTTTATTTCTGTTATTAAATCGTATTCCTCCAAGTTTAACATTGTAGGATCATTCTGTAATTTAGATAATTCTAATATATCGTTAACTAATATATTTAATCTATCAGTTTCAGAAATAATAATATTTACATGTTCATCCAATTTCTTTTTATCTTTGTATGATATGTCTTTAATCATTTCTGAATATGCTCTAATCATTGTTAGTGGAGTTTTCAAATCATGAGAAACATTAGCCATTAAATCTCTTCTTAACTCATCAATTTTAGATAATTCTTTACCAGCTGTATTTAATGTTTCAGCAAGTTCATCTATTTCAGCTATTCCATTTTTTTCAAAAGTAACATTATATTTTCCTTCACCAAGAAGTTTTGCTTTTGCTGAGATATTTGATATTGGATCAGTAATCTTTTTGGAAATAAAATATGATATTGCAACAGCTAGAATTATCATAATAAAGACAATGTATACTAGTTGACTTCTTAAAATTACCGAAGCACCACTAATATCCTCTAAAGCTGAATATAATATAATAGTATGATTGTTATCTTTTATAAAAGAAACTATCGCTGTAACATCATAATCTTCATCTAATACTCTGAAACTTTTAGATATTGAATTTGAATTAATAAAACTATTAATCTTTTTATTAAGATTTATATTATTTTTTCCTAAACCACATCCTACTAGTTTAGCATTATAAATAATTGCTTCATTATTATCAACAACTTCAATACAAATACCTTTTTCATAAGCTAAATTTTCTAAATCATATTCTTTTCCTTTAGAAATCTTTCGGGCAATAGATTCTATAGTTTGCACCTGATGTTTTTCATAAGCAACATTTAAAAATACTATTTGAAAAGCCCAAAATAATATTAGAATACTTATACAAAAAATAACTAAATAACCTAATGTTTTAAATTTTATGCTCGATACTTTATTTGTTATATTCAAATTTATACCCCATTCCTCTGACTGTTATAATAAACTTACGATATTTTCCTAATGAATTCCTTAACGTTTTAATATGCGTATCAATAGTTCTATCTTCCCCATAATAATCATAACCCCATATATTAGTTAAGAGGCTTTCTCTTGATATCGCAACATTTTTATTTTCAATTAAATATTTTAATAATTCATATTCTTTTGGGGTTAAATTCACTTTTTCATTATCAACATATACTTCGTGAGCTAATGTATCTAAAGTTAAACCTTCAAATTCATATTTTTCAGAATTTTTTTCCGCTCTTTTAATAATTGCTTTTACTCTTGCCACAAGTTCTCTTGGACTAAATGGTTTGGTTACATAATCATCTATTCCTAAATCAAAGCCAATTAATTTATCATATTCTTCGTTACGGGCTGATAAAAAAATAAACGGAATATTATTTTTTATTTTTTTTATTTCTTTACAAGCAGTATATCCATCCATCTTAGGCATCATTATATCCATTATTATAATATCAATATTATTATTAATGACTTTATCTATTGCTTCAAGGCCATTTTCAGCTTCAATAACCTCAAATTTTTCAATAATTAAATATTCTTTTATGACACTTCTTATTAAGGATTCATCATCTACGACTAAGACTTTCATAAAATCACTTCCATAATTATAGTTTATATCATATTTGTGAAAAGTAAATGAAAAACAGCAATTTGAAGCTTAATAATAATTTAATTATTTATTATTTTAATAGCTCTTTCTAAAGCCTCCTTTGGTGTTTTTGCTGTTATACATAATATCCTATTTCTATCATCAATATATTTATTGGCTAGATTTTCTGCCCATCCTCCAAATTTATCTATAACTATAATAGGTATATTTGCTTGATACGCAATAGCCATTTCTGTTAATGTTCCAGATCCTCCACCTATAGCGATAATTACATCACAAGATAATACTAAAGTAAATTCTCTTCCTCCACCAATATCTAACCCACAAGGAATGATTATATCTGGTATAAATTCACCCCAAATTTTTTTAGATTTTCCATAAGTTATTCCTACAGTTAAACCACCATTTTCCTTAGAACTTATCGCAGCGTTAGTGGATAAAGAAGAATATTCTTTTTCTGCACCATAAACTAATATATTGCCACTTATAGCAATTAATTTTCCTAACTCTTTAGCAAATCTTCAGCTTCTTTACTATAATTTAAATCTGCAGATGACCCCATAATTCCAATTTGTAATTTTTTCATTTTAACATCCTCTTTCTCTTTTTAATATTCAATAATGATGCTTATTACCAAATGAAAAAGCTATACAGAATTACCTGTATAGCTTATTTATAATACAGGCAACAAGCATCACAAAACGCACTTGTTGCCGACGAATTTTAATGTCGTATTAACAAGTGCAGATTATTATGATGGTGTTGTCCATTAATAAAATAATTTAACATAACAATCTTCCTTTCTTTGCCTAAAGTATATTAGATAATTTTTATTTTGTCAATAACTATATATCTTAAAATAATAATGGTTTAACTACTATTTGTGAAAGTAAATAAAAAATGTAGAATAATCTACATTAATTGTATTTCTTTTTTAATTTATTCATCCCAAATAGTCCTGCTAATGAAATTACCCCTGTTACTAAATATATTGCAATGGCATCACTAGTTTTAGGATTCTCTACGTTATCTTCTATAATAACATTATTTTTAGAATTATCTTCGACATTATCTTCTGAAATTTTTAAATTATCTTCGACAATGGCATATGCACTAAAATGATCTGTTACAAACGATGCTATTTTATCTTTTACTGTTATTTCATGTCTTTCTAGTTCACCTTTGGAATTTATATAATATGCAACAATATTTTTTCCTTCAAAAATTTCAGGGACTGGTAAAGTTACTAAGAATTTACCATTGTCTAGTTTTTTTATATACTCGTTATTACTAACAGATTTTAGATCTATATCGATAGCAAATACATTATCAGTTTTTAGTTTTTCTTTATATTCATCTATATTATCTATAACATTTGTAATTACAATTGTATCTAGCGGAATTGATGAATCGTTAGATGAAACTTCAACATTGTTTATTAAATCTTTAGATTTGTATTCTATTTCTTGCATCTTTGCTGAATCTCTTATTATTACAAATTCATATTTAATACCATTAATTGTTATATAGTAATAATAATCCCCCATTTTAGATTCATCACCTAATTGAGAAAAACCATATGCATTAATAGGATCATATC
The DNA here is from genome assembly GCA_945915275.1 of uncultured Mycoplasma sp. GTDB lineage: Bacteria > Bacillota_I > Bacilli_A > RF39 > UBA660 > RGIG1752. Next base: position 18,659 of record CAMEEZ010000007.1, read on the forward strand.
CTTCTTGTTCTTCCCAATTATAATCGCTTCTTTTTCCAGCCGATTCAATTTTTATCTCTATTCCTAAATATTTTTCAATTCTATCCTTGGCTGCTTTTATATAAGCTTCCTTACTATTTTCTGTATCATCAGGAATATAAATTATATTATTTTTTTGAACTCCTATCGGATCAACATATCCATATGCAATTCCATTATATTCTGCTATGAAAAAGCCAAAAGCAAATGAGTGCATTGCAATATCGTCTCCTGCTCTAACATCCAAACTGTATGTTATTGCAGCGTGTTCAAATTCTTTTCTTAAATCAATAGAATAATTTAACGCATTATTTAAATCACTTATTTTTTCTTTATTTTTTATTGTAGAATAATAGTTAATAAGATTTAAATCACTTATATTATATAATTTAGGATAATCAGGATTAATACCTTCGGATACTTTTTGAATATATTTATCTATTATTTTAGCTATTTCTGGATTATATTCTTCATATGTAAAATTAATTACATGTTTTTCATCCATTGGGTTTTCTGTATCGATAACATAATCCCAAACACCCGGATTAACTTCTTCATATTTAACTCTATATATTCTTATATCACATTTAGTATAATCATCATTACAATTATTAATTTCTATATTATAATTATTTTCATCAAATATATCCCAAAATTTATTAAATAATTTCCCATAAAATAAAACATCTGCATCAATATCATTTTTAATTGGAATACTTTTCATTTCATAAGTATCAGTTGGAAACATTTTCTTAAATGTATCACTAAATTCCTCAGCATTTACTCCTTGAATTGATAAAACTACAACAAAAACAAAAGTTATAAAACTTAATAATACTTTTTTCATTTAAACTCATCCTCTCTATAATACATAATAACATACTTTTATAAATTTTATAAGCAAAAATCAACTAAACTGTTTTTATTATTGAATATTTAAAAATGATGCTTATTAATAAATGGATGCCTTAGTTTATTGTTTCTCTTTTCTAAATAACTAACATTTATTTTGTAATCTGGCTTAATATATATAACTTCTTCATCTATTTTATTTTTAAAGGGTGATAATTTAATTTTTTTAGTCTCTAAAATATTTTGAGAAAATTTATATTTTTTAGACAAAGCAACTTTTCCAACATAATTTAATTTTTGGCCTTTTACTTCGCCCAAGTACAGCGAAATATTGTTTTTATTAACAGAATATCCTCCGATATAGAACTCTCCTTCATGAATATTCTTTATTTTTAGCCATGAATATGTTCTAACTCCAATTTCATATAAACTATTCTTTTTTTTAGCAACTATCCCTTCAAGATTAAGTTTAGTTATTTCATTAAAAAGATTAATTCCATGTTCTTCAAAATAAATAGTTTTATTAAAGCAATCATTCTCTTGATATTTATTTAATACTTTTTTCCTTTCCATGAGTGTTAAATTAATTAAGTCTTTACCTTCATGAATAATATCAAAACACATATATGTCACTGGATTATTATCCTGATAATATTTTATTCTTGATAAATTTTTTACATTATTTCTTTTTAATAACTTTTCAAATGAAGGAAAACCATTATCAAATAATACTATCTCCCCATCGAAAATAGTGTTTTCATTAACCAAGTTTTTTATGGATTGCAATTCTGGATACAAACGAGTTATATCTTTTCCGTTTCTACTATAAATCTTTACTGACTTTTTATTCGCATAAATGATAGCTCTAATTCCGTCAAACTTTATTTCAAAAATATAGTCTTTATCATTAAAAGGCTTATTAACTTCTTTTAAGAGCATCGGTTTTAATGGTACGTTATTCCAAAGGCTCATTTGTATTTTTTTAAACTCTTTTCTAAAGCAGCCATCAAGTTATTAACTTGTTCTTTAGGGCTAGATTTTTTTCCTTTTACTTCTTTTCCTTCGAGTTTATCATTTATTGCGTTTTTAATATTATTTTGATATTCATCTTTGTATTCTTTAGGATCAAATTTTATGCTTAAATTATCAATTAACTGAATTGCCATATTTAATTCTTTATCTTTATAATTTGTTTCTATTTCTTTTTCATCGATAACTACTTCTTCATCAAAATATAATGTTGTCATAATAATACCAAAATTTGTTAATCTAAGTATACAATAATAAAACTTACTTCCAATGATTGTTTTAGCTAAAGCAACTTTTCTTGTTTTCTTTAAAGCATGACAAAATAGATTATAAGCCTTAGATTTACCTTCAGTTTCTAAGACATAACTTTTTTCGAATAACACAGGATCAATGTCCTTAATATCCACAAAACCTACGATTTCAATGGTTTTATCATTTTCTGGTTTTAGTTTATCTAATTCATCTTTTTCTAACACTAAATAGGTATCATTTTCATACTCATAGCCTTTTACTATGTCTTTTTCTTTAACATCTTTCTTGCAATGTGGACAATACTTAATATATTTAATTCTCTGTAAACATTTTTTGTGAAGTTGATTAAATGAGGTATCATTATTTCTTATTACAGGATTCATTAATACTGGAATGTTAACTAAACCAAAAGAGATATTACTTTTAATATTTGGCATATTATCACCTATATTATAGTATTTACTAAAAGATTTAAAATAACACTCTAAAAATATTAAAGCTATAAAAAAATTAAAAAACGCCATTTGTTGTTTTTTAATTTATTTGTTTGTTTATATTTTTCTTTAATTTTCTATATTTAACTACATATATTACAGATATTGTTATTAGCATAACCGTGATTAATATAATTGTGATTAATAATGGATTATTTGTTGTTAAATAATCAACGAATGTTAAAGGCGCATCACATTTTATTTGTTCACAGTTTTCTTCAACTTCTGTATTATTATTGTTAATTGAGATATCGTCTTCTAACATCGTATCTTCAACTATATTCACAACAAATTTAGGTTTCATTTCCAATACAATCTCACATTTTAAATATCTGTCATCTCCTTGAGCATTTTCATTTATACATGATTCATCTGCATATACCTTATATATATCTTCTGATTTATAAAAATTATCATAATCTTTAATTCTAATATTTTCTTCTAATAAATGTGCAAATCCAAAATCAGTTGAAAGATGTTCTCCATCTGGTCCTACAGAAAAACCGTCATCTGCAATATCAATTCTTAAAATAAGATTATTATTAATATTCTCTTGACCTGAAAGTGTTTTTTTATTAAAAGCTATAAAAAATATTCCCTCATTATATGAAACATTAAATTCTTCACCTGACCAATCTTTTTCTCCTTCGTGAATCGAAACACAATATCTTAATCCATCTATTTCAACCTCATGACCATAACCACAAATATCAGCATTTACAGTCATAACACTTAAAACCATGCAAATTATTAATGTTATTATTTTTTTCATATCAACCCTACTTTCTACAATAAGTATATCTCATACCCAAATAATTTTCTATAAAAAAATAGAGCCTCAGCCCTATAAATTAACATTATGATAGATATTAGAAACATCTTCAATATCTTCAAGCATTGTTAGTAATTTTTCAAATGTTTCTAAATCTTCACCTTCAAGTGTGATTCTTTCTTTTGGAAACATTCCAACTTCATCTATTTCATAATCAATTTCTGGAATAAGTTTTTCCAAAACATCTTTTACTTTATTTTGATCAGTTGGATGAACACTAATAGTAATAAGTCCGTCTTCGTTTTCAAAATCAACTAAATCAATCCCAGCATTAATTAACTCTTCAAAAATTTCTTCTTCTTTATCAGATTTTATAGCGATAACTCCTAAATAATCATAATTGTATGATACTGAATTTGAAACGCCAAGACTTTTGTGAACTTTATTAAAAGCTGCTCTTACAAAACCAACTGTACGATTCACATTATCTGTTAAACAATCAATAATTAATGTAGATGCTCCGGGCCCAAATCCTTCATAAACAACTTTTGTATAATCATCTGCGCCAGCACCTTTAGCTTTATCAATTGCCCTATTAATAATATCTGAAGGAACTTGTTGTTTTTTTGCTTTTTCAACTAACCTTTTTAAATTAATATTTGATTCAATTTCAGGAACTCCTTTTTTAGCAGCTAAATATATTTCTTTAGCAAATGTTGAATATAATTTAGCTTTAATAGCTCCCGTTTTTTGAATACTAGCTTTTCTAACTTCATATGCTCTTCCCATTTTCTTCACCTCATAAAAATTTTAACTTTTTTACATATTTATAAACAATACTTTTTTCCTTTTTGTCTTTTTTTATTTTGTTGATAACTTCTAAAGGAGTGTATACTCTAAAATATGACCAATTTTCTAATTTCATTATATATTCTAAAGATTTAAGAATCATTGTTTTATCATCTTCGGTTTTAAAGAATTTCTTGATTCGATTTAAAGTTCTTTTATCAACATTATGATTTAATAATCTATAATACCAATTTTTTCTTCTCTTAAAGCAGAATTTTTTTCCATCAAGGTTCTTAACAATCTTTAGAGTATCAAAATACCCAAGACGTATGTTATCACGTATTTGCTCTTGATTCAAGTTTAAAATGCTTCCTAATTTACGGCTAGGCTTAATATACACTAGTTTTCCTTTTTTTATGGGCTTTTGTTTGATACCTATTCCATTTAAAGAAACGACATAAACTTTATCATAATCTTTTTCAAGCCACATATTTGCTGGACTATTATCATAAAATCCGCCATCTAAATAATAATTATCATCAACTAACTTTTCAAATTTAAAAACAGGCAAATAACAACTAGCCAAAATATAATCATCAAGTTTATCTCTTGGAATTTCATGTTTATATTTATATACTGGCTTTAAATTGTTTAACCTTACTGTAACTAATCCATAATCTATTTTACTATTATAAAATTTATCAAGATTAATATTATCTATTATCATCTTTTTTAATTTTGTAGTAGCAATTCCTTTATTTTTTAAAATCTTAACTAAATTAGCAAACGTCTTATTTAATGTAACAATGTGCATATTTTTAAATCCATCTAAATCTAATAAAGATGATACATCTACATTTTGCCAAACTTTTAATAATTCCTCTGCTTGACCGGATGCAATCATCGCAGCATTAAAAGAACCAATGGAAGTGCCAGAGATACCATTTATTTTAATATGACAATGTTTAAGTGCATAATAAGCTCCGACTTGATATGAACCTCTAGTTCCTCCGCCTTCTAAAGCTAAGCCTATCATTTTTTTACCTCTTTGTACAATAAAGCTAACAATGGTTTAGCCATTATTATATTAAATTTACGATTCTTATGCTTTCTTTTTTGTCTCATAAAGTAAGAATCAATTGAATCATTTCTAAAATGTAATATATTCTCTAATTTATCTGAATCTCTATAAATAAATCCATGAAAATCTTTATAATTAAATAATCTAGCTCTAATAAATTTCCAACTTATTCCATAATATTTTAATATGTTTATAAGTATTTCTTTATACGTTGCACGACAACCTTCTCCACCGGCAAGATTAAATTTCTTTCCATTTAGTGATGGGATATTATCTAAAGCTTTTACAAAAGCATATGCAGCGTCTTCGGCAGTTATAACCTCTATATATTCATTATTAATTCCATTATAGATAAAATCATTTTTACCTAAATCTCCTAATACTAAAGGTAGTCTGAATATTATATGATTTTTATGTTTTTTAGTAATCATCTTTTCTATTTCAAGTTTATTTTGACTATAATAATCTAATTCATTATTAGTGGTTTTTGTAGATATAGTAACTTCTTTAGTTTTATCATTATCATATATACTTGTTGTAGATGCGTATAATAATTCACAATCTTTATTATAAAATTCCATAGCTCTTATTAAATTCTCTGTACATTTATAATCTATTACTTCCATTAATTCTTTATTAACATTTGCAAGTGGTGGTAATACTCCGGCTAAATGAATAATATAATCATGATCTTTAACTAAAGCATCTGTAAGTATGGGATCAGTGATATCTCCATATATTATATTTATTCTACGACGATATTTTTTTAACACTTGATATGTGTTTTTATTTTTTAAATCTATTGCTGTTATTTCATATTTTCCTTCACTTAATAAATATTTAATAACTAAATTTCCAATAGTACCTGCGGCACCTGTAACTAATACTTTCTTCATTTTAAATCACTCTACTTTTAAATCTATTTATATTATAACAAAGATATGTAAATAATTACATATCTAAATTATTAAATAAAAACACTTAACTATTATAAATGTAATTAGTTAAGTGGTAACTATTGATTTTTAATTACTAAAATATACTTCATACCATTTCAAAAAACAGTAAACAGTCCATACTTTACGATAATTATCTTTTTTGTTATTTTTATGTTCATCTAATAATTTTATTAAATATTTTGTATTAAAGAATTTTTCTCCAGCTTCAGATTTAATTGTTTTTTTCACTTCATTATAAACATCTTCATCTCTCATCCATTCTCTAATAGGTACAGGAAATCCCAATTTTTTCTTTTTGTAAGATTCATTAGGAATTACTTTCTTTGCAGCATCCCGTAAAGCTACTTTAGTATTTTCCTTTGTAACTTTATATTCAAATGGTAGGCTTGATGCAACTTTAAAAACCTCTTTATCTATAAAAGGGACTCTTCCTTCAAGGGAATTAGCCATTGTCATTCGATCAGCTTTTTGTAAAATATCTTTTATTAGCCAAAAATTAATATCGATTGCTTGCATTTTTATAATATTACTCTCATTTTTAAATTCTTCAAAAACAGGTTTAGTGATATCACTATTTTTTATAGTTCTTTTTTTCTTTAAAACCTTATTGGACTCTTTTTCGCTATAAACTTTGTTAACTCCAATATAGTTTTCCTCTAAAGTCATCCCTCTTCTTACTAAAAAGTTTATACCTCTTACTTCTGGAAGTAATCTACAAATTTTAGAAATAGCTCTTCTGATTCCAAAAGGAATTTTATTATAAAAAGAATAATCCACTTCTTCACGATATGTATTATATCCGCCAAAGAATTCATCCGCACCTTCACCCGATAAAACCACCTTTAAATCTTTGCTTGCTAAATTAGCAACAAAATATAAGGCTACGACAGCTGGATCACTTGCAGGTTCATCCATGTGATACATTATTTTAGGAATTATTTTCATGTATTCTTCTTTAGAAATAATTTTACTTTTATTGGTAATTTTAAGTTTATCAGTTAAATCTTTTGCTAGCTCTATTTCACTATATTTATTTATATCATATCCGACCGTATAAGTTTTATCCGGTTTTGCTAAAGAAACTAAATACGATGAATCAATTCCACTAGATAAAAAAGAACCTACTTCAACATCCGCTAACATATGATGATTTACAGAATCTGTCATTGCTTCAGAAATTTTTGTGACAGCAGTATCGTATTTCATATTTTTATCCGGAAAACTTAATTTATAAAATTTTTGATTAATAATCTTTCCTTCTTTATATAATATATAATGGCCTGGCTCTAACCTGTATACTCCTTTAAAAAATGTTTCTTCCGTAGGAGTAAAACTAAATGATAAATAAGGTCCTATCAAATCTTCATTTAATTCTTTATGAAAATCCGGGTGCTCTAATAAACTCTTTATTTCGGAACCAAACATAAATGTATTATTAAACTTTGCATAATATAACGGTTTAATCCCAAAATTATCACGGGCTAAAAACAATTCTTTTTTCTTTATGTCATAAATAGCAAAAGCAAACATACCACGTAGTTTTTTAGGAAGTTCACATCCCCATTCTTCATATCCATGAATTAATACTTCTGTATCACAAGATGTAGCAAATTTATGATTTTTGTTTTTTAATTCATCCCTTAACTCTACATAATTATAGATTTCTCCATTAAAAACTATAACCATTGTTTTATCTTCATTATACATTGGCTGATTCCCTGTAGATAAATCAATAATAGAAAGTCTTCGGTGACCTAAGGCAATGAAATCATCCACATAAAATCCTTCACTATCAGGACCTCTATGAATAATTCTATCATTCATTTTTTTTATGATGGGCTTTTTGTTTTTGCTATTATTTATGAATCCTACTATTCCACACATATTAATCTCCTAGTACTTTTTTGTAATAATTATATTCTATAATATTTTTGCTCATTGTTATTTTAGATGAAACAATACTATTCATTGTATTAATATATTCATCATCTATTTCTTCGTTATCATTTGGAATAAATTCTTTTGTGTTAGCAAAATATTTCCCTTTATCGCTTACCCATGAACGATTGTTCATAATTGCCAATCCAGGCTCTGTACTTAAAATATCTTTCCCAATAAATAATCGTGAATCAAAAGTTAATCCAAATATATTATAGATTGTTGGAATAACGTCTATTTGACTTCCGACTTTGTCAACTTCTATTTTATCCATTTCGCTATTCCATAATACAAAATTACTATGATTTATTTCAATAACATTGTCCCTTTTATATGTTGACACTTCATTTATTTCGGATAAAGATAGCATATAAGGATAATGATCCCCAACAAATGATATAACTGTATCTTTTAGTTTTCCAGCTTCTTCAAGTTTTTTAAGTAAAAGTTCTAAGGCTTGATCAAATTCTATTTGAGCGGCAATATATGCTTTAACTGAATCACTATATGGTAAATCTTTGACAGCTTCTTTATGTTTTTTACTCATGTTATTTCCAGTCCAAGAATAACCACCATGTCCACTAACTGATGCATAAAAAACCATAAAATTGTCGTCATTAATATAATCATCCACAGTCGCTTCAATCATCTGAACATCACTTTCTGGCCATGATTTACAATTTATTTTTTTTTCAAGTCCATTATAACATCCTTGAAAATTATTAAATCCCAAAGCCTTTAAATATTTATTACGATCTTGAAAAGTATAGTAGTGATTATGATAAGCATACGTATTATAACCAATACTCTTAAACATATTTGCTATACCATACGGAAAATAGTTTTGACCATTGCGCCATGTTTTTAAAATAGAACCATTGGCATACAATCCAGTTAATTCTTGAAATTCTCCTCCGATCGTACTATTATTCACAGGCGAATAAAAATTATTAAAAACAAATCCTGAATTAGTTAATTTATATAAAGTTGGAGTTAATTCTTTATCTACAGCAACCATATTATAACTTTCGGCCATAATTAAAATTAAATTTTTCTTTTTGAAATATCCAGTATATTCATTTTGATAAGTTCCTTCATCACTATTAAAATATTCATGCATACTTTTAATAGTATTATCACTTTCGTTTTGAATCAAATTTTCTAAATCAATTCTGTCATCTATATTCAATGAATAAACTTTTTCAGCTTCTGTTTCTTTATTATCATAATCAATATATTCTATTTTTTCATCAAACCCAAAAATTGCTTTCTTAACATCTAAATAAGTAGCATTTAATACCCCAAATTTTTCAATACTTAGAGTGACTTCATTTACATTATAATATAAATTATAAGCAGAATATGTATCTTTTTTATTAATTAAAAGAATTCCTTTAAATGAAAGAATTAAAAGAACTATGATAATAAATCTTATTCCTTGAACTTTTAATGAGGATTTTTGGAAATCTAATTTTTTCTTTATAAAAAAAGCTCCAATAAATGGTATAAATCCCACAATAATATAAAGAACATTTTTAAAAATCATACCTAAAGTGTCTTTCCAAAATGTCATTAGCTGATCTGCTAACTTTAATAGTGAGATCGAAAAATAAATATTAAAGATATTTTTATATACTATTTCTGCGGATACCCAAAACACTAAAATAAAGGTTATTATAAAAAAGATAACCTTACCTGTTTTCTCATTAAAAAACTTAATTAAAAAATTAATTATATAAGAGATTAAGCAAGTACTAAATAGAATATAAATTAAAGACATTGAAAAAAATTTTTCAATAGTCATTGCTCTAAAAATAAACTCTAGAAACACTATTGTTATAAAAATATAAATTATTAATGGGAGTTTCTTTTCTTTCATATACATCACATAATTATTATAGCACACTTCTCTTATTTAAAACAAAAAAAGAAGATATATTATCCTCTTTTTAAATATTACTCTTCAATATCGTTAATAAGAAATATTAGATTGATATCAAAAAAACTAGATGTACTAAGTAATATTTGTGTACATATAAATATTATTAACTACTTTACAGTATTTATTTGACTAGTTTTTTCCAATTTTATTTCTTCTTCTCGATAATTTAAGTCCATTCCAATTGTAAAAATATAGGCAAGTAAATAAAACCATATCATTAAGATAACTATATTGGCAAGTCCACCATAAAACACATCATACACAGCAATATGAGAAATATAATATGAAAATATCGATGTTATTATAACCCAAGATACAGAAGTAAATATTGCACCATAATTAACATATTTACTTGGAAGTAATCTATCAGGAGCCATAGTATAAAGAATTTTTACTAAAATAAAAATTACAAACCATGATATAGGACCTTTAATAAAGTTAAATATAACTGAAATCTGTTCTGTAAATCTTGTATTTAAGTTAACATATCTTATAACTTCAATTATTTTTTCACCAAACACAGGAACTGCTAACATAAATATTATTAATAAAATTAATACTATTGTCATAATTAAGGCTTTTAATCGTCTTTTTAAAAAACCTGTATTTTTAATTCCATATATTGCATTTGAAGTTGTAATAATTGAAGCTGCGCCATTTGATGCTATTATTATGGCTATTATAAGAGATATATAAAATTTTATTCCCAAATTTGTTCCTCCCAAATTAGCTACTACTAAATTTGCAATATCTTTATTTAAAGCTTTTGCTAAAAATTCAAAGATAAAACTTGATGGAACATTAAAGAAAGTTGCTACATAAGTAATAAGCGTAATAGTGGGAACAATTGATAATACTAAGTAATAAGCAAAAGATCCAGGAAGAACAGTCATTTCTGGCCTTTTTAAGACAGTCATAAAATTTTCCCAAAAGATTTTAATCTTTTTTTTCAACTTTTTCATCTTTAGAAGATTCCTTTTTTTGTAATTTCATTTGTTCCACAGCTTCATTTATAGCGTCTTCAATTGTTTTTATATCGTCAGTAATCATACTATAACCAAATTCCGCACCATATTCATAAGGCAATTTTTTAAATTCTTTATTCAATTTATGAATATAACTTGTTATTTGTTTTTGGGTATAACCAATCAAATAAATGGTAAACTCATTTCCATCTGTACGCATAATATCTGAATAATCAAGCTGAGTTTTAATTAAGATATTTGCTACGGCTTTAATTTGTTTATCGCCTTCTTCATATCCTAATGTATCATTAATATATTGAATATTATTCAAATCTATTACTATCATCGTTTGTGGATAAATTTTATTATTATTCCAATTATCTATATTTTCATTTAAATAATTACGATTTTTTAATGAAGTTAACTGGTCAATATATTTCATTTTGTCTTCACGTTTAATTTTTTTAATAATTGTGATTTTCTTTGTTCGACGATACAAAATATATATTATTACCGCAGTCAAGAATAATATATATAAGAAATATCTTGCTAATTGACCTAAAATAGTGCCACTTTTTACAGTCTCAGAATGATTATACATTCCACGATTAACAGCCTCATTGTAATCTATTGTATTTATATATCTTTCAAATAATTTATAAAAAGCATTGTTATTATTTATTTTAAATGAATATTCAGAATTTATAAAATCTCTATGTCTAGAAGAGAAATTTTTAAGTTCATCATTTTTATAATATTCAAAGATATTTTTATCTAAAACTATAATCACATCTTTTTTAGCTAGCTTAAATAAATCATTATTGTTCTTATAAGTTTTAATATTAATACCATTTATCTTAGATAAGGCATTTTTTAATAAACTATCTTCAAGAACATAAACTTCTTTTCCTTTTAAGGCATTTAAAGAATTTATAACAATAGAATTACTATTTTGAGCAATTATATCATATTGTATTCCCATGCCTGCTTTCACAGTTTGATAATTATTTGTTAAATTATAATAATTAAAATAAAAATCTACTTCCTCTTTTTCTATAGCTTTATAAAACTTATTAATATTTTTATATTTAGTAAAATTAATATCTAAATTTGCAAAAGAAGAAAAATCCTTTAAATAAATTGCAATAATCCCACCATAAGTTCCACCAGATATTACTTCATATGGGCTAGTATTTACAAATCCATAGTTAAAATCCATTCCTCTTAAAGCATCTACTTCAGTTTCGGATATACCTAATTTTGAGGTAAATAAAGAAAATTCTGCTTCATTAAAATAATCATCAAGATTATCTTGCCATTTTATGAAATACTTTTTAAAAATTGATCCTAAAGTACTTTCAGTATTTTGAATTAGATAATAATTTGGAACATCACTTAAATGTTCAATAACATACAAGTTGTTTTCTAAAAGAAAATCTAAGTATTCTAGTCTAGGAACAATAATATATGAAACTTTGTCTTCTATAAGACTTTTTTCTAAATCTTCTCTACTATCATATTGACTATAATTTATATTATAATTTCCTAAAAAACTAGTAACATGAGCCAAATTACTATTTAAAATACCAATATTTTTTCCTTCTAAATCTTCATAACTTGATATAAGTTCATAATTATTACTTACTACTACATAATAATCTTTATAAAATACAATATCTTTATCTTCATAATTATTCGAATATCCTAGAGTTAACCCTGAAGAATTATCCCCAGTTTTAATGGCAACGGGATTAATATCAATATTATATTCTTTTCCAAAATCTTCAATGAAATCAAAATATACACCTTTACCTATATTTCCAAAAACTGCATTATCATTTAATACATTGACATTTTGAATAGTTGAAACATTATCATTTATCCAATTTCTTTCAATTATATTTAAACGTGTTTTATCACTAAATATTTTATAAGTAATACATCCACCAATAATTAACACTAGTAAACATATAATTATAATAATTATTTTTGTTTTCTTTTTCATATTATTTTTCCTCTTCGTCAACAACTGGGGTATTGTTATTCCATACAACTCCAGTTCCAAAAGAATTTCGTGATCCCATTATTGTAAATCCTTCACTTTCTTCTGTTTTATCTTTTGATAAAATATAATTTATATCATAATAATCTAGTATTTCATCATTAATAAGTTCCAAAGAAGATATTGCTTTTTCTTTTGCTTGTTCTAAAGTAATATTTCCTTCAAAATTAATTGATAAATATATAGTTCTTATTGAAACTCTAACATTGCTTTCCTTGATATTTTCATCAGAATTTAGCGTATTTTCAATTTCTTTTTCAAAATTTTTTGGCAGTTCAACTTTATTATCAAGTCTATTACCATAGGGACTTTTCTCTGAACCGATAAAATAAGACATTGCAACAGTAACAATTGCTACAAAGCATATTATAAGAATAATAAACAAGACAAATAAAACTCTATTATTTTGCCAAATATCTTTTATTTTTTTCATATTTCACCTCTAATTGAGCAAATCTATTATACTATATTATATTTAGATTATCAAACTTATATTAAGACCATAGATCTTCTTTATATTTTCCATCTTCAATTAATTTTTTTATAGATTCTTTTACAAACGGTAAATCTTCTTTATATGTTACGCCTAACCATTTACCTTTTGTTATTTCATTTTTTAAAATTATATTTCCATTATTAATATTTTTTGTTACACAATCTGGTAATAATGCTTCATCTTTACTTAGATTTGGAGTTTTTTCAAAAAATTCTTTAAAAAATTCTTCCAAATAATTAAAGAAACTATTTTTAAAACAATACATATTCATACTTACAGGATGATTTATCTCGGTATCAAATGGTTTACTTCCATCTAATGGTTCACAATGGGCTTTTCCATCCACTGTTGATATAGAGCTCTCAATCATTTTTACGATATTATTATCTTCCATATAGCATACAGCTCTTTTTACACTTCCATATTTACTACTAGTTTCAATATATGGATATGTTATACAAGCATATTCATTTTCATCTTTACTATTTAAAAAGAAATTATAGGCTGTCTCATATGCTTCTGGGCCATAATAGTCATCGGCATTTATTACTGAAAAAGATCCATTTACATAATCTTTAGCTGCCAATATAGCCTGAACAGTTCCCCAAGGTTTAGTTCTATCTTTTGGAACACTAAATCCTTCAGGAATATCTTCCATTTTTTGAAATGCATATTCAACTTTAATTTTATCAGCAATTCTTTTACCAACAGTTTCTTTAAAAACATCAAGCATTTCTTCTTTTATAACAAAAACAACTTTATTAAATCCTGCTTTTTTTGCATCATATGCAGAATAATCTAAAATAAATTCTCCTTTTAACCCAACTGGTTCAATTTGTTTTAACCCTCCAAAACGACTACCCATTCCTGCAGCCATTACTACTAACGTTAATTCTTCTTTCATATTTAATTTCCTTTCTTAATACTTTTATGATTTTTCATTAATTTTTTTATTCCATAATTTTTAGCAAAGGCAATAGAGACATATTTATCATCAAAATCTAAAACAACTCCTCTGCCATAAATCGTATGCATGACAATTTCTCCTTTTTGATATTCTACAGATTCGGAAGAATACATTTTTTCTTTGTCAATTTGTTTTTCTTCTCTTATACTAGCGTTTGTTTTTTCAATTAACGCTTCATCTATTTCTTGCAAAAACCTACTTGGAGGATTTTGATTCTCTCTACCATATAACATTCTCTTCTTAGCATTTGTTAAATATAATCTTTCTTTGGCTCTAGTTAAACCTACATAACATAATCTTCTTTCTTCTTCAAGGCCATTTTCTTCCAAGAAGGAATTAGCATGAGGAAATATACCCTCTTCCATTCCAGTAATAAATACAACTTTAAATTCTAATCCTTTGGCACTATGAAGAGTCATCAAAGTAACAACATCATCATTATTTTTATGTTCTTCAATGTCAGCTACTAAACTTAATTCTTCTAAAAAATCACCTAAATTAACACTTCCCGTTCTTTCTTCAAAAGATGCCGTAATACTTTTAAACTCCATTAAGTTATCAAGTCTTAACTCTGCTTCAAGTGTTTGTTCATTTTCAAGTTCTTCTTTTATTTTAGATTTAGTAATTACGTCATCTATTAATTCAGTTAATGACATATTTTCACTATCTTTTTGAAGTTCTAATATAATTTCTTTGAAAGCCAATTCTTTTCCTTTAGAAATAACATCAAACATAGATTTATTCTCTTCATATGCTTTTTTTTCTAATTCATCAATAGTTTTAACTCCTATGCCTCTTTTAGGAACATTTATTACTCTTTTTAAGCTTATTTCATCATGAGGATTATAAATTAACCTTAAATAGCATAATAAATCTTTGATTTCTTTTCTTCCGTAAAAATAATAACTTCCTACAACTTTAATACCTATATCACTTTTTAAAAACATTTCCTCAATAATACGCGATTGAGCATTTGTACGATAAAAAATAGCAATATCATTTTTACTATATCCTTCTTTTAAAAGCTTATGTATTTCTTCAATTATCAATGTAATCTCATGTTTTTCATCATAACTTCTTAAGTATTTTAACTTTACTCCATCACCACATTCACTAAATAAATTAACATCTTTTCTTTCAATATTATTTTTTATTACAGAATTAGCTGCGTTTAAAATCATGTTTGTGCTTCGATAATTTTGATTTAGAGTAATTACCTTTGCTCCAGGATAATCCTTTTCAAAATTTAAAATATTTTTAAAATTAGCATGTCTGAAGGCATAAATTGATTGATTTGGATCTCCGACTATAAATATATTCTTATGCTTTTTTGCTAATAACTTAGTTAAACGATATTGGACTTCATTAGTATCTTGATACTCATCTATTAAAATATATTTAAATTTTTCCTGATATTTTTCTAATATATTAGGGTTTTCTAAGAATAATTTAACAGGAAGCTTTAGTAAGTCATCAAAATCAACCGAATTATTTCTTTTTAAAGTCTGCTCATATTCTAAATAAACATCATATGCTACTCTTTCTGGGGGAGTGTTAAAAAATTTTTCTATTTCAGCATTTGTTAACATTTCATTTTTTATAAAACTAATTCTATTTCTAATATACGATGGTGCCGCATCTTTTGAGTCATACCCTTTATTTTTCATTATTTTTTTTATTATACTTAAGACATCATCACTATCTAAAATAGTAAAGTTTTTTTCAAGGCCTAATGAATCAACATTTTCTCTAATTAATTTTAATCCTAAAGAATGAAATGTCCCGACAAAAGCATAATTTTCTTCGACTATTTTACTTAATCTTTCTTTCATTTCTTTGGCTGCTTTATTAGTAAAAGTGATAGCCAAAATATTATATGAAGGAACTCCAGAGTCAATAAGATTAGCTATTCGTGTAGTCAGCACTTTTGTTTTACCAGATCCTGCTCCAGCAATTACTAAACAAGGTCCTTCTTTGAACTGTACTGCTTCTAGTTGATTGTTGTTTAAATTGTCATTTATGTTCATCTGCACTCAATCCTTACTATTAGTATTATAACATTTGATATGTTTTAAATAAAGAGAAATGCTCATTTTATTTTAAATAAAAAAACTGGATTATCCAGTTATAAATATTCTACAACAGTGATATCTTTTTGTATTTTATCAATTAAATCATCATGATCATATTGATTAAAAATGTTAACAAAATTACTATTATCCATTAAAAACATATCATAATAATTTATAAAAACTCTTTTATAATTAGTGACTCCTAATTCTTTTAAGAATAAAATATTGGCAGATACTAATTTCTGTTGTTCTTTTAACTTTGCAATCATTAATTCTGGTGTATTATTTTCAATTTCGGCAATCTCTTGTTTTGAAAACCCCAATTTATCCAAAAATTTCATAGTTTTACACCACTACTTTCTAAATCCATATTCTCAGAATTTATTAATTCTACTATTATCGGCTTCATGCTTTCAGCATCTTCCCTTGACCATTTTTCGTTACAAATCAGTGTTGCATAAACAATATCTACATCACTGATAGCACCCTTATGTTCTTTTTCATACGATACTAAATTCATGATTATACCCTCTGCTCTATCTTTAGATTTATCATCTTGTTCAATTCCTGCTGAAGCAAAAGCATTATTATAAACTCTTATAAGAGTTGTATACTTTTCAAAATCTTCTATATCTAAATTAGCATCTTTTGATTGTAACGCTTCAATTATATTTTGGGCCTTTTCTTCATTAAAAGCTTGATCAAGAGTCATATAACTAGGCGTTTCTTCTTCGACTATTTCATCTAAATGTAATCCTTCTGCAACTCTTTCCCATTCATCATCATTTAAAATGAAACTTTTAATTGTTCCGTCTTCATTTAGATAGCCTTTACCAACTTTTTCACAGTCTTCAATTCGACTTATTATTATTTCAGCTTTAAATCTTAACAAAGATGGATTATTATAAATAATGCCAAATTTATCTTTTTTAGAATATTTTTCAATAGTTGTAATTAAAACGTTTTGCTCTATAGTTAACGCTCTCAAGTCAGTAGCTTTTGAAAACGTTAAACCTGTTTCTGCAAACGTTTTTATAATCTCTTTTGTGTTCTCAACATTTTCTTCAGCGATTACAATGTTTGAATAAAACTTAGGCAATTTTGCTCTTTCATCCTCAGATAATAATCTACTAATTTCTTTAATCATATATACTCCCCTATACTAATATGCCATTAATGGAACTTTTTTTGGATCTAAACCACTTTCATTTAATAAATCAATTGCATGTATTAATTCATCATAAGTATACTTTGTTAATACTGATGGATTTAGAGAAATATCTAAAGGTGTTTTTTCCAAGCTAAATAATTTCTCAGCCTTATTTATAAACTCTTTATCAGTTAATAAGCTAACGTTATCAGCAAACAATTCTAAATCCAAATCTATAGTTTTAGCATATTCTACATTATTTTTCATTACTTCTTTATCAAAATATAATGAAATATTATCTAAATCTGTATTTGTATAATCTAGATAATCCAATCCAAGTTCTTCCATCGTCTCTTTAATCTCATTCTTATTATTAGCTGATGGAACAATATCTTCAATACTTGAACTAATTGATTCACTACTATACCCTTTTGCTTCTTGGATTACCTCGGAGATGCTCTTTCCGCCCTTTTGTTCTTTATCATATTCATATAAAGCATCTTCAGGAAACATTAAAATTTTAGCTGCTTCTCTTTGTTCCTCTTCACTAAAGCCGAATTTTTCTAACAATGAAGTAATTGAATCTCTAGTAATATTTATATTACCGGTTAGAGCTAGTTCAAAATATTCATTAAGTTTCTCTTGTAATGCTAATGCCGCATCTTTTCTAATTCCTAATTCTTCAATTTTAGTTATTGCATCATTCATTTCTTCTTCAACATTAGTCAATTCTTCTTCAGCTTTATTAGCTTCAGTTACAACTGAATTAATAGTTTCTGGCAATCTCTCATCCAAATTACTCTTTATAACATCAGGATTAAAATCCAATCCAAGCCTATCAATTACTAATTGATAGTCAGCTTCATTAATATTTGCTAGTACACTACTTAGTCTTTCTCCTTGCTCTTTTAATGAAGATTCTTCATTAGCAAGTCTACTTATTTTTTCTTGTAACAACTCTTTTTCTTTAGAAGTTCTTAACTTAGTTTCCTCAGCAGAACTTTTTTCTTTTTCCATTTGAGTTAAAATTACACTATCCTCACCACGTAAATTATATAATTTATCTAATATTTTTGTTGCTTCCTTTGTTAATGAATTCATATTTACACACCCTTTATTCTGTATAACATTATAACAAAGATGTTCGCTAAAGTAAACCAAAAACCATAAAAAGAACGTATTTTATACCTTACGAATATA